>RFSE01000113.1 GCA_009924135.1 Pseudomonadota bacterium | reverse complement strand
GTCAAAATCTCCAGCGACACTGGCAGGAGGAATTCCTCCCCCGTCCTCAACCTCTTCGTCCGGCTAGAATCTTCCCCGACAGAGGCAGGAGGAATCGTTCCCCCGTCCTCCCGTTCTGACGGGACAGGACGGGACACCGCACAGGCGTTTTGATGCGTGATGCTGCGTTTCGGCTGGAAACCACGAAACGCAAATCCTTCAATATCCATGCGGGTTTCATCACTTATCACGCACCATCACGAAGCCCTCTTATGAATTCAATTCCCCCCGCCTCCACCAGTGTTTATTGGTGGGTTACGCAAGCCCTCGATCTTGGAACGGTTGGAACCGCAAACCATCTGTCCTCTTTTGAACTCGCCACCGTCCCCTTTTGTTTCCGAACCGACAGTAAAATCACCAGCCCCAACCCACACTCAACCCCAGTAGCGGAAGTCGGTCTAAAACAGCTCAATGCCTCCCCGCCGAAGCTCCAAGCCGAGGTCGGATACCCTCCGGGTGACTGATGTGCCGAGACCACCGCGCATATGACGGTTGGCTCACAATGGCGACCGACGATAAGCGCCGGATTGCCGAATCACTCATCGAACAGATCATCGTGGACGACAGTGAAATTGTCATAATGTTCTCATATCGCCCTGCTTCTGAGGAACTGTGCGCAAACCAACAGAGGTGGAGAGGGCCGGGGTGAGGGGGAAGGGATCGAGCTATCACCACCGCCATCCAATTTTTGTTAGGACTTGGTAGCAGTACCGGCGTCAGATGCAATTTGATACTGGAACCCACTTTATCGTGTTACTAGTTGGACATGAACGAACCTGACCAACCGTCCAATCCGCAGCCGCGCGAGAACTGGCGCGCGCTGCTGGGGCTAGTGTTATCGAGCGCGGTTGTGGCCAGCCTGTGTTGCCTGCCCAGCGTGGTGCTGGTGCTCTTCGGCCTGGCCTCCGTCAGCACGGCAGCAGCGTTGTCCGACCGGCTCTACTGGGGGCCGACCCGTTACGTGCTCTATGCGGTGAGCCTGAGCCTGGCCGTGGCCGGATTGGTGGTCTATTTCCGTCGTCGCGGCATCTGCACGCTGGATGCCGCCAGGCGCGAACGCAACCGCATCGTCAACACCACGCTGCTCGTCCTGGGTGGCGGCGTGGTGGCTTATCTGATCTGGAACTATGTCATCCTGGATATCATCGGCATCGCCGCAGGTCTGCCGTGGAAGCTGCCGTTTTCCTCTTCGCTCTGAAGCTGATGAGGGCATGTCGCGCGCGTAGCACGCATGGGCATGGCCGCAATCCGTGGCAGCCGGCAACGTTCAGTTGGCGGGTGCCAGACGGCTCCTGACCCAGAAGTCACCCTGGCAACGACAGACGCATCATCCTATTTTTCAACAAAGATTCCCAGTTCGGCAAGGCACTTGCCCCAGCCTTCTTCGTGGCGGTCGCGGCTCTCGGTGGAGGCAAATAGTTCGTGCGTCAGCGTCAATTCCGTCTGCTTGCCACGCGCCTTTAATTCCACCGTCACGAGGGTTTCAGGCGGTTCAACCTCCCCGTACTCATCGCCGCTGCCGTCCTTTTCAAATTGCCAGGTGAAGACGAGGCGTTCCGGCGGTTTTACTTCGCGATAAGTCCCGACGGTCGTCCAAAACTCGCCGTCAGCCCGCCGCACTTGCAGGCGGTATTTGCCGCCGGGGCGCGCGTCCACCTTCACGGATTGAAGCGACGACCCTTCACATGCCGCCGCCCCGAACCATTCCCTGAAATGATTCGCATCGGTCCACGCCTGAAAAACCCGTTCGCGGGGTGCGTTAAAAACACGGGTGATCTGCAGCTTGATGTTGTTTCCTGTCGCTTTTGCTGTGCTCATTGGTTCTCTTGGGTTTGCAATTTTTTCAAATACTCGTCCAAACGGTTAAAACTCTGGTCCCAGAATTTCCGGTATTCCTCGATCCACGCCTGTGCCTGCTGCATCGGTCTGGCTTCAAGTTTCAAGCGGTGGAGCCGCCCGTCGCGTTGACGGCGGACCAGTCCGGCTTTTTCCAGCACGCGCAGATGTTTGGAAACGGCGGGCAGCGACATCCGGTACGGCTTCGCGAGATCGGTCACACACCGGTCGCCGCCTGCCAGATGTTCCAGGATGCGCCGCCGGGTCGGGTCGGCCAGCGCGGCGAATGTGCGGTTCAAAGTTTTCGCACTACATTTAACCAGGTGGTTAACTATTGACCAAAAATCAGGGCCGTTGCAAGTGGATTTTCCGGTCAATTTTAACGCGCTATTCCGTCTCCGCTTTCACTCCGGTCTGGCGCGAGAGGAAGATGAATATCGAGTCAGTGTCTGCCGCCGAAGATCGAATCAATCTTCCGGCGGACTTCGTCGCTCATGTTGATCAGGGGCGGCCACGAACGTTTGAAACCTTCGCCCGGCAGCTTCTTCGTCGCGTCAATGCCCAGCTTGGAACCCGCCGCGATCTCGGAGGTCGCGTGATCCAGCACATCGGACGGGCCTTTCGTGAAAATGCTGTCGCGTTGCGGGTCAGTGTTGGCGCAGAGGCGGAAGAGGACGTCGCTGGTGTTGTGCACGTCCACGTCGTCGTCCACCACGATGATGTATTTGGTGAACATCATCTGCCCCATGCCCCAGAGGCCGTGCATGATCTTGTAGGCCTGCATGGGGTAGGTCTTGCGGATGCTCACGAAAACGAGGTTGTGGAAGACGCCTTCGGCGGGCAGCGCGATGTCCATGATCTCGGGGAAGTTCATCTTGAAGATGGGCAGGAAGAGTTTCACCGACGCGCCGCCGATGTAAAAGTCCTCCATTGGCGGAATGCCCACGATGGTGGCGGGATAGATGGCGTCCCGGCGGTGCGTGATGGCGGTGACGTGGAAGACGGGATACGGCTCGGGCAGCGTGTAATAGCCGGTGTGGTCGCCGAACGGTCCTTCGTCGCGCAAGGGCTCCTGGGGGTCGATGTAGCCTTCGATGACGAAGTCGGAATTGGCGGGGACTTCGAGGTCGTTGGTTTCGCACTTAACCAGTTCGACGGACTTCTTGCGGAGGTAGCCGGCGAGAAGGAATTCGTCGAGGCCGTCGGGCAACGGCGCGGTGGCAGCGAAGGGATACATGGGATCGCCACCGAGAAAGATGGCCACGGGCATGCGCTCGCCGCGCTCGTAATACCGCCGGCCATGCCGCGCCGCGACCTTCTGTAGCTGCCAGTGCATCCCGGTGGTCTGGTTGTCGTAGATTTGCACCCGGTACATGCCAAGGTTGCGATCGCCGGTGTCCGGGTCCTGCGTCACGACGCAAGGCAGCGTGATGAAACGGCCGCCGTCGAGGGGCCAGCACTTCAGGATGGGGAGGTTGAGGAGAGTTGATGGTTTAGAGTTGATAGTTGATGGATTCTGCCAATCGGGCGCTTTGGGCCAGCTTTCAACTCTCAACTTGGGACTATCGACTAAATGAATGACTTCCTTGCAGGGACCGTAACTCACCACCTTGGGTTTGGCGTGGCGCAGATCGAGGGCGAGGGAGAGGAGTTTCATCGCCTCCGCCATCGAGGTCGGGGGCTTGGCCTTCATGAGCGCGCCCAACTCGGCGGCGACGGCATCCACGGACTCGGCCCCCATGCTCATGGCCATGCGCTGGTGCGAGCCCAGGGTGTTGATGGCCACAGGGAATGGCGAGACGACGCCGTTGACGGTGGGCTGCTCGATGAGCAACGCCTGGCCGCCGCCCGGCCGTTTCATTTCACGGTCGGCCAGTTCGGTGATCTCCAGCTCGGTGGCGACGGGCTGCGTGATGCGGCGCAGTTCACCGGCGCGGTCGAGCTGGTTGATCCAGTCGCGGAAGGAATCGAATGCCATACGCGCGCGAAGCTAGCAGGGCGGCGCGCGGTTGCAATTCAACGGCGCTATTTGCTGCCGGGTTTGGTGGGCGGGAGGGCGGCCAGATCGGGCGGCAGTTGGTCCGCCGGGAAGGTTTCGACGTCCAGCTTGATGAGGCTGACCGTGGGGACTCCGAGATTCACGCCGCCGCTGGAACGGTCCACCACCATGCCCACGCCGGCGACGACACCCTGATGGGCGCGGACGATGTCCATGGTCTCCTGCACGCGGCCTCCCTTGGTGACGACGTCTTCGATGACCAGCAGTTGCTCACCCGGAGCGATCTTGAAACCGCGCCGGAGGACGAGCTTGCCCTCCTCCTTTTCCGCGAAAATGAAGCGCAGGCGAAGCTGCCGGGCGACTTCCTGGCCGATGACAAGGCCGCCCATGGCCGGGGAAATGACCGTGACCGCCCCGAGCGGGCGCAACTGTTCCGCGAGCGCCGCGCCAAACTGCTCGACGACGGGCATCTGCTGGAGCGCCTGGGCGCATTGGAAGAATTGCCGGCTGTGCAGGCCGCTGCGCAGGATGAAATGGCCTTCCAGCAGCGCGCCGGTCTGGCGGAAAAGTTGCAGGGCTTCGTTGTTCGTCATGGGGCAAGGCTAGCGGGACGACACGTCACTAGACAAGAGCGCGACTCCAAAAAAGGCGCAGGCCCGCCGTTGCGGGCGGGCCTGCGGGTGAGCTGCCTGAAGGGAGGTATTAATCCTTGCCCTTTTTGCCCTTGCCGCCGCCCTTGTCGTCTTCGCCGCCGCCGAGGGAATCCATCAGCTTGATGAGCGGGAGGAACATCGCGATGACGATGCTGCCAACGACCACGGCCAGGAAGACGATCATGATCGGCTCCAGCAGCGAGGTCATGGCCGAAACGGCGTTATCCACCTCTTCCTCGTAGTTGTCGGCGACCTTCATCAACATCTCCGGCAGCGCGCCGGTCTGCTCACCGACGTCCACCATGGACACCACCATGGGTGGGAAGATCTTGGAGGCCTCGAGCGGGCCGACGATGGTTTCACCTTCCTTGACGCTGTCGTGAATGCTTTGCACCGCCTCGGCGAACATGATGTTGCTCGAAGTTTCCCGGACAATGTTGAGGGACTGAAGAATCGGCACGCCGGAGCTGATCAGGGTGCCCAATGTACGGGTAAAACGGGAAATGGCCACCTTCTGGATGACCTCACCAAATACGGGAATCTTGAGCGAGAATTTGTCAAACATCCGGGCGCCAAACTTGGTTTTGAGGAACAATTTGAAGGAAATAACCATGGCGGCAACGATGCCGGCGGTGGCCAGGAAGTTGTGCTGGATGAACCGGCTGATGTTCAACACCAGCATGGTAAACTCCGGCAGACCCTGATCACCCAACATGTCCTTGAAGATTTCCTCAAACTTGGGCACGACGACAATCATGAGCAAGGCGACGATGCCCACGGCTACGGTCATGACGGCCATGGGGTAGAAGAGGGCGGCCTTGACCTTGCCTTTGATCTTTTCAGCCTTTTCCGCGAACTCTGCCAGACGGGTAAGAGTGACTTCGAGCACGCCGCCGAGTTCGCCGGCCTTCACCATGTTCACGAACAGCTTGTTGAAGACCTTGGGATGCTGGGCCAGGGACTCGGAAAAGGTGCTGCCGCCTTCGATCCCGGAGGCCAACTTCCCGAGAATCTCCCGCAAGGTGGGATCTTTTTCACCCTTTTGAAGCACGATCAAGCCGCGCATCAAGGGCAAACCGGCGTCCACCAGCGTGGCCAGCTGGCGGGTGAAATTGCAAAGCGTCTTGGTGCCAACCTTGCCCCCGAGCCCGGGAATCTTGAGGTTGATCTGGAGCCCCCCCTTTTTGGCTCCCTTGCCGCCGGCCTTGCCATCCTTGCCATCCTTTTTGGCGTCCTTGCCTTTGTCCTTGTCCTTGCCCTTGTCCGACTCGACCACCTTGGTCGGGAAGTAGCCCATCTCCTTGAGACGCGTGAGGGCCTCGCTCTGGTTGGCGACCTCCAAGGTGCCCTTGGTGGGCTTGCCCTTGGCGTCCATGGCCTCATATTGGAAGACAGGCATAGGTTTTCCTCCGGTTAGGTGTATTTGGTCACTTCTTCAACGGTGGTTTTACCGTCAAAAATCAACCGCATGCCATCCGCCCGGATGGTGGCCATGCCCATTTCAATGACGCGCTGGCGCATCACAATGGACGGGACGCGTTCGTTGATCATGGTGCGGACTGCGTCATTGACCTCAACAAGTTCATAAATCCCCGACCGTCCCTTGTACCCCGTGTCGTTGCAATTTTCACACCCACGCCCGTAGTGGAAGGTCCGGTCTCCGACCTCGGCGGCGGTCAATCCCAACAGACTCAACTGGTTCTCGGTCGGCTCAAAGGGGGAGCGGCATTTCGGGCAGATGGTGCGTACCAGACGCTGGGCGAGCACGCCCATCAGGGTCGAGGAGATCAAGAACGGTTCAATGCCCATGTCCACGAAACGGGTCACGGCGCCGGTGGCGTCATTCGTGTGCAGCGTGCTGAGCACGAAGTGGCCCGTGAGCGAGGCCTGCACAGCGATCTGCGCCGTTTCCAAGTCACGCATTTCACCCACCATGATGATGTCAGGGTCCTGCCGCAGGAAGGCGCGGAGCGCCTTGGCAAAGGTCATGCCCGTGCTTTCATTGATGGGCACTTGCATGATGCCTTCGACATCATATTCGACGGGGTCCTCGGCGGTCAGCAGCTTGGTATCCAAGGCATTGACGCGCCGAAGGCAGGCGTACAGGGTGGTCGTCTTGCCACAACCCGTCGGCCCGGTGACCACGAAGATGCCGTTGGGGTTCTGGATGATGGAACCCACCGACTCGAACACCTGTTTCCGCATGCCGAGGTTTTCGAGATCGAGGCTGACAGAGGAACGATCCAGCACGCGCAACACGACTGACTCACCGAACTTGGTGGGCAGGACCGACACGCGCAGGTCGATCCGCTTGCCGGCCAGGCTCATTGAAATACGTCCGTCCTGAGGAAGTCGCCGCTCCGAGATGTTCAGATTGGCCAGCACCTTCAAACGGGAAATGACCGGCAGGGCAAGATAACGTGGAGGCGGTGCCATCTCGTAAAGCGCACCGTCCACGCGGTAACGAATCTTGAACTCGTCTTCGAACGGCTCGAAGTGAATGTCGCTCGCCCGGTCCTGTACTGCCTGGTAGAGGATCAGATTGACGAACCGGATGATGGGCGTCTCATTGGCCATCGCGGCCATCGCCTCCGCCGAATCCTCCGCCGTGGCCTTTTCCAGTTCCTTGACGCTGTCACCGTCGCCCGAGAGCGAGTTGATGATGTCATCGAAGGATTCCGACTGCTCCGCGTAAATCTTCGCCAGCGCGTCCTTGACCTCCTTCGGGTCGGCGACGACCACCACGAGTTCCTTGCGCACGATGAACCCGACCTCGTCCACAATAGCCGGGTTCAGCGGGTCAGCCAGGGCCACCCGGAGGGCGTTGCCGTGCAATTCCAGCGGGAGGCACTCATACATCCGCGCCGTGGCCGCCGGGATCGCCTCGATGACCTCCGGCGGTATCTGCATGTCCTTGATGCCCGTGACCACCTCGGTGCCCAGATGCTCGGCAATGATCGTGAGCTGGGTGCTCAGATCCATGATGTGCGCATCGATCAGAATCTGGCCGATGGGCTTGCCGCTTTTGTTGTTCTCCTGCATCACCTCCTCGAGCTGCAGGTCATCAATCATCCCGCGCTCGCGAACGAGGGCCAGCAACGGGTCTGAGATGTTGGCGGACATGGCTATTCCTTACCTTCCTTCTCCTCGGCCATCTTGGCCTCCACCTCGGCGAGCTTGCCCATGATGGCCTGCGCGTCGATGCATCGGTTGACAACGGTATCCCGGGAAATGCGGCCCTTCACATACCACTCCAACAAACCACCATCCAAAGTCTTCATGCCGAACTTCGCACCGGTCTGCTGGTCCGAAATGATGCGGAAGGTCTTGTTGTCGCGAATCAATGCGGAGATGGAGTTGGTCATCACCATGATGTCATGAATCGCGAGCCGGCCCGGCTTGTCGCTGGTGGGCACCAGAATCTGGGCGATGACCGCGACCAACGCAGTGGAAAGCTGGATGCGGATGGTCTCCTGCTGCTGCATCGGGAAGGCGTTGACGATACGGTCAATGGTCTTCGCAGCCGAGTTGGTGTGCAGCGTGCCAAAGACGACGTGACCCGTTTCAGCGGCGGTAAGCGCGGCGTCAATGGTTTCAAGATCGCGCAGCTCACCGACCAGAATTACTTCAGGGTCCTGACGGAGCGCGCGACGCAGTGCCTCGGCGAAGCTCGGCACATCAATGTGCACCTCGCGCTGGGTAATTACGGCCTTCTTGTGCTTGTGGTAGAACTCGATGGGGTCTTCGACCGTGATGATGTGCGCGTGGTCGGAGGTCTCGTTGATGATGTTGATCATCGAGGCCAGCGTGGTGGACTTGCCCGAGCCGGTGGGGCCGGTCACCAGAATCATGCCGCGCGGCTTGTGAATCAATTCCTCGACGAGCGTCGGAGAGAGGCCGATCTGGTCGATGGTCAGCAACCGCGTGGGAATCTGCCGCAAGACGAGGGCGAAATTACCCTTCTCCTTGAACGCGCTGACCCGGAAACGGGCCAGTTCACCGAAGGCGAAGCCAAAGTCCGCGCCGCCCTTCGTCCGCACCTGCTGCACATGTTCTTCGGAGGTGATGCTGGTCATCAATTCCTCGGTGTCCTCCGGAGTGCAGATGGGGCCTTGAATCCGCTCCAACACGCCATGCGCCCGGATGCAGGGCGGAATGCCCACGCGGACGTGGAGGTCGGCGGCGCCCTCGGACACCATCAACTGCAACAGATCGGACATCGCGTACATTCCCATAGGCTCTTAGAGTAGATCGGGGACTGGGTTCAGTTTAGTAAGATCGGTTCAATGGCCGCCCTTGGCGTCGGCCGTGGTGGCCTTGATCACTTCATCGGCGGTCGTCATGCCGGAAACCACCTTGCGGGCACCGTCCTCGCGCAGGCTGCGCATGCCCGTTTCCCGGGCGCGGGCCCGCAGCACCGTGGAAGACGCGCGTTCAAAAACCAGTTTCCGGATGCTGTCATCGGTCACGAAGACCTCGAAGATGCCGAACCGTCCGCGGTGGCCGCTCTTGTTGCAGTTGTCGCATCCCATGCCCTTGGAGTAGTTCGCTCCGGGCAGATTGGGGTCGAGGTCCAAGGTCTTAAGTTCGATCTCACTGGGCAGCGACGGGCCAATGCATTTCTTGCAAATGCGGCGCACGAGACGCTGGGCGATGGCAGCCCGCAAGGCAGTGGCCACGAGGAAGGGCTTGATGCCGATATCCACGAGACGTTGCACGGCACCGGGGGCGTCGTTGGTGTGCAGCGTGGAAAAGACGAAGTGACCAGTCAACGACGCGTTGATGGCGATGGTCGCAGTTTCATTATCACGAATTTCCCCCAGCATGACCACGTTGGGCGCCTGACGGAGCATCGCGCGCAAGGCGGCGGAGAAGGTTAAGCCGATCACTTCGCTGACCTGGACCTGGTTGATGCCGGCGAGCACGTATTCGACGGGGTCTTCGACGGTGATGATCTTCTTGTCCGGCCGGTTGATGTAGTTGAGGCAGGAGTAAAGCGTCGTGGTCTTGCCCGAGCCGGTGGGGCCAGTGACCAGCAAGATGCCGTCCGGCAAACCAATAAGCCGTTCGAAGGTCTGCTGGTCGTCCGTGAGGAAGCCCAGTTCCGTCAAACCCAGCTTGAGGCCGGATTTGTCCAGAATACGCATGCATATGCTCTCGCCATGAACCGTGGGCAGCGAGTTGACGCGGAGATCGATGGGTTTGCCGGAAATCTCCAGCTGAATACGACCGTCCTGCGGGATGCGGCGCTCGGCGATCGACATGCCGCCTTGAATCTTGAGACGGCTGATGATCGCGTTCTGAAGCTTCTTGGGCGGGCTGTTGACTTCCTGCAAGCAACCGTCAATGCGGTACCGGATGCGCAGGCGCTTCTCCAGCGGTTCGATGTGAATGTCCGAGCCGCGCATCTTGTAGGCGTCGGCAATGATGGTGTTGACCAGCTTGATCAGCGGCGCGTCGGCATCCACCTCGGCATTTTCGTCCGTCGCACCGGCCGTGTTGAAGCCCAGGTCAATTTCCCCTTCCGTCAGGTCCTGCAACATGCCGGCGACGGACTCTTCCGCCGTGGCGTAGTGCTTCGCGATGACCTGCTCCACCTGGTCTTCGGTGGCCACCCGGAACTCCAGGTTATCCACCTTCAGCACATGGCGCAGGCTGTCCATCGTGTCGAGGTCCGACGGGTCGGTGATCGCCACGATCAGGTTGCCTTCACCGTAGAAAACTGGAACGCACTTGTACTTGTTCGCGATGTGACGCGGCAGAATCTGGAGCGCATCGTCCTTCAGGGTGAGGCCCGAAAGGTCCACCGTCTCCATGCCGAACTGGATCGCCTTGGCCTGGGTGACGTGGGCGGAATTGATGATCTGCGTCGCGAGCAACCGGTCGATCACTCCCTGATCGGGGAACTCGCCGGATTCGACCTCGGCGCGGGCTTGGGCGACGTCTTCATTGGTCACCAGACCCATGTCCGCCATCGTATCTACCAAGTAATCGTCTTTGACTGGCACGGCTTAAACGATGATTGAAAGGTTGATCGGCTACTGCGTTTCACTGTTACCGGCACGCGTCACGATGTCAAACCCAGCGTGTTCGGAACTGTTTGAGATTAGCCCAGGTTCCGCCGCATTGCACTAAGGAAAAACCACGAACTTTTGCCTCAGGTTTCCGCTGTAAACCCCTGCTGCCGCAAAGCTTCATAAAGGACGAGCGCCACGCAGTTGGAGAGGTTCAAGGACCGCGCCTCCGGGTTGAACATGGGGATGCGCAACCAAGCGTCCGGCCGCTCGGCCAGCAGGGCCTGGGGCAGGCCGGCCGTTTCCCGCCCGAAAACCAGGTAATCCTCCGCCTGAAACCGCACCTCGTCATAGCGCCGGCTGCCCCCCGATTCCACCAGCCAGAGCCGCGCGTCCGGACCCAGCCCGCCCACAAACTCGTGCCAGTTCCGCCACCGGTGCCAGCGGACATGCCGCCAATAATCCATCCCCGCCCGCTTCAGCGCCGCATCGTCCAGCTTGAATCCGAACGGCTCGATGAGGTGCAACGTCGTCCGCGTCGCCGCGCACAGCCGGGCGATGTTGCCCGTGTTCGGCGGAATTTCCGGTTCGAGGAGGACGATGTTCATTCCGGCCGGGGCTTCGGGTTCAAATTCTTGGCGTCGTACATCACGCGCCACAGGATCAACCCCTGGGCCGGCGCCGTCATCCCGGCCACGGTCCGGTCGCACTTAGTCAAAATGGCGCGGACCGCGTCCCGCGGGATCTTCCCCTCCCCCACTTGCACGAGCGTGCCGACGATGCCCCGGCACATCTTGTAAAGAAACCCGTCGCCCTCGATGACGAACGTCAGCAACGGCCCACGCCGCCGGATTTCGCACTTCGACAACGTCCGCACGGTCGAATCCGTGTCATAGCTCGGGTTCACCCGGAAGGAACGGAAGTCATGCTTCCCCACAAAATCCCGCGCCGCCGCGCGCATCGCCACCAAGTCCAGCTTCCGCTTGAAATGCCAGGCCTGCGTGCGCAGCAACGGGTTCATCGCCGGGTGGTTCCAAACTTGGTAACGATACTCCTTGCCCGCCGCGCTGAACCGCGCGTGAAACACCGCCGGCACCCGGCGCACCGATTGCACACGGATGTCCTCTGGCAGATGCGCGTTGAGCGCCAGTAAAAGCCGCGCCGTCTTCATGCGCCACTCCGCGCGCGTCACCTCGAAATGTGCCGCCATGCCCAGCGCGTGTACGCCCGAATCCGTGCGGCTTGATCCAAACACCTTGGGCCGGCTGGGAAACAACTTCGTCAGCGCCTCCTCCACCTTCTCCTGCACCCCCACGCCGGTCTTCTGTGTCTGCCAGCCGTCGTATGCCGTGCCGTCGTAGGCGATGGTGATCTTCAGTTTAACCATGCTGACAAATTCCTTTAGCCACAGATGGACACAGATGAAACACAGATGGGGAAATTAATCAGGAAAACAGGAAGGCAGGAAAAGCATGCAGACTGTGGACTCAAGCCCCCCGTCTTACTGCTCTCCATACTAACCCCGCCTGCCCTATCTGTGTCCCATCTGTGTTTCATCTGTGGCTAAAAAAACAGTTCAGCTCACGCTGTCCAAATAGCTCTGCAAGATGATCGCCGCCGCCGTCTGGTCCATCTTGCCCTTTTGATCCTTCGCCTTGTGGCCTGCCTGATGGAGCATCCGCTGCGCTTGCACTGTGGTCAGCCGCTCGTCCCAAGTGCGGATCGGGATCGTAATCGTCTCGCGCAATTTCGCCACGAAGACCCGCACCTTCTCCGCCGCCGGACCGAGCGAGCCATCCATGTTGCGCGGCAGGCCGACAATGATCTGCTCCGGCTGCAACTCCGCGAGAAGCTGGTTGAGCCGCACCAGGAACGGCTCCCACGGCTCCGCCGGAATGAACTCCAGCGGCCGGGCAATCATCCCCAGTTCATCGCTCACCGCGACGCCGACGCGAACAGTTCCGTGGTCAAGGGCAAGGATTCTCATCAGGATAAAGAAAACGGGCAGCCACCAAAATTCGCAGCCGCTAGGCGGCCTGCAGCAGCAACGCGGCAACGTCCACCGCTGCTTCGGGAAACGCCTCGGGCCGGGCGATCTCGCCTTCCCGCAGCACGGTCGTGGACGGGCGACCGTAGAGCGGCAGCTTTTGCGCCCGATCCACCGCCAATGAACTGTCAGCCACTTCGATCAGCAGGAAGACGTCTTCCGGTTCGGGATGGCGCTTCAAGTAGCCATGCTTTTCGGGTTTAAGGAGCATCAAGTCTGGCTGCGGCTCCGAATACTCGTTGAGCCGCACCGGGGTTTGGATCGCTACCTCCCAGTTATCCTGCCCCAGCCGGATGAAGAACTTGGCCAGACGGTTGGTCGTTCCGGCGTGAAACGGTCCGCTGGGCATCCTATCCACAATCTCCCCCTCCAGCAGTTCGACCCGCGCGTCAGGCGGGAGGACGCCGGTCTCGGCCATCCGGTAGTATTCTTCCGCAGTGAAACGATGTGTCGCCAGTGCTGGCATGAGCTGAATCTACCGGGTACCGAAGAATCCCGCAAGCCGCCACAAAGTTCCACCATGATGGAGCCGGACGAGCTGGACCCCGTACGGCCTTGCTTCCGGAATGTTGACCGCGTGGCGAGTCCGCCCAAGGGGAGCTTCATCGCCTACCACCGCGAGAGCGGAGCGAAGCTGACAGGCCGGGTGTTTTAGGGCACAAGTTGCGCGTTTACCCCGGCTGCGACGGCGAGCGCGTATTGGTCCTTATCACGGGTTACGAACAAATCCGGGTTTAGCTCCCCCATGAGCGCGACGTGTAGCACGTCGGCACTTCGCATCCGCCGGGAATTGCCATGCGCAGCGCTGAGTTGGTGGGCTTCCGCCAGCGCAACGGACATGTCCACCTCCTCGCGCTGGAAAGGCCCGTGACGGTGCCAGTGCTTGAAGAGGCGGCGAATGGCTTCAATCGCCTGCGGTTTTGCGCCGGGCGGTGCCATGCTCAACTGACGGAGGGTGTTCAACGTCTCAAAGGCAGACCATTCCGTGGTAAGCCAATCATCGCCCTGCCGTTGCGCGAAAAAGGCCACCACCGCGCCGTGTTTGGGGTCGCCTGGATAGAGCAGCGAGACCAGAAAAGAGGTGTCCGCGTAAATCTTCACGATTCATCCTCTGAAAGCTTCAGCGTGTCAAATGGCGGGCAGTGGGGGGCGAGCTTGTCTAGCTCGGCGAACATTTCTTCCGCCGTGACTCTTCGCGACTTCACCCGGGTGACGTGGAAACCGCCTTTGGCGTCGGGAATGTGAGCCGTTTCCCCCGGCTCAAGGGAACTGAGTGCCTTCGGTTCGCGGGCAAGCTGGCGACGCAGTATCGTTTTCATGGTGACAAGGTTGACTGACATCCACCCTATTGCAAACCTCTTTTGGGCCACCATCTCCGAACGTGAATTCACATGGCTGTGATGCGGCAAGGCCTCAACGCATGTCACCGGTTCGCTTTCCGGGGGCCGTGGCAGTTTGTTCTCGTCAATCAGTTTCAGTCAGTGACTGGAGCCACAACGCACATACTCCAGGCCACCCGCTGAACGCATCACCATCGCCGCCAGGATGAACTCAAGCGGCCGGGCAACCATCCCTAACTCATCGCTCACCGCGACGCCGACGCGAATAGTCCCGTTTTCAAAGGCCAAAATACGCATGATCAATAAACCATCAACTGCCCCTCTCGAATCACGCCATCCCATCTCCTAGGAAACTCTTTTCCATCCCACCCACAGGGGAAATGCCCCGCTGCGTACCAAGGTTCCAACACCGGTATCGAAAAAATTGGTTCTACGATATCGCTAAATTCACACTTCAAGCATATAAACGAGATGTCCCAAGAAAGTTGATGCCCCAACCTCGTTCGCAACTGATCTGACAACGGTATTCTCGGCGACAACGATTCAACAAAGCCGTCGATCGCGGGGCGAATCTCGATTAGAAGGGGTGCCCATTCCTGCGCTCTCTCCCACATTCCCTCGGTCGAATACTGAGACTCCAAAGAACGTTGCAATGCATTTCTAGCCATTATCCGGCAGTTTTCCCATTTTTTTGATGAACCTGAGCGGCCAGCATCGGCCCAACAGTCAACACTCGTAACCGAAGCAGGCAAAGGCTTTCCCACAGACTCAAATAAAGGAAAACCAAGCACCCTCTCCAACTTTGCTTGAACTCTTGATTTCAATTCACAGAGTTCCCATTACCTTCGCCGCCGCCCTTACCGTCTGCTCAATATCCGCCTCACTGTGCGCCGTGGACAGGAAGCCCGCTTCAAATTGCGAGGGGGCGAGATAGACGCCTTCGGCCAGCATTCCGTGGAAGTATTTCTTGAAGCGTTCGCGGTCCGCCTTCATGGCATCGGCGAGGTTCCAGACGGGTTCGCTGGTGAAGTAGCCACAGAACATCGAGCCGCAGCGGTTGAAGGTGACGGGGATGCCGGCAGACTTCGCGGCGTCGCGCAGCCCGGCTTCGAGGGTGGCACCGAGGTGCTCCAGGCGCGTGTAGGCGTTCGCGGCCTTCGATTCCGCATTCCGCATTCCGCATTCCGCATTGGTAAGCTCTTCCAGCGCCGCAATACCCGCTGCCATCGCCAGCGGATTGCCGCTAAGGGTGCCGGCTTGATAGACCGGACCCAGCGGAGCCAGGCAGTCCATGATGTCGCCGCGTCCGCCGAATGCGCCGACGGGCAGACCGCCGCCGATAATCTTGCCGAAGGTCGAGAGGTCCGGCCGGATGCCGAAACGTTCCTGCGCACCGCCGGGCGCGAGGCGGAAGCCGGTCATCACCTCGTCAAAGATGAGCACGGTCCCCTGCTCTGCCGTGATCTGCCGGAGAAATTCGAGGTAGCCCGGACGCGGCAGATAGAGGCCCGCGTTGCCCGGCACGGGCTCGATGATGACCGCCGCGATTTCGCCGGGGTTCGCCGCGAAGCACGCCTTCAACGCATCCACGTCGTTGTAGGGCAGCACGAGCGTGTGCTTGGCCGTATCAGCAGGGACGCCGGCGCTATCCGGATTACCAAAGGTGAGCGCGCCGGAACCGGCCTTCACCAGCAGACAGTCCGCGTGGCCGTGGTAGCAGCCGTCGAACTTGATGATCTTATCGCGCCGCGTGAAGCCGCGCGCGAGCCGGATGGCGCTCATGCACGCCTCGGTGCCGGAGTTGCACATGCGCACCTTGGCCACGCTGGGCACAAGCTGCTTGATGAGCTTCGCCATCGTGACCTCAAACGGATTCGGGATGCCGAAGCTGGTGCCGTGGTCGGCGGCGGCCTTCACGGCATTGATAATCTTGGGGTGCGCGTGTCCGAGGATCGCCGGGCCCCACGTGCCGACGTAGTCGATCAACTCGTCACCGTCCACCGTGGTCACGCGCGAACCTTTCGCGGCGTTGACAAAGAACGGCTGGCCGCCGACGCCACGAAAAGCGCGCACGGGGGAGTTCACTCCGCCGGGGATATGCTGCAAGGCCTCCGCAAAGAGGGCTTCGGATTTGGTCCGCGAAATCATGGGAAAGATAGTTGGAGTCGGACCGGGGCGTGTCGAGGGGAAAGCGGCGGCGCTTCGTGCAAAGCTTTGTGTTTCTATCGACGGCACCCACAACGCTTGCCTACCATCGGACGAATTCGCCCATGCACCTGGCTGAACATCGTCACCTCGTCCGCGTGGTCCTCTGCGCCCTGGTGCTGCTGAGGGCCCTGACGGCTGTCGGCGAGCAAGTCGTGCTGACGGAGATCATGCACAGTCCGCCCCGCGGGCTGCCCGCGTGGGTGGAGGTCTGGAATCAAACGGCCACCCCCTTCGACATCGCCCGCTGGCGGCTCACCGGCAACATCGAGTTCGGTTTTCCCGAGTTCAGCGCGACCAACGCCAGCACTTCGTTTCTAAAAGCCTTTGAACGCATTGTGATTTCGAGTGCGACGCCGGATGCCACCCGCGCCGCGTACACCAACCTGCCGACGAACGTCCGCGTCTTCGGTCCGTGGGTGGGGAATCTGGTGCCCACCGGCGATCGCATTGCCCTGCTCGACAAGAATGGCACAGTGGTCTGCCAAGTGCGCTACGGGGATCGTGGCCCTTGGTCGCCCGCAGCGAATGGCACGGGGCATACCCTGGTCTTGCGTGACAGCAACCGGAAAGTGGACGACGCCCGCAACTGGACGGTCAGCGCCCAGCCCCTAGGAACTCCGGGATTCGATCCCCGTTTGAGCGCTGAACCGGCCGCGCGAAGCCCCGAAGCTGTCCCCGCAACTCCCGGACTGCGGCTGACGGACTATCCCGATGTGTGGCGGTATTGGGCGCGGGCGGAGCCGGTGCCGGCGAAGTGGAACGAGACTGGGTTCGACGATTCTGCGTGGCCTAAAGGCGAGGGTTTGCTGGGTTTTAGCGGCGCGACCTTGTCCGGCCCCGGACTGCGCACGCGTCTGCCGGCCGGTCAAATTACCTACTACTTCCGGCGGGCCTTCGTCTTTAACGGTGACCCGGCCAAAAGCCCGGTGGTCGTGGATCAGTTCCTGGACGACGGCGCAGTCTATTATCTCAACGGCAAGGAAATCGCACGACCTGGAATGCCCGCCGGTCCGATCACCAAGGACACGTTTTCCGCGCGCAGCGTCGGCACCGCCGAGGAGGAAACCGGCGTGGTCACCCTGCCGGCCGGCACGCTGGTGCGGGGCACGAACGTGATCGCCGCCGAAGTACACCAGGTGAGCGCGCAAAGCTCCGACATCGTGTTTGGACTCCGGCTCACAGCCCCCACTACTTCAACCCAATCAGCCCCGTCGCCCGCTGCGCCGGTCTGGACCGGGCTCGTCGGCCCGGTGCGATTGAATGAAGTTCAGTTCGCTGCGCAAGGCGGGCGGCTTGAGTGGGTCGAGTTGTTCAATGCTGGTCCGGCCGCCACCAATCTCGATCAACTGTTCCTCGCCTCGCGCGCGGATTTCTCCGATCGCGTGCCGTTGGGTGGGACGCTGGCCCCCGGAGCCTGTCGCACGTGGCCCGTCCCGTTTGGGTTGCAGAACCGCGAAGTCACCTTGTTCGTCGTGGATGCCGCCGGCACAGTGCGGGACGCTTGGACTTTCACCCAGCCGCGTCTGGGGTTGAACCTTCAGGCCTATCCCAATGGCGAAAAGGAGTGGTTCAACTCGGACGCGCCCAGCCGCGATGCCACCAATAATCCTGCGCGCCACTCCGACATCGTAATTAGCGAAATCCTGTTTAATCCGCCGTATCCACTGAAAAAGCTGGGGTTCATCGAACTGTACAATCGGGGGCGCGTGCCGGTGAACGTGGGTGGCTGGGCGATCACCGGGGGTACGTTTTGTGAAATCCCGCGCGGGTGGAAGATCCGGCCGGGCGAGTTTTTGGTCGTCGCTGAAGACGTGTCCACGTTCCGTCGCATCCACGAAAAGGTGGATGTGACTGGTAATTGGTCCGACAAGCTGGCACATGACGGCGACCTCGTGCGATTGGTGGATGACCGTGGCAACCTCGTTTGCCAGGTGGACTACCGGACCGGCGGGGACTGGCCGGAGTTGACCCGGGGCGGAGGCAGCAGCATGGAGTTGATCCACCCGGATCTGGACGGTTCACTCCCGAGTGCTTGGCGTGACAGCGATGAGTCCAGCAAGAGCCAGTGGCGTACCTTCTCCTGCACCGGAACCAATCTGGAACTGCGCGCGGAAGGAGCGCCAACGGATTTCAAGGAGTTGCACCTCCATCTCGTCGGCGATGCGCACATCGCGCTGCGCAACATCCAAGTCCTGAAGAACGGTGAAGGCACGAACCTGCTGGTGAACTCCACCGTGCGGGCGACGAACGGTTCGAGCGCGAGCGGCTGGGTAGCGCAGGGCAACCACTGGGCCTCCTACGTCACCAATAGCGAGTTGCACCTCATCGCCGATGGCCACGGGGACAACCGCCCCAACCGCGCCGAACTGGACTGCCCCGCGCTCACCAAAGGCCAACGCTATGAGGTGCGGTTCGAGGCCCGCTGGGTGTCTGGCACGCCACGCCTAATTGCGCAAACTTGGGACCACATTATGCGCGCTTGAAGAAGCGCCGAGTTGCACGAATTAGTGGCGCAAAGAATGTCGGGCGGTTCCCCGTAATTCAGCTTAAGCGGGTTTCGGTGTTGATCGAATCAGGCGCGACAGCAACGGGTAGCGCAAAATGCGCGCGCGCCATCGAAGGCGGCGAAACGACGCGTCATTTGGTTTGGCGGCCAAGCCCAAGCGAATCCATGACATGGCTTTGGAAATTTCGCCTTGCGAAAGGCACGCAAGCGCCAGGTTGTGCAGCGCGCACATATTTCCTGATTCAATTTTCAGAAGTTTTTCACTAGCCTCATTGCCCAGCTCCAAATTATTGTTGCGGTAGTGCGCCAGCGCCAATTTTTGCCAAGGCAGCGCGGCATTTTGAACGCGGTCAAAACGCATGGCGGCCGTAAGCGCG
>RFSE01000112.1 GCA_009924135.1 Pseudomonadota bacterium | reverse complement strand
GGCGGTCGCCGCGCCCTTTGCGCGCGCCGCCGCCGGCTTCCTCGTCGCCACGGTAGTTGGCGAAGCGGTTTGTGTCAGTGCTCTGCTTCGCCCACGCGGGGAGAAGTTGCAGTTCCAAATCAAGTTCAGTCTCGGGCTGTTGGCTCATTAGCGATGCGGCGTTTATCAGACGCCGGATGAAAAGCGTCGGGGACATTGGGCTGTGGCTCAAAAGAATGCAAGCGTCGCGGAGCACGAACGGAAAGAGGGGGCGCAGCAGAGTTTCTTGCAGCCGCACCATCCAGGCGGCTGAGACAGGGGTGGCGGGCGGAAATTCGTCCCGGAGGGACGCCGGGAAAATAGCCCGGCGTTTCAACGCCGGGAACGAAGGGGAGCAAAACCAAGTCCCGGAGGGACGATTGAACGGACGGCACCGGGGTTATCGTTCAGCCGTCCCCACGGGACGGGCCGCCGGTTCCGGCCCAACCCGGCGTTGAAACGCCGGGCTAAGGTCGAACCTCCCTCCGGGACAGCCGAATCCCGTTTGGATGCGGGCAAGAAAGTGGTTGCGCCCTGTCATTCACCCCGGGTGGCTTCGGCATTGGCAAACGCCAATGGCCTGCCTAGCTTTCACCCATGTCATTGAATCGTCGCCGCTTTTTCACCCGCTCCGGATTGCTTGCTGCCACTTCATTTGCCGCGCCAGCGGTCGTGCGCGCTGCGGAGCCGGGCAACGCGGCACCGGGCCAGAAACCCCGGCACATCATCCACATGGTCGCCGACGGCATGGCGATGGCCACGCTCTCGATGGCCGATCACCTGTCGCGCGCGGTGCGTGGCCGCGGGTTGACGTGGATGAACCTCTACAACCAGCCCGGTACCGTCGGCTCGTTCATGGACGTGCGGTCGTTGAACTCCATCGTCACTGATTCCTCGGCGTCCTCGTGCGCGTGGGGCAGCGGGTCGCGCATCGTCAACGGCACCGTCAACGTTCTGCCGGACGGTAAGATTTTGACCCCGCTCTACACCCTCTTCGGCCAGCAGGGCTGGAAACGCGCGCTCGTCACGACCACGGAAATCACGCATGCCACGCCCGCCGGGTTCGCCGTCAGCGGCCTCAAGCGCGAGGCCGCCGACAGCATCGCCGTGCAGTACATGGAGCGCGGCGTGGAGGTGCTGCTCGGTGGCGGGCAGAAGTTTTTCGACCCCGCCAAGCGGAAGGACAAGCGGGACCTGCTGCCGGATTACAAGACGGCGGGTTACCAGGTCTTCAAGACCGCGAAGGAATTCGCCGATGCGAAGAACGATGGCAAATGGCTCGGCATCTTCGCCAACAGCCATCTGCCGTTCACCGTGGACTGGAACCACGATGCGAAACACAAGGCGACGGTTCCGCACCTCGCGGAGATGACGCGCAAGGCGCTTGCGAAGCTGGAGAACGAAAACCATTTCATCATGCAGGTCGAAGGCGGACGCGTGGACCATGGCGCGCACATGTGCGATGCCGTCGCGGCCTTGTATGACCAGGTGGCGTTCGACGAGGCGCTGGACGTGGTGCTCGAATTTCAGAAGCGCCACCCGGACACGCTCGTCGTCTTCACCACGGATCATCCGACCGGCAACCCCGGGCTCAGCGGCATCGGCCTCAACTACGGTTTCAGTTCGGCGCTGTTCACCAACGTGCAACGCGTGAAGAAGTCCTTCAGTGAGATCCTCAAGCAGTGGAACGTCCCCGGTCCCGACAGTGCCCCGCTGGCTAAGGGCGCGGTCGCGCCGCCCGCCCAGCAGGACCCCAAGGTCATTGCGGACACGCTCCGCGAGGCAACGGACTACCAGGTGTCGCTGGAGAAGGCGACCGCCCTTGCCCCGTTCCTCGCGCGCAAGGGCAAGGCGCAGTTCACGTTGATGAATGCCACCGTCGCCCAGCTCGGTCAGCTCATGGCCAACCATTTGGGTATTGGCTGGACCGGCACCGCGCATTGCTCGGACTTCGTGCCACTGGTCGCGGTGGGACCGGGATCGGAACGCTTCCGGGGTTTTATCCAGAACACCGATGTCTTCCGCCATTACACGCAGTTGGCGGGGATTGATTTCCAGAACCCGTCGGCCCCGATTGTGGAGGATCTCAAGGTGCCGCAGGACCTGGACAAGGATTTGCAGAAGGAAAAAGAGAAGGAAGCCAAGGAGAAGTCCGCCGCGCTGTGGACGGACCAACACTGGGTGGCGGCATGATGACCGTATGGGCCTGATAGTTTTCCTCTTCAGCCTGCTGGGCTGGGCCGCGATACCCATCGGGATCGCGCTCGTGGTCGTGCACGTTTGGATGATCGTGGACGCCATCCGGCGTGAGGAGTGGATGTGGCTCGTCTTTCTGCTGCTCTTCCCGGTCGTCAACACGATCCTCTACTTCTTCCTCATCTATCGCGGCGGGGCCGGGGTGACGAGCGGTTTTGAACTGCCCGGCCAGCACCGCCGCGCGCGCATCGCCGAACTGGAGAAGCAAATCCACCTCCTCGACAAGGCCCACCATCACCTGGAACTGGCCGACATCCGGCTCCGGCAGGGCAAGTACAAGCTCGCCGAGGAATCCTACCTCCGCGCGCTCGAACGCGAGCCGCAGGACATCGACGCCCGCGCGCACTACGGCCAATGCCTGCTGCGGCTGGACCGCGCCACCGAGGCCCGGACCTACCTGGCCGCCGTCTGCGCGGAAAACCCCAAGCACGACTACGGTTACTCGCTCATGGCGTTCGCCGAGGCGTGCGCGGCGTTGGGGGATGCGGACGGAGCCCTGGCCATCTGGGAACAGGTGGTCGCCCAGCATTCCTACGCCCGCGCCCGGACCCAGCTCGCCGAACTGCTCGCCACCAAGGGCCAGACCGAACGCGCCCGCAAGCTCGCCGAAGAAGTCCTCTTCGAGGACAAGCACGCCCCGCGCTACCAGCAGCAGGCCGAGAAGCCCTGGGTCAAACGCGCCCAAAAGCTCCTGAGCCGGCTGGGGAAGTAGGGGGGTAAAAATAAACGCAAAACCCCGCTTGACCGGCTTCATTAACTGTACTAACTGTATTACTACAGTAGCCGTGGCCTTGAACATCAACATCAACACCGGTTCCAGCGTTCCGATCTACAAGCAGATCACGGAGCAGATCCGCCTGGGCGTGGCCACCGGTCGGCTGGCAGTTGGCGACCAGTTACCCAGTGTGCGGGCATTGGCCGAGAGTCTCGCCATCAATCCCAACACGGTCGCCCGCGCTTACAACGACCTGGCGCACGAGGGATTGCTCGAAACCCAGCCGGGGCGCGGCGTCTTCATCAGCGCGAAGCGCCAGGTGCTGTCGCGCGAGGAGAGCCGGCGACGACTGGAGCCGCTGATCAATACCCTCATCAGCGAAGGGATGGCGTTGAACTTTTCGGCGGAGGAGTTGCAGGCGGCCTTCGCGAAACAGCTCCGCCAATGGCAAAACGAGAAAGGCAACCACCATGAGTGAACCACCGGTGATCTCCACGCGCGGCCTGACGCGCTACTTTGGCAAGCGCTGCGCGGTGCAGGACTTGACCCTCGACGTGCCGCGCGGCTGTGTCTTCGCGTTTCTCGGCCGCAACGGCTCCGGGAAGAGCACCACGATCCGCATGTTGCTGGGCCTCCTGCGGCCGGATCGCGGCACGGCCAGCGTGCTGGGCTGTGACAGCCGGCAATTGACGCCCGAGCTCCGGGCGCGCATCGGCTACCTCACCGAGGAACACCAGCTCTACGGCTGGATGACCGTGCGGCAGGCTGGCGAGTTTCAAGCCGCCTTTTACCCCCGGTGGGATGAAAAATTTTTTCGCGGCGTCATCGGACACTTCGGCCTCAAACCGGAGGCGCGCGTGAAGGAACTCTCGCGCGGGATGCGCGCCGGGTTGTGCCTGGCCCTGACCCTCGCGCCTGACCCGGAACTGCTCATCCTCGATGACCCGGCCTTGGGCCTTGATCCCGTGGCCCGCCGTTCGCTGGTGGAATCCATGATCTATCTCACGCGCCGCGCCGATCGGACGATTTTCTTCTCGTCCCATGATCTGGCGGATGTCGAGCGCGTGGCGGATCACCTGGCCGTGCTGGATTACAGCATCCTGCGGGCGTGCTGTCCGCTGGAGACGTTCCGCAACAGCGTCCAGGAGGTGAAGCTGGGCTTTGCCGGACCGCCCCCACCGCTGCCGCCGATACCCGGACTGCTCCAGGCCTTCCGCACCGAGCGTGAAGTGCGCATCGCCTGCGTGCATTACAACGCCGCGACGGAGCGGGCGTTGCAGGCGCTGACGCCGCTCACGCTGGAGCGCGTTCCGCTCGGATTGGAGGCTTCCCTCATCAGATACATGGGCGAACGTGGCGAGAAGACTTTGATTTTATCGAATACGGAGGTGTCATCATGAAGCAACTCATCCTCAAGGAACTGCGGGAGCAATACAAAGTGGCGTTGATTGGCATGGTGGTGCTTGCGGCCTCACTGATTTTCACGCTCGTCAATTATGGTAACTGCCTTAGAGAAACCATGCAGCAGCAGACATTTTTCGACAACTTTCATCCGTTGTTGAACCATGACCTGCTACTAAGGGTTGCTATTTTCTGTGCCATCTTCGGGACACTGCTGGGCTGGCTGCAAATCCGGGCAGAGCATCAACCAGGGCTGTGGGCTTTTCTGGTGCATCGGCCCATGAAGCGAACCAGGATTTTGCAAGGCAAGGTGATGGCTGGCTTGTTGCTCTATGACAGGCCGGCGAAGCCGCTCCAGGTCACGTCGGCCTCGAAGTGCTGGCCGTCGTCGCCACGCTCGCTTTGATCGAGGTGCCGGAGTTGTGGCAGGCTGTGCTCTTATTGTCAGGAACCGGTTGCGTGCTCGCCGTGGCGGTGTGGGGCAACTTTCGGACGGGCGGTTATTACCAGGATCAACCCGTCGCCGGAAAGGCGGCGCTGGCGTTGGCCGCCACGGTTTCGTCATTCGCATTGGTTTGGGTGCTGTTGGGGGTCTTGATATACGCTTTCTCCAGCCGTGGCGGCCACTCCTACACGCGTTACGAAATGTCCCGGGAGGGCAAAATCCTCCGGGTTACACACCGGGACTTGGGCGAGACTGACATTGCTGACGTGAACGGCCGGACGTTGATCGATGAAAAGTCAGGTCAAAAGATTCACGAAAAGGATCACCCAGCTCTATATGCGCATAATCATCATGCCATAGCTAACGACGCTCCAAGCGTCAAGTGGACTGGCCGGGAATTCTACGCCCATTCACGCTTTTTTAGTCCTTATGCAATCGGGAACAAGACCCTATGGTATTTGACTGCTGATGGACGAATGGTGGGTTATGATGGCATCACACGACATTCCGTGGGAGCCCTAGCACCTCATGGAACTACTGGCGAAGGAGCGTCTGATGATTCCCATTTCCTGCTGCCACACTATTACAGTACTCTCTCTTTCATTAGTTTCGGACAACCTCGAATCCTGACCTCGGCCCGGACAGCCTACGAGGTGGACTTGGATCGGCGGCAGCTCAAGCCTTTGATGACCGTGTCGGATGGGGACGTGATTCTTGGGTTTTCGGAACGCTCATCATCGGGGGACACCTCGGCGTTAATCCTCACGAGACGCACCATCCATCTCTTCAATCAGTCGAGAGTAAGGAAACTGGACTTACCCTACGTTCCCGCCCCGACTGAGTATGCGCAGGTGACGGTCTATCTGCTGGATCAACCCGACGTGTTCGCAGTGATGTTTGAGTCCATGGGTCCCCGCAAGGATGAGACTGGTGGCTATCCTCTCCCCCACGTCAAATGGGTGAACGCCGACGGCAGCATCCGCGAAGCCAGGGATCTGCCGAAACTGCCGGATAGAAACTACCAGCCCAATATTGTTGAACGCATCGCCATTGCCTTCATTCCGCCGAGCATTCCCATTTGGTCGTGGAAGGAACTTTATCGGATTTGGAACTTGCTCCGCATCGTTCCGGCCATCCTCTGCGCTTGCGTGGGCTGGTGGCTTGGCCGGCGCAATCAATTCTCGCGTAAGGCCCAGGTCGTGTGGGCCCTTCACCACCTGCTTTTTGGCCTCCCCGGTCTGCTGGCCTTTCTCACCGTGCACGACTGGCCGGTGAAGGTGGCCTGTCCCGCCTGCAAAAAGCCCCGCGCGGTGGATCGCAACCAGTGCGAAAGTTGTGGCGCGGACTTTGCCCCGCCCGCGAAGACCGGCACGGAAATCTTTGCCCCGCTCAGTGCCGGCTGACCGGGACCGGTAATTCGCACCTTTCTGGGGCACATCATAGCCGATTCGTTAAAACAATTCGCCCGTACACCGGAACCCAGCTTCAGCTCATCGAATTGAACCA
This sequence comes from Pseudomonadota bacterium, assembly GCA_009924135.1. Taxonomy (GTDB): domain Bacteria; phylum Verrucomicrobiota; class Verrucomicrobiia; order Limisphaerales; family SXTU01; genus SXTU01. Next base: position 12,696 of record RFSE01000112.1, on the reverse strand, counting down.
CAGAGGCACAGAGAACACAGAGGGGGATCAGGAAAACCGGAAGGCAGGAAGGGAAGCTGCTCGCTTCCTGCCCTCCTGCTTTCCTGATTTGGAATTGTCTTCCTCTGTGTCCTCTGTGCCTCTGTGGTTAAACCACTTCACCCGAATTGAACCACCGAGGCACAGAGAGCACAGAGGGGGATCAGGAAAGCAGGAAGGCAGGAAGGGAAACCGGTCTTTTCCTGCTTTCCTGCCTTCCTGATTCGAGGATGTCTTCCTCGGTGTCCTCTGTGCCTCTGTGGTTAACCACGGACGGAACACGGCTGGGGACGAGCGGAGCACGCGTTTGGCCGCAGTTGCCTGCCGGGACCAACCAGTGCGGGTCAAACAGCGGGGCCAGGCGGACCTTGCACAGTTGGTTCTGTGTTTAATCCGTGTTTCATCCGTGGCTAATGAATCCTTCCAGCTTGGCGGTCCGCGCATGTTGCATGGAACTGAGCTGCGCCCTCCATTCTGCCCCGCCGAAGAAAAAGACTTCCTCCGCCCCGGAGTCGGTCTATCCTCACCGCATGGGAATGCGACGCGAGGCACGGGAACGTGCCGTCCAGTTTCTATTTCAATGTGACATGAACGCCCCGGACCGGCTGGACGAGGCGCTGGATCAATTTTGGGATTCACAACGGCGGGCCGCGCTCGCCCAGGCGGCCGACGGCAAGGCCACCTGGGGCGAACAGGTCGAGCTGCCGCCGCCCACCACCGCCGAGGCCACCCTCCGGCTGTTCGCGGACCCGCTCATCAAGGGCACCCTCGAGCACCGCGCCGAGGTGGACGCCATCATCACCAAGCACGCCCGGAACTGGGACATCGGCCGCATGGCCATGGTGGACCGGAACATCCTCCGGCTGGCCATTTACGAAATGCTGCACCGGGACGACATCCCGCCGGTCGTCAGCATCAACGAGGCCGTGGACATCGCGAAGAAGTACTCCACCGATGACAGCGGCAAGTTCGTCAACGGCATCCTCGACAAGGTGCGCGGCGAACTCATGCGCCCCGCCCGTGGTCCCGCCGGTAAAGTCTGATTCCCTCCCATGTACGCCGACCTGCACATGCACACGACCTTCTCGGACGGGACGTTCTCCCCGGAAGAGATGGCGCAGGCGGCGCAGCGGCATCAGCTCGCGTGCGTGGCGTTGACGGATCACGACACCATCGCCGGCTGTGCCCGGATGGAGGCCGAGTGCACGCGGTTGGGCATCGAGTTTGTCAACGCGACGGAGCTCACCGCCGAGATGGACGGCGTGGAAGTGCATATTCTCGGCTACTTCATTGACCCGGCCAACCCGAAGTTTCTGGAAAACCTGATCAAGTTCCAGCACGCCCGGCAGCAGCGCATCCACGAGATGGCCGCCCGGTTGCAGGCGCAGGGCATCCCCTTGCAGGCCGAAGCGGTCTTTGCCATTGCCCGGTGTGAATCACCGGGCCGTCCGCATGTCGCCCGCGCGCTGGTGCAAGCGGGCCTGTGCACCTCGATGGACGAAGCTTTCGACCGTTTCCTCAAGAAGCACCGGCCCGCGTGGGTGCCCAAGTTCAAGATTTCGGCGTTCGAAGCCATCGGGTTGATCCACCACGCCGGGGGCGTCTCGGTCATCGCCCATCCGGCGCTGAACAAGAGCGATGAGATCATCCCGTCGCTGGTCGAGGCCGGCATTGATGGCATCGAGTGCTTCCACACGCGCCACTCGACCGCCGCCAGCCAGCATTATCTGATGATGGCCGAGCAATACGGCCTCGCCATCACCGGGGGCTCCGACTGCCACGGCATGAACAAGGGCCGTCCGCTCATGGGCTCGATCAAGCTGCCGGTCATCCACGTCCGCCAGTTGGAGGCCCGCGCCCGCGCCATCCGGGAAAAAGCCCTGGCGGCAACCTGACCACGGTTCCACCGCGCTGAGCCTCAGCGCCTCCCGCAAGTAACCCGCACCACGTCATCGCATGGGATTGTTTTCCAAAATCAAAGAGGGTCTGCACAAGACCGCCGCCAAGCTGGGCCACGAGATCAAGCGCATCGTCACCGGCTCACCCAAACTGACCGGCAAATCCCTGGAAGAACTGGAACATGCGTTGCTCGGGGCCGATCTCGGCATGGCCATGACGCAGCAGATTCTCGCCGCCGTGAAGAAGGCCTATGAATCGCAGGGCAGCGGCGGGCTGGATGTCTTTGCCATCGCCACGCAGGAGGTCGAACGCAGCCTGTCGGCCACCAACTCCGCGCTCCGTCACCAGCCGGGGGCGCTCACGGTCGTCTCCATCGTCGGGGTCAACGGCACCGGCAAGACCACCACCTCCGCCAAGCTGGCGCACCTGCTGCAAGGGCAGGGGAAGCCCGTCGTCCTCGCGGCCTGCGACACCTTCCGTGCCGCCGCCATCGAGCAGCTCAAGCTCTGGGGCACGCGCCTCAAGGTCGAGGTCATCGCCGGCGCGTACAACGCCGATCCCGCCGCCGTCGCGCACGACTCGATCACCGCTGCGAAGGCGCGCGGGGCGAGTTACCTGCTCGTGGACACCGCCGGTCGCCTGCATACCAAGAGCAACCTGATGAAGGAGTTGCAGAAGGTGCATCGCGTGATGGGCAAGCAGCTTCCCGACGCGCCGCATGAAGTGCTGCTCGTTCTGGACGCCACGACGGGAATGAACGCGTTGCAACAGGCGCGGGAATTCCACAAGGCCGTCACTCTCACCGGCCTGGTCATCACCAAGCTCGACGGCACCAGCAAGGGCGGCATGGTCGTGGCGATTCAGAAGGAGCTGGGCCTGCCCATCAAGTTCATCGGTGTGGGCGAGAAACCGGACGATCTCCAGCCCTTCGATGCCAAGCAGTTCGCCACGGCGCTTTTCAGCGAGAAGTGACCGGCTTCAAGCCGGATGGGGACAGGAATAGCAGCGTAATACCAACTACGGGAATAGTTTGGTAACAGGCGACGAGTTGGGGCGGGCGCAGCCGTTCTCCCTCCCCATGAACCAAAGAGGGTCAGAAAGACAGGGTCAGAAAAATTTCAACTCAGGTCCTTTCCCATCTTTCTGACCCGATCTTTCTGACCCTGTTCCTCGCCGATTTGACTCCGTTCAATCCTTGGGTAAGACTATTTCGTATGACGAACATCGCCTTACCCATCACCTTCAAGTGCCCGCCGGACTTGGCCGAGCGGTTGCCCGCGCCCGGCAAAGGCCGCAGCCGGTTCATTGTTGAAACCCTTCGCGAGCGTTTGTCCGCCATGGCGGAACCCCGGGGATGGGGCACGCACGCGCAGGATATGGCGGCGATGGAAACCCCGGAGTGCCATCGCTCGGCAGTAGCCGATGACCGCGCCCGCGAGGAAGCGCGATGACCTACGCCGACACCAGCTTTATCGTGTCCGTTTACGGGCGCGACGTGCACACGGGAGCGGCGCTGGATTACGTGCGTCGCCACGAGCCACGCCTTCCGTTCACGTTTCTCCACTGGCCGGAAACCGTCCGTTCCCTGTTGCTGAACTTTCCGAATGGCAGGCAGCTTTGGGAGGAAATCGAGAAGGATTTGCAGGCAGGCTTGAAGCTTCGTCGGGAAGTTCTGGAGGGGCAGCGGGTGGGCCAGCGCGCCGCCGGGCTGCTTCGCGGCAACTTGGCGCGGTGGCCAGCACTGCGGAGTCTGGACGCGTTGCACGTGGCGGCCGCCGTGGAAAGCCGGGCGAAGACGTTCCTTTCCTTCGACTCGCGCAGTTGGCAGCGGGTGCTGGCGAGCACGCAGGGTTTGAAGGTTTGGCCACCCCTGTCGGCCGGGGAAAATGAACGGCTCAAATAGCCCGCCCGCAAACTCTGGCTGCCCATCAAGTTCGCCGAGCCCTTACCGGTTGACCGCACCGCCGTTCCGGATGGTCGCCCAAGGCCGGCGGGCGTAGAGCCCCGCTACAGGGAGGCGGCTCCACTTCCCGCACGTCCAAAGCGGCTCCGGCCAGGTGACCGCTCTGCAAGGCGGCGAGCAGCGCGGCCTCATCCACGACGCCCCCGCGCGAGGTATTGATGAAGAACGCCCCGCGCTTCATCACGGCAAACGTCGGCGCGTTGAACAGCTTCCGCGTTGCGGGCGTGAGCGGTGAGTGCGCGGTGACGAAGTCCGCTTGGACCAGGGCCGCTTCCAGGGTTGTGCAAAGGCCGGCCCCGGTTGCAACCAGCGTTGTATCGTCCGGTTTCACGAACGGGTCAAACACGACGACCCGCAGGCCGAACGCCACCGCCCGCTTCGCGACCAGCTTGCCAATGCGCCCGAATCCGCAGATGGCCAGCGTCTTGCCGGCCAGTTCGATGCCCGTGTAACCGCGCCGGTCCCAACCACCCGCTTTCGTGGAGCGATCCGCCGCCGGCAGCTTCCGCGCGAGGGCCAGCAGGAGGCCCAGCGTGACTTCCGCCACGCTGACGGCATTCGCATCCAGCGGGGCGATGACCGTGATGCCGCGCGCCGTCGCCGCCGGCAGGTCAATGTTGTCCAACCCCACCCCCACGCGTCCGATGCCGATGAGCTTGGGAGCGGACGAGAGCACCTCCGCCGTGAGCTGCGTCTGGTTGCGGACCATCACCGTGCGCGCCTCGGCGAGCGCGGCCTTCAGTTTTGCCGCGTCCTTCCACAAGCCCGGCTCGCGCTCAACCGCGAATTTCGCGGCCAGCGAATCAATCGCCGGGGCTTGCAGATCTTCGGTGATCAGGATGTCCATTTTATATCTTCGTAGTCGCAACTTTTAGCCGGGACGATGCAGTTGAGCCACGGATGGAACACGGATTAAACACGGAGCCAACGGTGCCGGGGCTGCCTGGCCCCGCTGCTTGACCCGTACCGTTTGGTCCAGGCAGGCAACTGCGACAAAGCGCGTGCTCCGCTCGTCCCCATCCGTGTTCCGTCCGTGTTTCATCCGTGGCTAATGTATCGGTTTAGGTTGCGAATCAAATCGTACGCACAGACTGCTCAGATGCGGTCCCACTCAATTGGTTTCGTGCAGTCCAGGCGCGGCAACTGCTCATGCACCGCTTCGGGATATTTCTGCGCTGCGCCGGTGTTGAACACCACGATCCGTTCCGTCGGCTTCACCTTGCCCAGCTTCAGCAGCACTTCCAGCGCGCCCAGGCACACGGCGGTTTCCGGGCACAGCGCGATGCCTTCGCGCGAGGACGCGAGCTGCATCCACTTCGGAATGTCCGCCTCGGGCGTTGCCAGGGCCACGCCGCTGCTCCCGCGCACCGCGTCGAGGATCATGAAGTCCCCGACCGCCGCCGGCACGCGGATGCCGCTGGCGATGGTCGCGGCGTTCTCGAACTTCTTCGCGAAACGGTCACCCTTCTTGAACGCCTCGGCGATCGGCGCGCAACCCGTGCTCTGGCAGGAAATCATGCGGGGCTTCTTCGGCGACTTGAGCCAGCCGAGCGCTTCCAACTCCTGAAACGCCTTCCACATGCCGATCAGGCCCGTGCCGCCGCCGGTGGGGTAAAGGATCACGTCGGGCAGCTCCCAGTCGAACTGCTCGGCGAGTTCGAGGCCCATGGTTTTCTTGCCCTCGATGCGGTACGGCTCCTTGAGCGTGCTCACGTCGAACCAGCCTTTCTTCGCCTTGCCCTCACCCACGATGCGTCCGCAATCCGTGATGAGGCCGTTGACGAGGAAGGTTTTTGCCCCCGCGAGAAAGCATTCCTTCTGGTTGATGATTGGCGTGTCCTCCGGCATGAACACATACGCCTCCATGCCCGCGCGGGCGGCGTAGGCGGCCATCGCGCCGCCCGCGTTGCCGGCGGTTGGGCACGCCACCCGCTTGGTGCCGAACTCGTTGGCCATCGTGATGGCCATGGCCATGCCGCGCGCCTTGAAGCTGCCGGTGGGCAACCGGCTTTCGTCCTTCACGTAGAGATGCTGTACGCCGAAATGGGCCGCGAGCCGTTTCGTTTCGAGAATCGGCGTGATGGTTTCCGTCAGCGAAACGATCTTCGAAGGGTCGCTCACCGGGAGCAGTTCGAGGTAACGCCAGATGGTGGGCGGCCGGCCAAACAAGGCCTTCTTGGGAAATTTAGTTTTGAGCGCGGCGAGGTCGTATTTCACCCACAGCGGTTTCTGGCAGGCCGGGCAAAGGTTGTGCACCTTGTCTGCGTCGTAGCGCGTGACGCAATTGGCGCATTCGAGGTGGGTGACGAAGTTCATGACGGGATGGTGGAAGGACAGCGACCCGAGTCGAGCGAAAAACCCGCCCATCTCCGGTAACGATGTTCGGGGGTAAAAAATCAATTAACACCCGGCTTGGCGGTCTGGCATTCTCGCGACTGTGAAGCCCGTTCAATGGAAAGTAACTGCGCCAGTGCGCGCCAAAGGAGGATACGATGTTTGCTGAAGCCGGATTCTTCGTGCTGCTGGGCATGCTGCTCGTCGGCTACTTGCTCGGAGTGCCATTCATTCTCTGGCTCAAATCGCGCGAGGCGCACGAAGAGCAGGAGAAACTTGGTAAATGGGCCAGCACCCTGGACCAACGTCTGGCAAGAACCGAGAAGGAGCTGGCCGCCCTGCGCCTGTTGGTTGCGGAGCGCCCCATGAGTCCCGCGAGCCCGGAAGTTCTCCCGCCAGTCCTGGAGCCGACTAAAGCCCAGGCAACACTGGATAGACTCGCGGCGGCGAACGTGCCGGTGCCTGAGTCTGCCCCCTTGACCTCTGCCCCGGTGATGCCGCCAGTTCCTCCGCCTATTCCGCCCACCGTCAGCGTTACATCCGTCAGTGTGCCACTGCCGCCACCGCCGAGTCCGGTGGTTCCGGTTCCTCCGCGCAAGCCAGTGGCGTCTGCACCCGTGGCCCCGCCGGAACCGGCGTTCAACTTGGAACAGTTCCTGGGAGTGAAACTCTTCGCGTGGGTCGGGGCCTTCATTGGCTTCCTCGCCGTGGCTTTCGCACTGAAATATTCGTTCGACCAGGGCTGGGTGAGCCCCGCCGTGCGGGTCGCAGGTGGGTTGGTGACGGGTATCGCTTTGCTGATCGGCGGTCTGAAGATGAATCGCGAGCGCTACGCGGTCACCGTACAGTCCCTTTGCGGTGCGGGCATCGTCGTCCTCTACGCGGACTTGTTCACGGCTCATCATCCTGACTACAATCTCATACCCAGTCCCACCGCGACCTTCCTGCTGATGTCCCTCGTCACCACGGTGGCATTCTTTCTTGCGGTGCGGCTCAACGCCCAACCCGTGGCCATCCTTGGTCTGCTCGGGGGCTTTCTCACGCCTGTGCTCATCAGTACCGGGCAGGACAACCCGCTCGGCCTCTTCGGTTACGTGACACTCCTGGATGTCGGCCTGCTCGCTGTCGCGCTGCGCCAACGTTGGTTGCACCTCACACTGCTGGCGGGCGTGGCCACGGTCCTGATGCAGTTCGCGTGGGCCAGCAAGTTTTTCGCCGTCGAGAAGATCGGGGTGGCGATGACGGTCTTCGTGTTCTTCAGCGCGCTGTTCTTCACCTTCTTCAGTGTCGTCCACCGCATGGTCGCGAAGGCCGCGGATGTCATGGAGGAGTGGAGTTCCTACGCCGCCGTGCTCATGCCCTCGGTCGGCCTCTTCTTCGCCTTCTTCATATTTGCGCATCCTTACCGCGAGCTGGCGGAACGGCCCGGCCTGATGTTCTCGTTCATCTTCCTGCTGGATCTCGCCCTGCTCGGGGTCGCTTGGACGCGTGCCCAGTTGCGTCCGGTGCAACTGCTTGCCGGCGGCGCGTCTTTCTTCCTGTTGATGGTGTGGACCGGCGGCTTCCTCACCAACGACCTCCTCAACTGGTCGCTCGGTTTCACGCTGCTCTTCGCCGTGTTGCACGCGGTCTTCCCGGTCGTTCAACAACGTCTCCAACCGAATCTCTCGCCGGTTTGGTGGATGCACCTATACCCGCCCATTGCCCTGCTGCTCGTACTCATCCCGCTCTTCAAACTCGACGCCCCGTCGTTCCTCGTCTGGCCCGTCGTGCTGCTCGTGGACGTGCTCGCCATCGGACTCGCGTTGTTCACTGCGTCGCTGGCTTCCATTGCCATCGTGCTGCTGCTCACCGTGCTGGTGACGGCGTGCTGGATTTCCCGGGTGCCGGCGGAACTCACCGGCTGGACGGGCCTGCCGGGGATGCTGCTGGTCATTGGGGGCTTCGCTGTCTTCTTCTTCGCCGCTGCGTTCTTCGCTCTGAAACGAATCCTACCGAAGCTCGAAGCGGCGAAGGCCGATCCCAAGAACGCCTCGGGCCTGCCAATCTCCGGCTCCGTCACGCCGGAACTCGCGGTGCAACTCAGCTCGCTGGCCGCCGTGCTGCCGTTTCTCCTGCTGACGATGGTCCTTCTCCGGGTGCCGCTCACGAATCCCTCGCCGGTGTTCGGTCTCGCCGTGCTGCTCATCGCGCTGTTGCTGGGCGTGGTGCGCCGCTTCGGTACGGACCTGCTCGCACCGGTTGCGATTGGCTGCACGTTGCTGCTCGAGTTCGTCTGGCATGGCCGGCATTTCGCCGGCACCAGCGATACACCCGACTGGCTCCCACTGGCCTGGCACGTGGGGTTCTCAGCCATTTTCACGCTCTTCCCGTTTGTCTGCCATCGCCAAGTCGCGGAGCGCCGCCTGCCTTGGGCCGTGGCCGCGCTGGCGCTGCCGCTGCACTTCCACCTCATCTACCGGCTCTGCAAAGCGAACCTGCCGGACTTCGGTTATCTCGGCCTCATACCTGCAGTGTGCGCGCTGCCGGCGTTCGCCGGGCTCGTCTGGCTGCTCAAGAAGCTTCCGACGAACAACGAGGGTCGCAACGCCCTGCTCGCGCTCTTCGGTGGCGCAACGCTCCTCTTCGTCACACTCATCTTCCCGATCCAGTTCGACAAGCAATGGCTCACGGTCGCGTGGGCGCTGGAGGGCGTCGCGTTGCTCTGGCTGTTCCATCGCGTGCCGCATCCGGGTTTGCCGCTGGTGGGCGTGGCCTTGCTGTGCGTGGCGTTTGTCCGGCTGGCGCTGAACGGTGAGGTGTTCAGCTACCATGCGCGCAGTACCACGCCGATTTTCAACTGGTACCTCTATGCCTACGGCATCGTGACGGTCTGCCTCTTCGCCGGCGCGCGCCTGTTGGCCCCACCCCGCAACAAGGTGCAGGGGACAAACATCCTGCCCCTGCTTTACAGTCTCGGCACCGTACTGGCCTTCATCCTGGTGAACATCGAGATCGCCGACTACTTCAGCGAAGGCACACGCACGACCTTCGAGTTGTTTGGTGGCAACCTCTCGCGGGAGAAACAGCTTGGACGTGACATGACTTATTCGCTGGCTTGGTCGGCGTTTGCCTTTGTCCTGCTGGTGATCGGCTTCAGGCAGCGGGTGACCGGAGCGCGCCGCGCGGGCATGGCGTTGCTGGGCGTCACGTTGGTAAAACTGTTCTTCCACGACCTCTGGCAGCTCGGCGGCCTCTACCGCATCGGGGCGCTCATCGGACTGGCCGTGGTGCTGATGCTGGTCTCGATGTTCTATCAAAAATTCCTCGCGACGGAGGCGGAGCAGAAAGCGCCCGCCCCCACGGACGCACCCGGAGATAACCCATGAACGAAATTCCAAAACCCAAGCTCCAAGCTCCAAAGAATTCTCCAGCCCCAAGCTCCAAACGGAAGCGGGCGCGCAGGTTCGGCTCTTTGGCGCTTGGTGTTTGGAGCTTGTTTGGAGCTTGGAGCTTGGGTTTTGGAGCTTTGCTGCTGGGCAGCTTCGCCCAGTCTGCCGAAATCCCCGCTGCCTGGAAATTCGCCCAACCCGTCACCCTCGCGCTGCCCGGGCTCGTCCGCTTCTCCGTGCCGCTGGAGACGCTCGACGCCGTGCGTTCCGGTCTGGAGGACTTGCGCATCCACGACGCACAGGGCCGCGAAGTTCCCTTCGACCTTGATCGTCCGGTGCAGCGCGCCCTGGTGACGGCTGTACCGCGCAAGTTCACTTCCAGCATCACAGCCAACGCCACCGTTGCGATCATTGAGACCGGCGTTACTCAGCCGCTGGTGGGCGTGACGTTGCAAACCCCGGCGGTCGATTTTCTCAAGGCAGTGCGGGTGGAGGGCAGCAGCGATGGCCGCTCATGGGTGGCCATTGCGGACGGTCTGCCGGTGTTCGTTTTATCCAACGGGGCCAGGGAGTTGCGGGTGAAATTTCCTGCCGGCGTCTGGCCGCACCTGCGCCTCACGCTCAACGACCAGCGTGCCCAGCCCATCCCGGTCACCGGGGCTGTCCTGCATCCGGAGGTCTCGGAGGCCGCCCCTGCCGAGCCGCTTGGCCTCGACATCACCGAGCGCTCCGAGACGGACCGCGAGACCCGGCTCACGCTTCGTCTCAACGGCGGCAACGTCACCCTTGCCGGCCTCTCCCTGGTCACCGCTGACGCGCTCTTCTCGCGTCGTGTCACCCTCGCGCAACGCAGCGTGAGCGAGGGCGAAGTCCGTGAAACCGTCATCGCCACTGGTCATGTGTTTCGGTTCGCGCTCACGGGCCAGTCCGTCGTTTCGAACGCCACCTTCGCCGTGGATGTGCCGGTGCAGGGGCGCGAACTGTTGCTGACGGTTCACAATGACGATAACCCGCCGCTCGACATCACGACCGTGCACGCCCGGCGTCGCCCCGTCTTCGCGTTGCTGCTGAACGACCGGCCCGGCCCGCTGAACGTGCTCGCCGGCAACGCACAGTGCTCCGCGCCGAAGTATGACCTGGCCACGCTGCGCCGGGACTTGCGCACCGTGCCGGTGGTTCCGGCGCAGGCCGGGGCGTTGACGGTGAACGCGGCCTTCAGTGCCCCGGACCCGCTCGCCCAGCTTGCCGCCGGCACGACTCCGCTGGATGTAAAACCATGGCGCTTCCGCAAGGCTGTACGAATCGTCGCGCCCGGCATCCAGCAGTTGGAACTCGACCTCGAAACGCTGGCCCGCTGCGCCTCCGGCTTTGGTGACCTGCGCATCGTCACAGGCGACCAGCAGGTGCCATACATTCTGGAGCGCACTTCCATACAACGCAGCTTCCAAGTCACCGGCACCCGGAACGACGACCCCAAGCGACCGAAGACCAGCCGCTGGACGTTGACGCTCCCCTACAAATCGCTCCCGCTGACGCGCCTGACCTGCGAGACGGCCGCGCCGCTGTTCCGGCGCGAGGCTGTCATCTACGAGGAACGTGCGGATGCCCGCGGCGAGAAGTATCGCGTCACGCTGGGCAACGCGTCGTGGGTCCGCACGCCCGAGCTGAAGCCGGGCAAACTCGTCCTCTTTCTGAGCCAGCCACCCAGCACCGACCATCTCTGGCTCGAAGTGGAGAACGGCGACAACCCGCCCTTGGAACTCACCGGTTTCACCGCCTGGCACACCACCGCCCGGCTGCTCTTCCGGGTCACCGAGGGCAGTACGCCGGCACTCTACTACGGCAACCCCCAGGCGGCCTTCCCGCGCTATGATCTCGACTTGGTGGCCCGGCAAATCTTCTCCGCGCCGAAGGCCTTGGCGAAGCTCGGACCGGAAGAAGCCTTGAAAGGCAAAGCGCTGGGTGAATCGCTCGCCGGCAGCCGTGGCAACGCACTCTTCTGGGGCGTGCTGATCGCCGTCGTGGTGCTGCTGCTGTTCGTCCTGAACCGTCTGCTGCCCAAGCCGGAACCGGAGCAGAAGTAGGAGACGCGAGCCTCAGCCCGCCAGAATCTTTCGGCAGGCCGTTTCCAGTTTCTTCATCTGCTTCGCCGACTTGGCCTCGATGTAGCAGCGGATGAGGGGCTCGGTGCCGCTGGCGCGGGTTACCGGTTGTGCCGCAGGCGTTCCAGTTCCGCCTTGAGCGGCTGCCAATACTGCCGGTCCAGTTCCCGCTCGCGCCGTTCTTCCGCGTCCAGCCCAGCTTGCAGTGCGGTTGAATCCTTCGCCACAGCGGCCGCAAGGAGCGGCCTTGACGGGGCAAGTTCAGCGGCCAGCGACGAGTGTTGACCGGCCAGCTCGATGAGCAACTCAGGCGTCCGCAGCTCCCGCAACCAGAAGCGCATCCGCTCCACTTTCGAGTTATTTTGCTCCGCGTAATAGTCCGCTTCCAGCAAACGGCGCAACATCGGCCAGTCCTTGTCGCGCTGAGTTTTCTTGGCCGCGACGAGATCGGGCAGGGACAGCAACTTGTAGTGGGTCCCGTCCGCATCCGCCAGCTCGGTGCGGCGTTCCCACAATTCGGGAAACGGAGCGACGCCGCGCATCACGGACATGACGTCCACCCGCATTTCCGCCGCCTCCGGGTGACCGCAACGGAAATGGACGGCATGACCGCGGAGAAGAAAATCGAGTTGAAAAGACGGCACGGCAATGCACTCAGCATGCAGGTCCATCAGGGCGGCTTGCAGCCGGTCAAGGTTGGCTGGCTCGGCCAGGACGGCGATGTCCGTGTCGCGGCTAAACTCCGCTGCGCCGTAGAACACGCAGGCCTGTTCCCCCATCAACAGGGCGCGCACCTGCCGCGCGGCCATCGTGGAAAGGACTTTGCGTATCGGGTTCGGCATCAAGTGAGCCTCCCATTGCCAAGTAAGCCACCCAGAGCTTCTGGCTCTCATGCCAGCGTTCCAGCAGCGTGAGCCGATGCCAGTCGGCCCACTCGCCCTCGACGATGTCCTCGGGCTGAATCACGGCCTTGAACCTACCAAGGTCCGCCTCAGCCCGCCAGAATCTT
>RFSE01000111.1 GCA_009924135.1 Pseudomonadota bacterium | reverse complement strand
TCCGGGCGGCGGGACGCCTGCCGCCACGGGGCCGCCGTGGAAGCGCAGCAGGGTGTCGCGGATTGCCTGGGTCACGAACGCCCGCACGGCGCGTTCGTGGTGGAACTTCACCTCGCGCTTGGCCGGGTGGATGTTTACGTCCACCTGCGCCGGGTCGAGTTCCAGAAAGAGGCAGCAGACCGGGTAACGGCCCTTCATCAGCGCGGTGTGATAGCCTTCGAGGAGCGCGAAGTTCAGCGCGCGGTTTTCGACGGGCCGGCGGTTGACGAAGAGGTGCTGGTCGTCGCGCGAGCCGCGCGAGACGCCGGGCGCGCCGATGAAACCCCACACTCGAATTGCTGATTTTCGATTTTCGATTTCGGATTGTTCGCCTTCGACTGCGTCGGGTAAATCCACGTAGGTGCCCTGCGTGTCCACGGTGAGGAGTTTCAGGTCGGTGCCGTGGAGGGCACGGAGGCGGTCGCGCAGGGCGGCGAGCTGGCCGGAGGGATCGTTGGCCGGCGGCGCGGCGGGCAGTTGGAAGACGGTGCGGCTGTCGGTGGTGAAGGTGATCGCGACGTGCGGATAGGCCAGCGCGGCGAGCGTGAGGTAATGATGGATGTGGGCGCGCTCGGTCTCTTCGCTGCGGAGGAATTTGCGGCGGCCCGGCAGGTTGTAGAAGAGCTGGCGAACTTCGATGCTCGTGCCGCTGGGTGCCCCGGCGGAGCGGACCTCCAGAATCTTGCCGCCATGGACAATGACCTGCGTGGCCTCGGGCGAGTCGCTGTCGCGCTCGCGCGTGGTAAGGGTGAAGCGGCTCACGCTGGCGATGCTCGGCAGGGCTTCACCGCGAAAACCCATCGTGGTGATGTGAAAGAGGTCGTCCGCGCTCTGCACCTTGCTGGTTGCGTGGCGTTCGAGACAGAGCAACGCGTCATCCCGGCTCATGCCCAGACCGTCGTCGGTCACCCGGATGAGCCCGCGCCCGCCGGCGAGGATGTCCACCGTGAGATGCGCCGCCTGCGCGTCGAGCGAGTTCTCGACCAATTCCTTCACGACGCTGGCCGGCCGCTCAATCACCTCGCCGGCGGCGATTTGATTGGCGACTTGCTCGGACAGCAGGCGGATGCGGTTCATCGTGGTGAACGAGTGTCGCGCGGAGGTGGGAGGTGGGGCAAGTGTTCAGTAATCAGTGTTCAGTGTTCAGTTCGCAATGAGCGGCCCAAAGTATGGCACCTGACTGAACACTGAATACTGAACACTGATTATTCTCCCCCTACCGGCTCAATGGCAGCGTGAACACAAACGTAGCCCCCTTGCCCGGCTCGCTCCGCGCGGAGATCTTCCCGCCGTGGTCCTCGATGATCTTTTTGCAGATGGAAAGGCCGAGGCCGGTGCCGTTCTGCTTGCCGTGCGTGGCAAAGGGCTCGAAGAGGCGTGAAGCGATTTCCGGCGCGATGCCGGGGCCGGAGTCCTGCACCTCGGTGACCAGTTCGTTGCCTTGCAACGCGGCCCGGATGGTGACCGCCCCGCCGGGTTTCATCTCGTCCACGGCATTGTTGACGAGATTGTAGAACAGGCGGGAGAGGCGCTGCGGCTCGACCCGCACGACGACCTCCGGAAGCGGTCGCTCGATGTGCAGTTGGATGGCGCGGTCGGAGATTTCCGCACCGAGCTCATCGCCGAGGGCGGTGACGTATTCGGCGTAGTTGACCGAGGCGAGCAGCAGCTGGGAACTGGTGCTGCGCGTGAAGTCCAGCAGCTCGTTGAGCATGTTGGTCATGCGGGCCACCTGCCGCGAGATGCGGGCCTGGGCGTGATTGCGCATCTCGGGCGTGGCCATGTCCATGCCGGACATCTCGGCGGCCAGACCGATGACGTTCAACGGATTCTTGAAGTCGTGGACGATGGTCCGCGCAAACCGGCCCACCATCGCGAGCCGTTCGGCCTGGAGAATCTCGTCGATGTACTTCTGGTTCAGGGAGCGGACGCGGTGGCTGAACTCGCGGATCAAATTCAGCGCCAGCACGGGCTTCTGCTCCAGCAGCGCGAGCAGTTCGTCGCGCCCGATGCAATAAGTCCGGGTTTCCGTCTCGGCGGTGGCGGTGGCGGAACGCGGGGCCTCATCAAGCAGGGCCATTTCGCCGAAGAACTCGCCGGGGCCGATGACCGCCAGCGGACGCGACTCGCTGGCGCCAATCGCGGCGGAAATCGTGACGCGGCCGGTTTCGACCAGGTAAAATCCGTCACCGGGATCGCCGGCTCGGAAGATCGTCTGGCCGGCGTGGAACCGGCGCATCTTGGCGGTATGCTGCAAGGCTTGCAGCTCCTCGTTGAGGAGTCCGGCAAAGCGTTTGCCTTCGGCGGGTGCCATGTGCGGGACAATGTAGTGACCGGCAGGAATCCGTAAAGCCCGGAGATTCCTGACGGCGAAGGCGGTAAACATTTTTGATGCAAGCGGCCCGGTCCCGCGTCAGCCTTGCGCTATGTCCAACGTGATCATTCGACCCGACTGGCAGCTTCCGGACAGCCGCATCACTCCGGAGCGCGCCTACCGTGACCGGCGCAGGTTCCTGCGCGAGATGGGCTTCGCCGGCGGCGGCCTGCTCACCGCCACGCTGGCGGAACGCGCGGCCCTCGCCGCCGAGGCAAAGGGCCTTTACCCCGCGAAGCGCAACATCGCCTACAGCCCGGCGGACTTGCAGACAAGCAAGGAACGCGCCTTCACCACGTACAACAATTACTACGAGTTCAGCACCGACAAGGAAGCCGTCGTGGACCGCGTGGACAAGTTCGTCATCGCCCCGTGGCCCGTAAAGATCCACGGCCTGTGCGAGAAGCCCTTCACGGCGGACGCCCAGGAGCTGGCGGCCGAGTTCGGTGTCGAGGAGCGCGTGTATCGCTTCCGGTGCGTCGAGGCTTGGAGCGCCGTGGTGCCGTGGACGGGTTTCGAGCTGCGCAAGCTGCTGGAGAAGGTCCAGCCCAAGCCCGAGGCGAAGTTCGTGAAGTTTGTTACCGCCTTCCGGCCCGAGCAGATGCCCGGCGTCACCCGTCTGCGTGGTTATCCGTGGCCCTACACGGAGGGGCTACGCATCGAAGAGGCCATGCACCCGCTCACGCTGATGGCCACCGGGGTTTACGGCAAGGCGCTGCCCAAGCAGAACGGCGCGCCCATCCGGGTCGTGGTTCCGTGGAAGTACGGTTACAAGAGCGGCAAGTCGCTCGTGTCCATCGAACTCGTCGCCGAACAGCCCAAGACATTGTGGGAAACGCTATCGCCGGAAGAGTATCCGTTCGAGTCGAACGTGAACCCGGCGGTGCCGCATCCGCGCTGGTCGCAGGCCAGCGAGCGCCAGGTGGACACCGGCGACCGCATCCGCACGCTGCCGCTCAACGGCTACGCGGTGCAGGTGGGCTCGCTTTACAAGAAGTAGTCCCGGTCGCCCGATCCTGTGATGGGGGTCTGTGACCGCCGAGGTGGGGCGACTGCTTTTATTGGTGGAAGCTTCTCAATTGTTTCAATTGTCCCGAGGAAGCGAGGGGCTGGAAGCAATGATGCCAACGGCTGGAATGCACCGGTCGAAACTGCGCCATGAACCAATGCCCGCGTTCTCCCTCACCCCAGCCCTCTCCCGCTGGGAGAGGGAGAAGCTTCGACCGCCTTCGTTCAATCGCTGCCCAATGCCAACCAAGTCGGGCTTGGTGGCTCCCTCTCCCAGCGGGAGAGGGCTGGGGTGAGGGAGAACGGCCACGAAGTTCGGCACGCTTCCTTTTGGCAAATCATCTTCGCCGTTGGCAAAGCTTGTGACCTCCGCCGCTTCGGAAACGTCTGTTGCTCCATGCCCATGAAAGGTACACGCCTGAAAATCTGCTGGTTTCTGTTGTTCGTCCTGTCTGCTGTGTTCGTCGGCGAGGCTTCCGCCGCCATCGCGGGCAAACGACCGAACATCCTCTTCATCCTCACGGACGACCAAGGTTACGGGGACCTCTCCGCGCACGGCAACCCGGTCCTCAAGACGCCGAACATGGACCGCCTGCACGCCGAGGGTGTTCGCTTCACGGACTTCCACGTCAGCCCCACGTGCGCCCCGACCCGCAGCGCGTTGCTGACCGGCCGCCATGAGTTCAAAAACGGCATCACCCACACGATCCTTGAACGCGAGCGGCTCACCTTGAAGGCCACGACGCTCGCGCAGGTGCTGCAGGGCGCGGGTTACACCACGGGCATCTTCGGCAAGTGGCACCTCGGCGACGAGGCGGAGTATCAGCCGAACCGGCGCGGTTTCGACGAAGTCTTCATCCATGGCGGCGGGGGCATCGGGCAGACCTATCCGGGCAGTTGCGGTGACGCGCCGGGCAACAAGTATTTCGACCCCGCCATCCTGCACAACGGGAAGTTCGAGCTGACCAAGGGCTACTGCACCGATGTCCTGTACGCGCAGGCGACGCGGTGGATGGATGCGCAGCGCAAGAGCGGCAAACCCTTTTACGCGTACATTCCCTCGAACGCCCCACACGGCCCCTATCACGCCCGGCCCGAGGACAAGGCGCTGTACGCCGGCAAAGTCGAGGAGCCGGCCGCGAGTTTCTTCGGCATGCTGCACAACATCGACCAGAACATCGGCAAGCTGCTGGCCAAGCTCGACGAATGGGGCATCGCGAAGGACACGCTGGTCATCTTCATGAACGACAACGGCGGCACGGCCGGCACGCCGGTGTTCAATGCCGGGATGCATGGGTCCAAGGGCAGCGCCTGGAATGGCGGCACGCGCGCGGCCTCGTTCTGGCGCTGGCCCGGCACGCTGAAACCCGCCGACTGCGGCGTGCTGGCGGCCAACATTGATTTCTTCCCCACCATCGCCGAGATCACGGGCGCGAAACTCACGGACGAAATCAAGCGGCAGGTCGAAGGCCGCAGCCTTGTCCCGCTGCTGGAGAATCCGGCGGGCACCCTGCCGGACCGCATTCAGTTCACGCACCTGGGCCGCTGGCAGAAAATGTCCGACCCGAACCTCGCCAAGTTCGCCATGTGCAGCGTGCGCAACCCCCGGTGGCACCTGGTCTCGCCCAACGGCGGCACGGCCCCGAAGTGGCAACTCTTCGACATGAAAGCTGACTACGGCGAGAAGACCGATGTCGCCGACCAGCATCCCGAGGTGGTGAAGCAACTCGCCGCCGCCTACGACCAGTGGTGGACCGATTGCCAGCCGCTCCTCGTGAACGAGAAGGTGCTGGGCCCTAAGCTGAACCCCTTCGCGGAACTTTACTGGAAGCAATTCGGCGGCGGCCCGACCGAGGCCGATTACCAGCGGATGGACCCGGCCAAAGCCGTGGAGTTCGGGGCGCCCAAGAAGGGGAAGAAGAAGTAGCCGGAGCGATTCATTGCGCTCCCCCCTTGCCAAAGACCCACACCTAGCGGATAGTCTGACCATACAATTGCATTTTAAATGAAGCGCACACAGTCCAAGTCAAACCGGTCGCACGCCTTTACCCTGATTGAATTGCTCGTCGTTATCGCGATCATCGCCATTTTGGCCGGCATGCTCCTGCCGGCACTGAACAAGGCGAAGCAGAAGGCCACGCAGGCGTCGTGCAGTAACAGCCACAAGCAAATCGCCACGGCGATGTCCATTTACACCAGTGATTACGAAGACCAGTTGCCTGGCGGCCAACCCACCGTGACCCCGATGGGGGCTGTCGGTCAGTTTGGGCTCTGGTCTGGGCAGACCGCAAAGTACAGCTCGGGCCAATATGGGGAAATGAGCTACTATCTTTGCCGCTATCTGGGCTATCCAGCTCCGACGGGGACATCTCAAACCGCAGGGGCATTTGAATGCGCCGGATACAAGCGGTTGAACCAGTGGACTGCGGTGGGGGCCACCAACACGCCGGTCAGTTATCAAAATGTAGGCTCATTCAATGGAAGTCCGAGCATTTTTGGCTATCCCGCCGGCCAAACCGGAGCGTCCAACCCCTTGCGGATCCCGGTAGTGGCCCAATACGGATCCCTGTCGGATGTGTGGATGATGATCGACACCGATCAGGTCGCCGTTACAAACACCGCCAACACTTGGATGTCACAACTGCCCACCTTTCCAGTTCATGGGAGCGTACGGACGGCTTCGCATTTTGACGGTCATGTGGAAGCCCGCAAGGTGCGCCAGCCAGGCACGCTTTATTGAGGCGTGCCACCGGGGGCTCTCTCCGGTTGCATTGTGCCCACTGGTCTGGCTTTCACGCCAGGAAACCCATCCTCCCTTTTGAGCCAGGACAACCTCGGCCAAATAACCGCTACCTTAACGGTCAAGCAAGTGCGACGCGCTGTCCGGTTCGGACCGATTCCTCCTCCGCTTCGCAAATCTCCACGGAACTGACGCCGTCCGCTGCTGTGACCACCGTGGGTTGACGCCCGGCAGCAATGCACTCGGCGAAGTGGCGCAGTTCACCGACGTAGCCATCGGGCAGGCCAAGCTTGAGCACTTCAGCCGTCTTGCCCGCCTCGCAGACCTTGAGCGCGTCCGCGCCGCGCGCCAGATCATAGTCCACCGTAGCGCGCTCGAAGTTGACCGTGTAAGCCATGTTGAAACCGAAGCCTGGTGTCATGCACCACGCGCCCTCGGCGTGAATCATCTCGCCACCGGCCACCTCGTACTCCGTCACGACGTGATCTATCGCCCCGCTGATCTTCGTGTACCCGCAGGAACGCACGGCGCGCGGACGACCAAAGCAATACTGCACAAAGTCCGTGTCATGGATGTGCAGGTCCAGCAGTGCGCCACCGGATTTCACGCCATCGAGGAAGTTTTGCTGGCCCCAGCCCGGCGGCTCGGCCACGCGCCGGAAGCGTGCGGAAAAAACCTTGCCGAAACGCCCGTCCGCGATGGCGTCCTTCACCCAGACCCACTCGGGGAAGAAGCGCAGGCACATGGCGGGCATGAGGATGCGGCCGGTCTCTGCCGCAACCGCCGCCATCTCACGCGCCTGGGCAACCGTACGGGCAAACGGCTTTTCACACAGCACATGCTTGCCCGCGCGCAACGCGGCCACCGCAAGGTCCCGATGCGCGAGCGTCGGCGCGCAGATGTCCACGGCGTGAATGTCCGGGTCCGCCAGCAGCGCGGCGTAGTCGCGGCAGGCCTTGAAACTGCCCGGTTCGAGCTTCACCGGCGCGTTGTCGCCCACGTTGCCGGCGACCCCGGTGAAATCGCCGTCGAGGTGGCGTCCGCTGGGGTTGCAGAGTGCGGCGACGCGCACACCGGGCACCTGCCGCAGGGCCTTTATGTGCGTGGCCGCCATGAAACCGAGACCGACGAAAGCGAGGTTGAGCATGGGGTGATTAGCCACGAAAAAGCACACCGGACGCAAAGAAAAAGTGCATGACTATGCGGGCTTCGTGTCCGCGCGCGGCACACCGGAATGAGCGCTGGTTCGTCGCGTCCACAACTCCCAGTCCGCCACCGTGTCCACATCAGCCAGTTCCCGCAGGGTGGCGACCCGGAGGCCGGTTTCCCGGGCTCGGCGCATGGTCTCGGAAAACACGGCATCCGTGCTCCACGGCATGGCGGTGAACAGGCCCGGTTGCGGCGCGCGCAGGCCGATGAGCCAGTAGCCGCCGTCGAGCGCCGGGCCAAGGACCACGTCGTGCGCCTCCAGTGCCAGCCAGGCGTCCTCGATGTCCGTAACGGTCACATCGGGACAGTCCGAGCCGATGACGACCACGCGCTCGGCGTCGGTGTCAAAATGCGCGGAGAAGGCTGCGTTCAACCGTTGCCCCAGATCACCGGCGGTCTGCGGGAACCGGGACCAGCCGTCGCGCAGCCAAGGTTGAATGTCACCAGCCGCTTCTGCCGGGGTGAAACACAATTCCACGGCGCGCAACGGGGCAAGGTTCGCGAGCAGGGTTTCAACCAAACGCACGTAGGCGGCGCAGGCAGCGTCCGCGCCGAGGGATTCGGCCAGCCGCGTTTTCACCGTGCCCGCACGCGGGGCCTTGAGGAAGACCACGAGGCGGTGCGGTGCCCGGCTCATTCCACGGCGGTGAGTTCCGTCTCCGTCGCGTGGCCGCCCAGATCTTTCGGCTCGGGCAGGGCCAGCGCGACGAAGATGGCCGGGACGAACAAACACGCGGCGAAGAGCAGCGTTTTCTTGAAATCACCACCGCTGGCCAACGAGCCGGAATAAATCACTCCGAGCGCCGAAGCAATGCGCCCGATGTTATAACAAAAGCCCGCTCCGGTGGTACGCAGCAGGGTGGGAAACAACGGTGGGAGATACATGGTGAACAACCCGAAGATTCCCGAACAAAAGCCGACCAACGGGAACCAGAACCAGACCAGCGATTCCCAGCCGCGGGGCTGTATGAACGTCGCGCCCATGGCCAGGAAAAAACAGCAGTAGAAGAGCGCAATCGAACGACGGTAGCCCAATAACTTGGCCAATCCGGCGGCGGCAAAATTTCCCAGAATGCTTACACCAATGACGATGGAAAACGCCCTGCTGACTACCTTTTGCTTAAAGCTTCTGATAGCGGCATCCGGATTTAACCGCTTCAGTTCCTCAAGCGCATCTCCATTTGAGCTCCGGGTAAATGCCGGCGCGTTGGTGAGCTGCATTTCGACCACCGCCAAATGCTTGAGAAACTCGGCCCTGGCGGCAGGGTCGAGTGCTCCGGGGCCAAGGAGCTGTGGATTGAAATCGGCTGCGGCTCTGCCAAAGCTGGCTTTTGTCGGCCCGTCCACGGCTGGGCTGCCCTGTAAACGAACCTGATAACTGGCGATATTCTTGGCCAGATCCCCCTTCGCCAACACATCAAGGTCGGGCAGATTGCGCAAGTGATGCGGCATCCAGAACTGAAAGGCCCACCACGCCGTAAGTCCACAAGCACACACGATGATCGTCAGAATGGTCGTGCGCCGGACAGCGCCACGGAAAAGATCGATCACGCCGGGTTGAAGACCAAGCGATTCGCGCTTGGCGGCGTGCCATTCCTCCGGTTCGGGCACATGTCGGCGAATCCAAAAAACCATTAACGCCGGCAGCACGCCCACCAGAAAGACCCACTTCGGATGCGTATCGGCCATGAGGAGCGTCGTCAACCCTGCGAGCATCACCCCCAAATTCACTCCGGTCTGCAAAACGGCGGCAATCCATGGTCGCCACTTTTTCGGCCACGTCTCCGAAAGCAACGAGGAACCCACCGCCCATTCACCGCCAATTCCCAACCCCGCCAAAAACCGGAAGATGAGCAACTGCCACCAATTTTGGGCAAAGAACGCCATGCCGGTGAACAAGGCGTAGGTTAGAATGGTGAGCGACAGCGCACGGCTGCGGCCCAAGAGGTCGCCCAACCTGCCAAAAAAACCGCCTCCCAGCGCCCACCCGACCAACATTGCAGCTTGAATCCATCCGCTTCGTTCCGCCACCACTTTGTTGGCCACATCGGCGGCGTCATCAAGCAGCCCCTGCTTGTGGAGCAGATATGCAACGAAGGGAGCGGATACTAGCCCGTAAAGGTGCATGTCCAGCCCATCGAAAAGCCAGCCCAACCACGCAGCCAAGCCGGACTTCCGCTGCTGCACAGACAGTTCGCTCAACGTCGTGGCCTCGGGCTTCTTGGCGGGCGTGGGCTTGAATTTGACCGCCTGTCCATCCGGACCCGCCTTGCGGATGAAGATGGTACTCTGTGGTTCGGGGTCAGGCTCGTGGCTCATGGATGCTGTGCCACAGCGTAGGCGAAGCGCGCGCCGCGACACAAGACGGCAGTTCGCCGAAGTTTTCTGTTGCCTGTCCCCCGTACGCCGCTATGCTGCGCGGCTCAGTTCGACACCATCGAAGACATGAATCCAGACCTCGTCCGCAAAGCCATTGAAAAAGTGGGCAACCCCAACGTGCTGACCAACCTCGTGTCGCGCCGGGTTCGCCAGCTCAACTCCGGCAACCGCCCGCTGCTCATCGTGCCGCCCACCATGGGCGCGGCCGACATCGCGCTGACGGAACTGGTCGAAGGCAAGATGAACTGGACCTCCCCCGCGACCCCTGAGGAAGCGGAGCCGGCTCCCAAGAAGAAGCGCAAGCACTAGGCAGCCTTCCTTTCCCTTTCGCCCGGCCAGAAGGTTCCGCCTTCTGGCTGGTTTTGTTTATGGCCGACATCGTCACCAACTCCAAGGCGCGCCGGGACTACCATGTGGTGGAAACCTTCGAAGCCGGGCTGGTGCTGCGCGGGACCGAGGTGAAGGCCATCCGCGCCGGCCATGTCCAGATCAACGATGCCTTTGCCCGGGTGGAAAAGGACGAAGTGTGGCTGCACAACGCCCACATCGACGAATACTCCCACGGCAACCGCGAGAACCATGTGCCCAAGGCACCGCGCAAACTCCTGCTCAACCGAGCGGAAATTCGCAAGCTGCATGAACTCGCAGTCGTCAAAGGCAATTCGCTTTTCCCCCTGTCCTTCTACTGGAAGAACGACAAGGTGAAGGTCGCCCTTGGCGTGGGCAAGGGCAAGGCGCAGTACGACAAGCGCGAGGACATCAAACGGCGCGATGCGGACCGGGAAATGAAGCGGGAGACGGCCCTGCGGATGAAGGGGCGTTAAAATCCAGACTCCTTTATTGAGGAGACCGGCAACCCATGGCGCAGACTTTCAGCCGGCAGAACGTGCCGCGCTCAAGCGCAACACAACAGGCCACGCACCGCCCGCAGGTTGAACTCCAGCGAAACGGCAGGCTGCAAGCCTGTAATACGAAAAGTCTCCAGAAGAAGCCTCGTCATCCGGCCCAAGCAAAGCAAAATGGCGTCCAATGGGGACGCCATTCGCAGGGAGAAAGAGACGCAGCCGGGTTTCCGGCCGGGAAGCTCAGGCGGCCTTCGCCGCGGCCTTCTTCCAAGTCCGCTTGGCTTTACCACTGCGCCAGATGTGGCTGCCCTTGATGGGGCGCTTGCCGGTGAGTTCACAAATGCGTGCCATAAAAATCTAGTTTCCAGTTACAGGAGCGCTTAGTTAGCCAGCATCGCGGGTCCGGTGCAAGCACGATTTCACGCCAAGTGAAGGGCGCTACTTGGACCGGTGCATCTTGAAACTGGTCGCGTGCGCCTTGGTCGGCTCTGGATTCCAATCCGGCAGGCTGGTTTTCGGGGCCGCCGCCGGGGCTGACAAGGAAAGCTGTTCGACTTGATGCATCATCGCCGAAAGGTTTACGTTCGCCTTGGAGAGTTCGAACTGCGCCTTCTTCAATTCTGTCTCCAGGCTGCGCAGGCGGGTCTGGAAAGCGTAGAGCATGAAGACGCCCAGAAACAGGATCGCCGCCGAGATGATCGCGCTGATGATGGCGATCCATTTCAGATCGCCGCCATCACCTCCACCGCCGGAAGGGGCCGAATGGGCCGACCGGACGGGTGGCTCAGAGGATTCTTTGGTCCGGGGAGGTTCGGTGAACAGGCTGACCGGGTCCGGTTCCTTGTTGGTCGGCGGCAGATCAAACACGCCACGGGTCGGCGGAGTCGCGGTGGCCGTCTTGACGGCGGTGGATTCAGTAAACGGAGGCAGGCCAGTTTCCTTGACCGCTTGAGCCGACTTGGGAGACGGCGGCGGGACAGGTGCGGATGACTTTTCCGGTTCGGTGCCCGTTGCGGGCAGGGCCGGCAGCCCGGGCAACGCTTCGCGCGGAACCGGCGGGGTGTTCAAGGTGGAAGCCCCACCGGCGGGAGGCGCAGTAAAGGGCAAGCCGCTCAAATCGGGTTTGCTCGCAACGGGCGGGGAGCCAGCGGTGCCGGTGGCTTCACGCGAAAAGGCAACCGACGGAGCGACGAGGGCGGGACTCGGGCCAGGAGTTGGCGGGCGACTTACGTTCACCGTCACCGGAGGATTCTTCTCGGAACCCACCGCCGCGAACTGAGCGTTGGGGTTATCTTTGGCTGGTTGACCCAGATATTGCTTTGCCTTCAGATAGCCTTGCGCAGCAGCCTTCTGGAGCCAATCGCGCCCTTCAGCGGGGTTCCTTTCAATCCCCTTTCCTTCAGTGAGCATCGTACCCAGATAATACTGGGCATCCGCCAGCTCCTGGTTGGCTGCTTTGCGATACCATTTCGCCGCCGTGTCCAATTCCTGCGGTACGCCTTCGCCCTCTTGATACAGCCGCCCGAGGTAATACTGAGCCGTGGCAATGTTGTGGGGAGGATAAGCCGCCGAGCGGAACCATTTGACCGCCTCATTGATGTCACGCTCGACTCCCTTGCCGCTGACGTAGGCCAGTCCAAGGCGGGCCTGGGACGGCCCATCACCCTGCTCCGCCGCCCGGCGAAACCAGTCACAGGCCTTTTTCATATCCATGGGCACGCCTTCGCCTTTCACGTAGCAGTCCGCCAGGTTGAATTGCGCATCGGAAAGACCAGCAACGGCCGCCCGCTCATACCACTTTACCGCTTCACGGACATCGCGGGGCAATCCCCTGCCTTCGTCGTATAGGATGCCCAAGGTGAATTCTGAAGGAGGGTCGTGCTGCTCGGCCGCCAGGCGCAGCCACTTCAAGGCCTCAGTCACATCCTTGTTGACCCCGTCGCCCGCCAGATAGGCGTTGGCCACGAGCCGCTGGGCGATGGCGTCGCCCTTGGCCGCCGACTCGCGCAAGTCTGCAAACGACCGGTTGCTGCCGTTCACGGTCGGAGCCACAGCCGCACACAGGGCAAACTGACACAGCGCGACCACCCAGCACGCGCAGCCAGCCCAGACAAGAAAACGTCTGGTGAAGAACAACGCGAATGACTTGCTCATAAGAAAAAAGTCCAGCCTTGCACTTGCATCGAACTAAATGGCAATGCGCACGCCAAACGAGACTCATCGTGTGAGCCGCCCTGAGTGCTTGTCAAGGTCGGGTTGCCCGTCCTTGTCAGCCGCGTCGCTTGACCGCTATCCTGCGCCCATGTACTCCCGCTCGCTTCTCGCACTTGGCGTTCTGGCAACCCTCGCCTGGTCCGCGCCCGCCGCCCCGCTGCCCGGCACCCAGCCGCTGACCCGCGACGGGGACCTCTCCGAGCAGATGGTCGCCGGCATCCAGAAGTTCCTCCTGCGTGAAACCGAAAACTCCGTGGCCGCCCGCGCCCAACTCTGGGCGCGCGACCGCTCTTCGCCCGAAGCCTACGAGAAATCCGTCGCCCCCAACCGCCAGCACCTCGCGAAACTCCTGGGCGTCGTGGACCAGCGCGCCCCCTTCAAATCGCTCGAACTCATCTCCAGCACCCGCGACTCCGCCGTCCTCGCGGAAACGCCGCAGTTCAAAGTCATCGCCGTGCGCTGGCCCGTGCTGGACGGCGTGACCGGTGAAGGCCTCCTGCTCGAGCCCAGGATCGCGCCGCGCGCGCAGGTCATCGCCCTGCCCGATGCCGATCAAACCCCCGAACAACTCGCGGGCGTTGCCGTCGGCACCCCGGCCAAGGCACAGTGGGCGCGCTCCCTCGCCGCCGCCGGGTGCCGTGTCGTAATTCCCACGCTCATCGATCGCCGTGACGAATGGTCCGGCAACCCGCGCATCCGTTTCACCAACCAGCCGCATCGCGAATGGATTTACCGGCAGTCCTTCATGATGGGCCGCACCATCATTGGCTACGAAGCGCAAAAGATCCTCGCCCTCGCCGACGTGCTCGCAGTGGAAAACTCCAAACCCCAAACTCCCAACCCGAAACTATTAATTGCCGGCTCCGGTGAAGGCGGTTTGCTCGCCCTCCATGCCGCCGCGCTGGACACCCGCATCGCCGCCGCACTCGTCAGCGGCTACTTTGACTCGCGGCAGGCGCTCTGGAAGGAGCCAATCTACCGGAACCTCTTCGGCGTCTTGCGCGAGTTCGGCGATGCCGAGCTGGCCAGCCTCATACATCCACGCCCGCTGCTCATTGAACACAGCCCGGCACCTACGATTACCGGACCGCCAGTTGCCCGCGCGGGACGTGCCGGCGGCGCGGCTCCGGGTAAATGGGCCACACCGGACTTTGCTTCCGTCGAGACGGAAGTCGCACGCGCAGGCAAACTCACCGGCAAACCGCCGCTCTTCCTCTACGGCAGCGAAGGCGGCACCACCGGCCCCGGTTCCCTCGCCGCGCTCGAAGAGCTGCTCGCCGCCATCGGCGTTAAGACGCGCCTGGACTTTCCGCCAGACCAACTGCTCGGCGACACGCGCAAGGAATTTTCGGCCGACGACCGGCAGCGCCGCCAGGTGAAAGAACTCGAAAACTTCACCCAAAACCTCCTGCGCGTCGCCACCTACGACCGGGACGAAACCTTCTGGGCCAAGGTCAAGGTTCCCAACGCCGCCGCGTGGGAAACCGCCCGCAAACCGTGGCAGAGCAATTTCTGGAATGAAGTGAACGGCAAGTTCACGCCCGCCACCCTGCCGGCGAACGCGCATTCGCGGGAGATCCTCAACACCGACAAGCTGACCGGTTACGACGTGACCCTCGACGTATGGCCGGAGGTCTTTGCGTGGGGAATTTTGCTGCTGCCGAAAGATTTGAAACCCGGCGAGCGCCGCCCCGTGGTCGTCTGCCAGCACGGCCTCGAAGGCGTGCCCATGGACACCATCATCACCGACAAATCCAGCCGTGCCTGGGCTCCTTATAAAGGCTTCGCCACCGCCCTGGCGGAACGTGGCTTCATCGTCTTCGCCCCGCACAACCCGTATCGCGGCAAGGACGAGTTCCGCAACCTCCAGCGCCTCGCCAACCCGTTGGGCAAGCACCTCTTCTCCGTCATCTTCGCCCAGCACGAGCGAATCCTGGAATGGCTCGGCACCCAGCCCTTCGTGGATGCCAAACGCATCGGCTTCTACGGCCTGAGCTACGGCGGCAAGTCCGCCATGCGCATCCCCGCCGCGCTGGACGGTTACTGTCTCTCCATCTGCTCGGCGGACTTCAACGAGTGGGTCTGGAAAAACGCGACCATCGACTGGCGCGGCAGCTACCTCTACACCCCCGAATACGAAATCTTCGAGTGGAACCTCGGCCACACGTTTAACTACGCCGAGATGGCCGCGCTCATCGCGCCGCGCCCTTTCATGGTCGAACGCGGCCATGAAGACGGCGTGGGCATCGACGAGTGGGTGAACTTTGAGTACGCGAAAATCCGCCGCTTCTACACCAAACTGGGCATCGGCGACCGCACCCAGATCGAACACTTCGACGGCCCGCACACGATCAACGGCCAGGGCACATTCGACTTCCTGCACCAGCACCTCAACTGGCCGAAGCGGTAAACGGGGCAGCGCCTTGCGTTGTGAACGCTCCCACTCCGCATTTGACACCGCCAACGTCATCGGGATTCCGGCGGAAGTTTTCTTGGCCTGTCGGTGGGTGGTTCTGCTAGGGTTCCGTCCCGATGACCTTGCCCGTTTCCAAGAAACGCCGTGACGCCCTCGCCGCCCTGGTGGAAAAGACCGTGCTGACTACGCCGGTCTATGACATTCACACGCACCTGTACGACCCCGCGTTTGGGGAGTTGCTGCTGTGGGGCATCGATGACCTGCTCACTTACCACTACCTCGTCGCGGAGGCGTTCCGGCAATTTGACCTGCCCTACGACAAGTTCTGGGCCATGTCCAAGCGCGAGCAGGCGGACGTGATCTGGAACGCGCTGTTCATCGAGCACTCCCCCATCTCCGAAAGCTGCCGCGGTGTGCTCACGACCTTGAACCGGCTGGGCCTGGACGTAAAAAAGCGCGACCTGCCCGCGTTGCGCAAGTGGTTCGCGAAGTGGAAGGTCGCCGACTACACGGGGCACGTGATGGACGTGGCCCATGTGAAACGCATCTGCATGACGAACTCGCCGTTCGACGATGTCGAGCGCGTCGTGTGGGAACGGGGTTTCAAGCGCGACGAACGGTTCACCGCCGCGCTGCGCATCGACCCGCTGCTGCTTTCCTGGGAAGGCACCGCCGCTCCGCGCCTGCGCGACTGGGGCTATGACGTATCGCCCAACCTCTCCGAAAAAACCATCTCCGAGGTTCGCCGCTTCCTCGCCGACTGGACGCGCCGCATCGACGCGCAGTACCTCATGGTGTCGCTCCCGCCTGACTTCACCTATCCCGGCGACAACGTCAGCGCACGCCTCATGGAGACGGCGGTGCTGCCGCACTGCCGCGAGTTCGGCCTGCCCTTTGCCATGATGCCTGGCGTGAAACGCGCCGTGAACCCGCAGCTCAAGCTCGCCGGCGACGGCGTGGGCCTGTGCGACGTCGGCACCTACGAGAGCCTCATCGCGGCGCACCCGGACAACAAGTTCCTCATCACGGCCCTGGCGCGGGAGAACCAGTATTCCCTCTGCGTCACCGCGCGGAAGTTCCGCAACCTGCATCTGTTTGGCTGCTGGTGGTTCACGAACATCCCCTCACTCATCGAGGAGATGACCCGGATGCGGCTGGAACTCATCGGCCTTTCCGTCACGCCGCAGCACTCCGACGCCCGCGTGCTCGACCAGATTCTCTACAAGTGGGACCACTCACGGCACATCATCGCGCGCGTGCTCGCGGAGAAATACACCGACCTCGCCGCCACCGGCTGGGAGCCGACGACCGCCGAAATTCAACGCGACGTGCAGGATCTCTTTGGCGGGGCCTTCGACCGCTTCTGTGGCCGGCATCAGACCCGCGCGACCGAGGCGGCGCACCGTGCCGCCAGCAGCGGCACCGGCAAGCGCGGCAAGCAGAGCCTCGCCACGATGGAACCGTGACGACCACCGTCTTCAGCGGTCCGTGACCAACCACCCCGTTCCGGCCCGTGCGCACCTGCGTCATCTTTAATCCGACGGCCCGGGGGGACAAGGCACGGCATTTTCGCAAGCATTTGGATGAGTTCGCACCCGGACTGGCCCTCAAACCCACCCAGGCTCCCGGAGATGGCCGGCGGCTGGCTGCCGAAGCGGTGCGGGACGGTTTTGAAACCATTGTCGCGGCCGGCGGTGACGGCACTTTGAACGAGGTGCTCAACGGCATTGCTGATGTCCCCGGTGGTTTCGCCCGGGCACGGTTGGGCGTGCTCCCACTCGGAACCGTCAACGTGTTTGCCCGCGAAGTGGGCATCCCGCTGCGCCTGCGGGCGGCATGGCAGACGATTCTCAACGGTGGAGAACGGACCGTTGACGTGCCCTTCGCCGAGTTCACCGCTGAGGATGGCGCGCGGCAACGCCGGCACTTTGTCCAACTGGCCGGCGCTGGCCTCGACGCGAAAGCCATCAGCCTCGTGGACTGGCAGATGAAGAAGCGGGTCGCGCAATTCGCCTACGTGCTGGCGGGCCTGAAGGCCATGCGCGGGCCGCATCCGCTCATCACGGTTGAGGCCGGGGGGCAAACTGCCGCTGGTCAACTGGTGCTGGTGGGCAACGGCCGGTTTTACGGCGGCAGCCTGCCGGTCTTCCCGGACGCCAAGCTCGACGACGGTTTGCTAGACATCTGCGTGTTCCCCAAGCTCTCCCTGTTCCTCGTCGCCCGGTACGCGATGGGATTCATCACCGGCAGTCCGCTCGTCCCCCGCGAGGTGAAGGTGCTGCGTGTGCCCCGGGCAAAGCTCACCGCCGCCGGGCCCGTGCCCTTCGAGGTGGAAGGTGACCTGTGCGGCTCGCTGCCGATGGAACTGGGTCTTCTCCCAAACGCGCTCCGCGTGGTGGCGTGAAAAGATTACTTTGTACCCGCGGCGGTCTGGCGCAGGAACAAAACAGACGGGCCGGTCCAGTTGAACATCGTGTAACCCTTGGCGGTGAGCAGGCCAAACTCCGCCGACGCCATCAACGCGACCAGCGAGCGCAGGTGGGATTCAATGATGACCACGCGCGGCTGGTAGCGGTCAAAATCCAGCGAACGCAGCACCGACAGTTCGTGCCCTTCCACATCGATGCTCAGGAGATCAATGGTCCGGTCACGGAATTCCGAGTCCGCGAGAATGCGGTTCAACGGGCTGGCCGGCACTTCCCGCTCCCGCATCACGACTCCACGCTGCCGCATCTTTTCCGCCGTCGCCGGATCGGCCGTCTGGTTAAGCGAGTAGATGCCCGGGGAAAAAACACGGATCATCCCCTCGTGTTCGGATACGCAGCGGACGAGATTGACATCACGCGGACGGCGCAGCCGGAACGCGGCGATCTTCAACTCATCAATGTCCAGGTTGAGCCCGCGCCAGCCCCGGCGATACAACTTGTAAGTGTTGTTGTTTTTGACGGGATGAAAGCAGCCCACATCCACATAGAAGCCAGGGCGGGCGAGATTCAGCACCCGGTCGAGTACGATGTCCTCACCGTATTGCGACCAGTAGCGGCGTGAGGACCGCGTGAGAAAAATCTTTCGCAGCAGGTAGAGCAGCCGAAACGGCGCGCAGGCCAGCAGGCGGTCCAGGAAGCTAGGTGGCATGGAATATCAGTCTGGTCCGGCGATTCGACGGGGCGGATGAAAGCTTGTCAAGCCAGCTTCCCGACCGGTGGAAAAGCAAAAGGCAGGCGCGAGGCCTGCCTTTGCGGTAAAAATGGAAACGAGGCTCAGGCCTTCGCGCCCTTGCCCTTGCGTTCGGGCTTGGCCGCAGCGGCCGAAGCCGGTGCGGGCGCAGCAGCGGAAGGGGCAAAGATGTCGCCCCGGCGGGCCTTGCCCCGCTTCTCGGTCTCCGGCGCGGTGGGCGCAGCGACCACTTCGGGCGCGGGCGGCGGTGTGGTGCTGTTGATGATGACCTTCAGCGTCGTGTGGACGTCGTGGTGCAAACGCATCTCAACTTCGTGCTCCCCGAGGCCCTTGATCGGCTTCTCGATGTGAATCTTGCGCTTGTCCAGGGCGACTTCGAACTGCTTCTTGAGTTCGTCGGCGATGGTGCCGTTGGTCACGCTGCCGAACATCTTGCCGTCTTCGCCGGTCTTCACGGCGATGATGAGCGTCATCTTGCTGAGGCTCTTGGCGAGTTCGGTCATGGCGTTCAGCTCGTGGGCTTCGCGCTCGGCGCGCTTCTGGCGCAGGGCTTCCAGGCGACGCTTGTTGCCGTGGGTGACGGTGATGGCCTGGCCCTGGGGCAGCAGGAAATTGCGGGCATAGCCGGCGGAAACCTTTACCGTGTCGGATTCGGCGCCGAGACCGACAATGGGATGCGTGAGAATGACTTCAACTTTGGGCATAAAAAATTAGTTTCGGATTTCGAGTTGGGAATTGGGAATTGCGGACGCGCGCGGGTCAGAAAGGAACATCATCACCCTGCGGCGGCTCGTCGGAGCCTTG
>RFSE01000012.1 GCA_009924135.1 Pseudomonadota bacterium | reverse complement strand
CCGGCCCGCTGCCGGGGTTGAACGCCGAATCCAGCGTGCCATCCGGCAACAGTCGCGCCAGCGAAGTCCTGCCCGACCCGCTGTAATTGGTAAACACACCACCGATGAGGATCTTCTGGTCCGTCTGCACCACGATGGAATTGATCACGGCATTGGCTCCGCTGCCGGAAAGGAACGTTTGATCCACCGTACCATCGTCATTCACCCGCGCGATCCGTCCCAGTGGGATGCCGTTGAAATTCGTGAAACTGCCGCCGATGACGAGCTTGTTTCCCGACTGGAGGGCGATTGCGTTCACCGAACCCGAAGAGGCGGCCGAAGTGTCAAAGCTGGTATCTACCGTGCCCGCCGCCGCCGCCAGCGACTGCTGGTCATACACGGTGATCACGGCATTGGTATTGGGACCCGCCGCTGCCTTGACAAAATTGGACAAGGTCACCAAGAACGTCTCAGCCGGGTTGGCGATGACATCCTGGATGATCGGCACCACAATATACTGGGTGGTCACCAGATCCGGGAAGACCAGCGTACCATTGGTTGCTACGTACCGCACTCCGGCCACCGCACTTCCGGGGGTTGTGTAGTACTGTACGGATACCGCGTCCGTGTCGCCACCACTGCGAACCACCGTCAGGTAAACGGCGTTCGTACGCTCGTTCACGACGTAATTGGTGCTCGTCAGCGAAAGTGAGCCGTAGGAGTTGGCGTCCTGAACCACCACCAACACATTCGACAAGACCCCCAAATTCGCCCCGCCGGTCACATTGGTCAACCGGACGCCGAACGATTCATCACCTTCCACCAATCGGTCCACCGTGATCGGCACCACCACGGTTTGAGTGGCCACCCCGGTGGCGAACGTGAGGCGGTTGCTGACAGTGGTGTAATCGAGCCCAGCCCGGGCCACTCCGGAACTTGCCGGCGGCAGGTCATATGTGAGCAAATCAACCGTTGCCGTCCCCGTGGTGCCGCTGGTCCGAATCACGGTTATCACGGCCCGCCCTGATGCCTCAGCCACGACGAACTGATTAGTCAGAAACCCGATGGAACCCGGCCCCCCGTCGTCACTTTCGATGAGGATCATCGAGTTGGTCAGCCCCAGCGTGGCCCCGCCTGAAGGCGAAGTGAGGTTCAGCAGAATTGATTCCTCGAACTCCACAATCGTGTCGTTTAGAATTGGCACCGTGAACGTCCGGCTGGTCTGGCCCGAGGCGAAGGTCAAGGTCCCACTGCGGCTCGAATAGTCAGCTCCCGGTGTAGCCGTCCCAGGGCTCGTGGCATATTGGACGCTGACGGCTCCCACCGAGCCGTTGGTCCGGTTCACGGTGACCGTCGCATTGCCAACGCTTTCGTCCACCCGGTAAAACGGGGCACTGAACCCCAGCACCCCGGGCAAGGAATCATCATCCACAATGGTCACCGTCGTCGCGTCCAGAAAATCCAGCGCCGGATCAGTCCCCCAGCCGCCCGAGGTCACCGAGGTGATTTTGATGGTGAAAGCCCGGTTCCCGTCCACAATTTTATTATCAATGATCGGCACGAAGATCAACCGGTCCACGATGGTGTCCGAATCAGCCCAGGACACCAGACCTGACGCGCTCACATAATCCCGGCCGGCGACAGCGGTGCCATCCACGGTCTGGTAGCTCGCAATTACCTGCCCCAGCTCGCCATTGGCCCGGTGCAGCCGGATGGCCACCGCGCCACTGACGACGTTCTCATCAATGGTGAAGGAATTCGTGCTGAACCCAATATTTCCCGCCATGTTGCGGACCGGCAGAATGTCCCCGCCAATCAACTGGGCAACATTGTAACGGGGCAACACCTGCTGCCCCGTAAATCCGCCCCCCACCAGGGTAAAAACGCCGCCAATCATCACATTTCCGGAGGGCAGCACGTTCACCGTCTGCACCGACCCGTTGGGCCCGGGCTGGGTTTCATTGTAAAACCGCTCCAAAAAGCTGGTATCCAGCACCCCATTACCATAAAGCCGGGCAAGGTTCGTTCGCGGCGTCCCGTTGTAACTGATGAACTCGCCACCAATCACCGGCTGGCCGTTGGTCTGCAATGAGATCGAGTACACCGACCCCACCACCCCGGTACCGGGATAAAACGTCAGGTCCAGCGAACCGTCCAAATTAAGCCGGGCCAACCCGCCCCGGGCCACTTGGTTGTAGGAGGTGAAGGCACCACCAATCATCAGTGAGCTGGCGCCGGGCAGCAACGCAAACACGGTGTTGTCCGGACCGGAGGCAGGAGCGAATGCCCCGTCAACCCCACCCGTCGGCAGCAGGCGGGCCACGCGCGGCCGGGGTACGCCCGCCACACTGGTGAAATCACCGCCCAAGTAAATGGTCTGGGTACCGGCAAGATTCGGCGAAAGTCCCAGCGCGTAAACTGTACCATTGGGTCCGGCACCGGCATCGAAGCTGATATCCACGGCCCCCGCAGTTGTCAGTCTTACCAGACCATTCCTGACGATGCTGTTGAAATGGGTGAAATTGCCGGCCAGCACGATATTGCCGTCGGTCTGCAAGGCCATGGCGGTGACTTGGGCATCGGCCCCCGTTCCGGGATCGAAGGTGCCATCCAAGGAACCGTCATTGTTAATCCGGGCCACCCCGGCGCGCCCCACACTGTTATAAGAAGCAACCCGCCCGGCGATCAGAACCTTTTCATCCGGCT
The DNA here is from genome assembly GCA_009924135.1 of Pseudomonadota bacterium. Classification (GTDB taxonomy): domain Bacteria; phylum Verrucomicrobiota; class Verrucomicrobiia; order Limisphaerales; family SXTU01; genus SXTU01. Next base: position 61,366 of record RFSE01000012.1, on the reverse strand, counting down.
GGATGGCCACGGCAAAGACGGCGTCATCCGCGCCCGTGCCGGGATCGAACGTACCATCCAATGAGCCGTCCGGATTCAAACGGGCCACGCGATTCCGGACGTTCGAGTTTACGGCCGTAAAATCACCCACAATGATGACCTTTCCAAAATTGGTACTGGCGCGATTGGTATATGCGGCGGTGGCATAAACCGCGTTGTTGGCCCCCGGATTGGGGTTGATCACGGAGCTGAAGTTGTACTGGCGATCGGCCGCGCCGGGAGGCTGCTGGTTAAAATTAATGTCCACCCGCATCAAGCTGCGCGGCGGGTCAATGACCGCACCGTTCGTGGCGTTTTGCAAACTCAGGAGCACGGTTTCAAACACTTCCACCGCCGTGTCGTTCAACGCATTCAGCGTGAAGGTCTGGAAACCCGAACCGGCCGGGAAAACGAGGGTCAGCGAGACCGTAAAGTTCGTGACGACCGCACTATTGGTCCCCCCTCGTCCCGAGGTCAGGTTGTAATCAATTCCGTAAATGGCGTTGGTGGAAACCGGCTGCACGGGATTGAGGTTGGGGTTCAAAACGACGACATCCACGCTGACCGGCAAGACAGTCGAACCCGTCCGCGTGACCGTGATCACCACATTCGTCCCCTCGTCCACCTGCTGGTTGAATACGGCAAACCCCAACGTGCCCCCTGGCCCGTCGTTGTCGAGAATCGTGACAATCGCCGACCCGCCAGAGATGGCCGCCCCCACGGCATTCGTCAGGGAGACCCGGAACGTCTCCGAGCCTTCGATCAAAAAGTCATCCACGATGGAGATGCTGACATTGGCCTGGGTCTGTCCGGTGGCAAAAGACAGGGTCAGGGACACATTCGTGTAATCCAAGCCGTTGGTCGCCGTGATGTCGCTGGTGACCACATCTACGGATGCCGCCCCCGGTGCGCCCCCGGTGCGTAAAACCGTGAGCACCGCATTCGTCGCGCCTTCACTCACCGAATAAGTCGGCGAGGAAAACTGGAAGAAGGTGTCATCATCCAAAATCGACAGTTGCAGCACATTGGCGGACAACGAGGCCCCCGACTGGTTGGTCAGCACCAGAAAAAACGTCTCCGTCGGCTCGGCGATGGTGTCCTGCAAAATCGGAATGGTCACCGTCTTGGAACCTTCACCGTTGTTAAAAAACAAGGTGCCCGATACCGCCACGTAGTCCGCGCCGGCGGTGGCGGTCCCGTTCGTCGTGAAGTAGGAGACGCTGGCCGTCCCGGTGACCGGGCTGCGGATGATGGTGATCACCGCATTCGTCGCTCCTTCGCTGAAGCTGACGGGCTGGCCCGGCAAAAATGAGATCGTCTGCGCAAGCAAACCAGTGGTGGCCAGCCAGAAGCAGGCCACCGTCAGGAGCCAGCCAACTACGCGGCCGGACGCTTCGGACAACCCCTTGGGTCGCGGATCAAATGTTCGTTGCATGTAAACGAGGATCAGTCGCAAAAATTACGGGTGACGCAGCCGGAAGTAAAGCGGGCCACCGATGGTGTTGATAGTTACGTTAAAATTGCTGCCCACGACCGCAGGCTGGAGGGGCACCGTTGTCCAGACCGGCACCGGTTTGCCCAGCTGGCTTGATTCCAGCGCAAAGCCAACCGCGTTGGTGGGCCAGCTCAACGAGATTACCCCCGGGCTGTACTGGAACACCATCGGCGGCGCTACCGGCGGCGCACTCGGGGCCACCGTGCTGGTGAAGGTAAGCGACCAGCCTCCAGCGATCGAGCCGGCATCGCCCCCCTGATCGTCCACAATGAAAAGCTTCCACAGTCCGTTGGGGTCTGTATTGCTGAATACGGACATGCTCGAACTGTAAGGTCCCGCCGGGGCCGGAGCCATGAAGACATCCGGCGGACCGATGGAATAATCGGTGGGCAGATAGGTGCCGGTGACAATGGAATTACTGGCCGGCAGATAATTAGTCACGTTCGCGCTGAAAGTCAGCGTGGCGTTGGTCATGAGGAAATTCGCCCCGCAATCAGACATGAGCAGCACGGACTGGCCCTGCGGCCCGACCAGCAGGATGTCAAAATCCGCTGGGAAGGTATGGCTTAGATTGCTCAACGTAACCGAGACTTGATCCACCACCCCGGTCAACCCGAGCACATTGATCGTCGCCGGATAAGTGAAGGCCGGCCCCACGTCCGTCAACTGGAACGAACCACCGTAAAAGGTCGTCAGTCGTTCCAGTACCGGCGTGATCACCTGGCTGGTTTTGTTGGTCGCCAAGCCAGAGGAAAGATAGGTCAGGCCGGTCACATTGGTCAGCGCCCCCACGGATGCAGCCCCGACGGTCAATGTCACAAACGCGCTTTGCGAGGGTCCGATATTTCCCAGTACTGCGGTAAGCAAGCCATTAGACTGCACAGCGGTACCCTGAGAAGTCGCCGCCCCCTGAAAGACTGCTCCGACTGGCAATGGATTGGTCAGGACCACTCCCGTAAGGGCATTGGTGGACGAGTTGTTGTTCACCGCGATGGTGTAAGTAAGGCTATCCCCGACCACCACGGTGTTGGTGGAAGTGGTCACCTGTAGCGATCCATCCACCGGAGGTGCCACCACGGCGCGCAAACCCGAGATATAAACCGTCGTGTCAAGCTGCGAGTCGAAGGCGTCACCAACAATGAACGTCAGCCGGTTATTGACCGATCCCGGCGTGACCGGAGCGCTGAAGGTCTGGATGGCGCTGCCGCCAACAACCAGAACGCCATTCAACTCCGTCCCGGCCAGATTGGTCATGCCGGGATTGTGAATGTTGACCGGATTGCCATCCGGCGTAAATGCAATGTTCACACCGTTCAAATACAGCCCAAACGGATCCACGAACGATGAGCCGACAAATACGGGATATTCTTCCGAGCCATAGACCACTTCAAAGGCGACCCGGGAAACGTTGCTCCCCACATCAAACACCACGTCAAACTCGGCCACATCAAAGTGGTTGCTTACGCCGCTGATCGGTCGGAGCAGCGCCTCCTGCGCTGCGGTTGCCGGCGTGCCATACGCGAAAGTGACAGTACTGCTGTTAGGACCGGCCCCGTAAGCGCTGACGTCACCGCTGCTGAGAATGATACCCGTCCCGGACAGGGTGTAAGGCGAACCTGAACCGGCCGTAAACGTGCCGATGCCCGACTGTCCGCCTGGCCGGGTCTGGGCCGAGACCGAAGTGCTCGAAACGGTCAGACCGGACCCGGAAGGAATCAATGCCGCCGTGAGTGCGGGAAGATTCGTCGTGGGCGTGATGACAAAGCCATTGGGACCCGTAATCACCGTTCCTGCGGGAACCACCGAGGTCGTCTGCACGGCGGAGTTGTTGGCCAGGTTGTTGTCAAACTCGGCACCAATCACGGAGACGGAATCGCTGGCCGTACCTACGAACAGGGGTGTCACATTGAGCCGCAGCGTCGCCGCGCCACCCACCGGAATCACGCCCACGGAGTGCACCAGCACCCCGTTGGTGGTGATCACGGTGCCCTGGGAGGGGGTGATGGTGTTCACCACCAGTCCCGGCGACAGCACGTTGAACAGGGTCACATTATTGGCCGGACGGGAACCGGTGTTGAACACCACGGCAGTATAGGTGTAGTTGGAACCCGCATTTACCGTGTCCGCCGAACCGGAAACCGCCACTACCAGATCGTTGGTCAAGGCTGGCACGAGCATGCTGAACTTCAGCGACCACCCGTTGGTGATCAGGCCCGCCGCCCCGGTCACCTCGTCCACCGCGTAAAGCCGCCAGACGCCATTGGGATTGGACCCGTAAAACACCGACATGTCCGCGCCATAGGGTCCGGCCGGGGCGGGGGCAGGGAAGAAGTTGGTGGTCGCGTAACTGGTCGTCTTGTAGGTCGCATTCACCAGCGGACCGGCCTGCGGGATATGCACCGGAGCCAGATCATCCAGCGTAAAGGTGACCCCTGAGACGGCATTCGTGCCACCGGCGGCTGACATCACCACCACGCCCTGGCCCTGTGGACCCACGAGCAGCAAATCCAGTCCGGAAGGCATCGAATGGGTGAAGTTGCTGAGCGTGACCGACAGGTTGCTTACCGCCCCGGGCACTCCCACCACGGTAATCAGTGAAGGATACGGGCTGGCCATGGTGCCATCGTTCAGGATGATCGCATTGCCCGAAGACCAGACGTAATCCACCAACGTCGGATCATTGTCCTCGATGGTCATCACGGCACTGGACCGGGCCAGGGACGCTCCCCCAGTCGTGTTGGTCAGTTGGAGGAACACGGTACGGCTGCCCCGGCCGATGAGGTCATCCACCAGCGGCACCAGCACCGTCTTGGAGAGTTCGCCGCTGGCAAACGTCACCGTCTGAGTGGTCGGCGTGTAATCCACCACTGGGATCGCCGTGCCCCCCGGAACTGTTGCGAAGGTCACACTCGCCGAATTGTTCGTGTTGTTCGGGTTGGCGCGGAAGATCGTTATGATCCCGTTCACCGCCGCCTCGTTCACGATGAAGTTGTTGGTTGGGAACCCGAGCACCACATCAGTAATGGTCACCACGGCATTGCTGACCGCGCCGAGCAGGGCTCCCCCCGTCGGATTGGACAAGACCACCTGGAAGGTTTCGTCGGTTTCAAACACGTTGTCCTGGATCATCGGAACGGTGATCGTCTTCACGGTCTCGCCGTCTCCGAAATTCAACACCCCGGGCTGCCCGATGAAATCCAAACCGTTGGTCGCGGTGCCATCCACCATGGCGTAGGAGACGGAGACGACGCCGGACCGGCCGGTGGTGCGGGTGACCGTCAAAGTCACATTGGTGCTGGATTCGGCCACAGTGTAGGCCGCCGGATTGAACTGCAGCACGCCGGGCGCGAACTCGTTGTCCACAATGGTCAGCACCGCCATGCCACCGCCAATGACCGCCTTGCCCACCACATTGGTGAGGAAGAGATTCAACGTCCGATTGCCGTCCACGATCAAATTGTCAATGATGTTCACCGGGAAAGTTGCCGTGGTCTGGCCATTGGTGAAAGTAAGCACGCCGTTGGTTACCGCCACATAGTCCACCCCCGCAACCGCCGTGGCATCACCGGTGTAGTAGCCTACCGACACAGTGCCGATGGTGCCACCGGCACGAGACACAATGATCGTCGCGGCCCCGCCGTTTTCATTCACACTGTAGGCTTGCGGGTTAAAGCCCAGCACCGAGTCATCGTCCAGTATGGTGATCACCGCACTGGCCCCGCTGCCGAGGGTGCTGCCTCCCTGCGGGTTGCTCAGCATCAAATTCACGGTGCGGTTGCCATCCACAAAGATGTTGTCGATCACCGGAACCAGGAAACTCCGCAACGCCACCCCCTGCCCAAACACCAGGGTCCCGTTCGTACCACCATAGTCAAAACCGTCCGTTGCTGTGCCATCAGCCGTGGCAAAGTCCACGCTCACCGTATTGCTGGTGCCACCGGACCGGACCACGGTGATGACCGCGTTGGTCTGGTATTCCGCAACCACGAAGGTAGGACTGAGGAAGTCGAAGCTGCCGAACCCGAGATTCGTGCCCCCGATCAAGCGGGCCAGATGACTTTGAGCCGTGCCATTCATGACCGTGAAAGCACCCCCGACGAGCAGGCTGCCATCCGCGGGCTGGAAACGAATGACTGAGACCACATCGTTGGCCCCGCTGCCAACGTTGAAAGTCGCATCCACCGATCCATCACCGTTCAGTCGGGTGATCCGGCTACGGGGCAGCCCATTCACGCTGGTAAATCCGCCACCAATCACCACCTTGCCGTCCGGCTGGATCGCCAGTGAACTGACGAACTCATCCGCCCCCGTGCCCACCGCGAAAGTGGCATCAACCACTCCGTTTACGTTAAATCGGGCCAGCCGGCTGCTGGCGAGACCATTCACGTTGGTGAAAACTCCGCCCACGATTGGCTGGCTGGCGGCGTTTACGCCCACGGCACTGATGCTGCCATCAGCCCCGATTCCCGGATCAAAGGTCTTATCCACCGTACCATCTGAATTGAGCCGGGCAATCCGGTTACGAGCCACGCTGTCAACCGAGGCGAAATCGCCCACAATGAACACCCGGCCGCTGGGATCGGTGGCGATGCCACGAACCGGACCATCGGCACCCGCCCCCGGGGTGAACCCGTTATCGAGTGATCCATCCACGTTCAACCGGGCAATAAAACTGCGGTTGACTCCGTTGACGAGGGTGAAAAACCCGCCGATGAGGATTTTTCCATCCGACTGGATGTTCATGGCGTACACCGCGTTATCCGGTCCGGTTCCCGCATTGAACGAACTGTCCACGGTACCGTCGGGGTTGAGCCGGGCGATGTTGGTCCGCGCCAGCCCGCCTACCGTGTCGAAGGCCCCACCGATGACGATCTTGCCCGCATTGGTGCCAGTCAAATACACCCCCACTGCCCGCACGGTGGCATTGGTACCTGCCCGGACGATGGCATCCGGCGTATAGGTGGGATCCAGCACCCCGCCCGCGCTCAATCGGGCCACGTTGGTGCGGGCCACCCCGTTGACGGCGGTGAAATCACCGACTACGAATACGGAGCCGCTGGCGTTCAGCCCGATGTCAAACACATCTCCGTTGGCCCCGGCTCCCGTCACGAAGGTGGCATCCAGCGATCCCGCCGCAGACTCGTTGTCCACAATGCGTACCGTGGCGTTGGTCAGGCCCAGTGCCGCATTCACACCATTGAACAGCCGGACCTCGAACAGCCGGTTACCTTCCTGGGTCAGGTTGTCAATGATCGGCACCGCGAAGGACTGGGTGGACACGTTGTTGGTAAACACCAACGTGCCGGAAACGTTGGCTGTAAAATCCACCCCGGCCATGGCCGTCAGGTTGCTGACGCCATAATCCACACTCACCAGACCGGTGAAGCCATTCGTACGGATGACCGTGATGATCACATTGGTGGCGTTTTCCGAGACCGAAAACAGATTGGTTCCAAAAGTGAGCACCCCGGGGCTGAATTCCGCGTCCGCAATGGTCAGCACCGCGTTGGACGGAGATCCCAGCGCCGCTCCGCCCGTGGGGTTGCTCAGAATCAGGTTGACCGTCTTGTCCCCGGTGATGGCCGGGTTGTAGATGATCGGCACGAAGACATTGGCGGCGAGCTGCCCATTGGTAAAAGTCAGCGTCTGGGTGACCGACAGGAAATTCGTGCCATTGGACGCCGTGCCACCGCCGGTGGAGAAATCCACCGTCACGGTATTGATGCTCCCACCGGTCCGGTTCACGACGACGGCGGCAACGGTGTTGGTTTCCACCACCGAGTAAGCGGTCTGGCTGAAGGTGAAGGCTCCGAAACTGGAAAGTTCGTCATCGTGGATGGTCAGCACTGCCGTGCTCTGCGCCCCCAACTGCGCGCCCCCGGTAGGGTTCAGCAGGGACAGGTTGACCGTGCGGTTGGGGATCAGGTCCGCCACGGCGTTGTCAATGATGCCGACATTGAACGTCTTGACGGTTTCCCCGTCGCCGAAGGTCAACGACCCCGGCGCATTGGTATAGTCGAAGCCCACCGGAGAACCCAACCCATTGTAGCCCTTTGCCGAGCCGTTGGCGGAGGCATACTGCACCGTCACCAGCCCGGTGAAACCGTTGGTGCGGATCACCGTGATGGTGGCTGGGCCACCGTTTTCCTGCACGTCGTAGCTGACCTGGTTGAAGACAAACGTGCCCGGGCTGAAATCGTCATCAATGATGTTCAAGGTGGCGGAGCTGCGACCGAGGCTGGCCACGTTCGCCGGGCTGGCATTGGCCAGGGTGAGCATCACAGTTTTGGTGCCTTCCACCGTGGTCCCGTTGATGATGGGAACCAGGAAGGTGGTGGCGGTCTGGCCGTTGGTGAAGTTCAACTGGCCGCTGACGGCGGTGTACTTCAATCCCGCCACCGCCGTGCCATTGGTAGCGAGGTAGTTCACCGACACGTTACCCACCGGGGCACCCAAACGCACCACGCTGATCACCGCGTTACCGCCCACGACATTTTCGTTCACATTGTAAAAATCAAAGGCAAACCCAAGCTGGGAATCATTGTCCTGAATTGTGACCGTGGCATTGGTGATGCTGCCCATCACGGTCGGGTCCGGGTTATTGCCCGTGATCACGTCGTAGTTGGTCGGGTTGAGCAGGATGTTGGTAAACAGCCGGTCCACGTTGGTACCCACTCCATCAGCGATGGCCACGGTGTACACCCGCACGGCCTCACCTTGCTGGAAGAACAGCGTGCCACTGTTGCTCGCATAATGGGTCGGGCTCACCGCCGTGCCATCCAGCGTCGTATAGTCCACGCTCACGCCGTTGGTCAACCCGCCCACCCGGCGCACCGTAATCAGCGCATTGCCCGCACTTTCCTGGACATTGAAATTGGCGGAGAGGAACTGAACCGTGCCGATGCCGATGTTCTGGCCACCGACCAATTGGGCGAAATAACTGCGCGGGCTGCCATCCACCTGGGTGAAACCACCGCCGATGGTGATCACCCCGTTGGTCACCGGCTCGAGTGCCAGCGCTGCAACGAAATTATTCGGTCCGGTACCAAAATTGATGGTGGCATCCAGCTGGCCAGTGGAAAGCAATCGCGCAATACGGGTCCGGTTTAATCCGTTGACGGTGGCAAAGTCGCCGCCAATGACGATATTGGTCTGAACATCCACCGCCACCGTCAGCACGGTGTTGTCCGCAGTAGCGGCGAAGGCGGGGTCCGCCGTGCCATCGGGGAACATGCGCCCCACCCGCACCTGCGAGGCGTTGCCGTTTACCTTCGAGAAATCACCCACGATCAGCAGGTTCCCCGCCGGATCAAGGGCCAGGCCACGTACCCGGGCGTCCGCGCCCGAATTGGGATCATTCGGATTGACGAATCCCGTCGAATCCAGCGAACCGTTGCTCCGCAGCCGCGCCACATGGTTCTGCGACACGCCATCATAGGCGGTGAAGTCGCCCGCTATGTAGATGTTCGTGCCCGTGGCATCGAGCACCACCGCGCGGATCGTCCCGCTGGCCCCCTGCCCCGGATTGAAGGTCGCATCTACCGAGCCATCCGCGTTCAAACGCGCAATGCGGTTGCGCGGATTGCCGTTAACGGTGGTGAAATCACCCGCAATGATGATCTTCTGGTCTGGCTGAATGGCAATCGAAAGCACCGGGTTATCCGCGCCAGAACCAGGGTTGAAGGAGGCATCCAACGAGCCATCCGGGTTCAAGCGCGCGATTCGGGAACGGTTGGTGCCGTTAACCTGGGTGAAGTAGCCACCCACCACGATCCGACCGCTGTAATTCGTGCTGAACGCGTTGGCCGGGTGGATTCCCAGGGCGCTGACCGTGGCATCAGGTCCCGTGCCCAGCCGATTGAAGATCGTAGTGTTCGCCGACCCATCGACATTCAACATGGCAATCCGGTTGCGGGGGAGGCTGTCCACCGTCGTAAAGTCACCCGCAATCACCCAGCGCCCATTCAAGCCCTGGCCAGACAAGGTATTGGTGATGTAGGTTGCGGCTACCACCTTGTCGTTGCCACCGCCCACCGCATTTCCAAACGCAGTGTTGACGGAACCTGCCGGGGTACCAGCCGGTGGCTCGTTGTCCACAATTGTCAAAGTCGATAAGCCGCCTCCGACAGCAATAGTCGCCCCGCCGGTGGCGTTGGTCAGGGTGAGCCGGATCGTACGGCTGGGGGGCACATTGACAATCGTATCGTCCACGATCGTAACCGAGAAGGAGCGGTTGGTCTGGCCCGGCGCAAACGAGAGGGTGCCCGACACCGGGGTAAACTCGGTCAGCTTGGCTGCGTTGGTGGACGTGGAATCGAAGAGGGCGGCATAGCGCACCGAGATGTTGCCCGTGCTGCCGTTGGTGCGCGCCACAGTGATGGTAGCCACACCAACGTTTTCCGAGACCACGTAGTTCGTGGAGGTGAACGTGAGCACCCCGTAGGCGAAATCGTCATCTGCAATGATGAACGTGGCCTTGTCCCGGCCCAGCGCGACACCCACCGCGATCGGCGCTCCTCCGAGATAGACAATCGGCGCATTGGTCGCGCTCAAGGGTGGAATGGTCAGCGTCCCCGTAAACGCCTCGTTGCCTTCCACCAGTGTGTCCTGAATGATGGTGATGCTGGCGCTTTGCATGGCATTCGTGAACCCGACGCCACTTCCACCTCCACCGATATTCAAGCTGCCGGGGCCATTCGTAGCCCGGCTGGACAGGCCGCTGAAGGAGTCAAAGATCCGCCGGTCATCCGGAGCCCCATTCTCGTTATAGGACGAACGATAAATAATCGCAGCATTGGTGTGCAAAAAGTCATACCCCGCCGTTGGGGCTCCCAACGGCGCCCCCACCGCCGTACCGTCGGACGTCTGAAAATTTACCGAAGACTGCCCCAGCCAGCCACCGGAACGCAGCATCTGCACATAGTAAGTGCCAATGAACTCATCGGCGGTATACGTGTCCGTAAGGAACTCAAGATTGCCAGGTCCCGGGGTGTCGGTAACGCCGATGAGGCGGGTGAAATTGAGGCGGGTGCTGATGTAATCGCGCACCGTGAATGTGCCAACGTTGGTTAAACTGCCGTACGTCGGGTCCGACCGATATCGGCCGAACCCACCACCGACGCGGGTAAAATCACCACCAATGACCACGTTTCCGTTGGTTTCCAACCCGATGCTGAAGCAAGCGCTGCGGGGCATCGTGCTCAATGGCTGGGTCAACCCCGCGAATTGATTGTAAACGGTGTCCATGAAGGTCGTGTCGAGCGACCCGTTGGTCAGTACCCGCGCGATGCCCATGCGCCGTGTCCCGTGGTAGGAAGTGAATAATCCGCCGATGAAAATGCGCCCGTCCGGTTGCAGGGCCAAGGCATAGACCGCGTCATCCACACCTGAGCCGGGACTGAAACTGGAATCTACTGAGCCATCCATGTTGAGGCGAGCCAGCCCGCGACGGTCATAAATGTCCAGCCGGCTGAAGTCACCGCCAATCAATATCTTGCCGTCTTTCTGAATGGTTATTGCATGAATATCCGCGTCCGCCCCGGCCCCGAGACCGGTGAAAGTGGAATCCACCGAACCATCGGCATTTAACCGGCACAACCGGCTGCTCGGCACATTGTTCACCGTGGCGAACGATCCCGCGATCAGGATTTTACCCACCAAGTTGGAATTGGAAGTGTTATTGGTGGTATAGAGCGCCGTTGCAAACACAACGTCATTCGGCCCAGCCCCCAGCCCGGCGAAAGTATTGTCCACCGAACCATCCGCGTTCAACCGCACCACATGATTGAAGGGCTGCGAATTAAAGGTCGTAAAATTGCCCGCCAGGATGATCCGCCCATCCGGCTGGAGGAGAATGGACTGGATGGCATTGTTCACCGTATCACCGGGGTTGATGCCGATTCCGGGGTCAAAGGTCGTGTCCAACGCGCCATTCGTCAACAACCTCGCCACGCCGTTCCGGCTGACGCCGACATAGGAACTGAACCCGCCCGCGATCAGGATGCTGCCATCCGGCTGTAGAGCGACGGCATTGACAAATCCGTCCGCACCCGACCCGGGGTTAAAGCTCAGATCCAGCGAACCGTCCGGGAGCACGCGGGCCACGCCGTTGCGCGGGGTTGTGTTCACCGCCGTGAATTCACCCACGATTACGGCACTCTGATCAGGTTGGACCGCGACCTCATGCACGACATTGTTTGCGCCCGGGGTCGGATTAAAGGGCGGGGTTGTTTGCGGATCGTTGGCCCGGTTATACGTATTGTCCTGCGCCCCCGCCGGCTGCTCCTGGGCGATGTTGTCCTCCATCACAATCGTAAGAATGGCGGTGTTCTGGGAACCCAGCAAATAACCTGGAGTGGTACCTGGCTGGGGATTGGGCGACAGGGAACCCGTACGGAAATCGGAAATCAGGGATAAATATATGTCTTCGTTGAGTTCCACCTCATTGTCATCAATGATGGTAACCCTGATGGTGGCGGTAGGGTCGCTGGCCGCAAACGTCACCGTGCCGCCCTGGACGGCGGTAAAATCCCCCGGTTCATTCACCCGTGGACGTTGTGTGGCCTGCGCATAGTCAGACCCGGCCGTGAGCGGAAAAATATTCTGATCGCCGATAATGCCATTGCCATTGAACGAACTGATGTTGTACCGCACCGTGGCGGTCGTGCTGAGATCGCCTCCGGCCCGATAGAGCGTGACGTCGTAAGTGTTGGCATCTTCGGAACAACGGAAGAGTGATTTGGCAAAGGAGATGATGCCTGAACTGTTGGCCTTGCTGCCCGCCAAGGCCACATTGTTGATTTGCACCGTCAGCGGGGTGGCGTCGAATGTGGGCGTCAGATTGGTGCTTTCCGTGTAGGATATGCCGCTGCCTGCAATCACATTGGTGTCCACCACCACATTGGTGATCAGCACCTGGAAGTAGCTGTCGTTCGTTGAGATGAAGTTGTTGATGCCAAAAAAACTGTTCTGATAGATCGGAATCAAGATGTGCCCGTACATCTGCCAGTCGTCCAGAATCAGGACTCCGTTCGTACCCTGATAATTGAAGCCCGATTGGGCCGTCCCGTCCGCCGTGGTGTAATAGATCATCATCCGCCCGGTCGCCCCGTTGGTGCGCGTGAAAGTCACCACCGCACCAAGCAACCCACGTTCTTCGTTATTTGAGTTGTTCTGCCCCCAAAGCGAACTCTCAAACTCCGTGACCGCCATGTAGTTGGTGTTGAACTGGAAGGTGCCCGCACTCTTGTCAACAGTACTGGTGTAGCTCAGCGTGAAGGTATCCTGCGCGCCGAACAGCCCGTCCACCGCGATCCGGTACGTGGTGCCCGCTACCGCATCAAACGTCACGCTGTTGGTAAAAAAACCGAAGTTCGTCACGTTATTCAGGCCGAGGTTGTTGTTGGTCACCATAGTCAGCCCCCCCAGGTTCGTTCCGGTGTAGATGGCCATCACCGGGGTGCTGAAAAGGGTGGTGAAATACCCCACGTTGAAGGTGGCCGGTCCGCTCAGTGGCGCCGTCCAGCTGAACCAGACGGACTGCCCCCCCACCAGGCTGGGGTCACCGGAATGATCCGTCTCCCCGGAAGCCGCCTCGAAGGTGGCCCCGACGTTGCTGTTGGTCAGGTTGTAGCCCGAACTGCCCACCAGCACGGTGGAATTGGCGAAGAAGTCATTGGTAAGGATGGACCACGCCACGCCAAACTGAAAAGCCGTCGCGTTATTCGGATTGGCGGTCGAATTGTATCCATCCACCGCGATCGAATAAGTCGTTCCGGCGACCACCGGAAAAGAGACCGTGGTGCCAAACCCGGCACTGTTATCCGCCACTGAATTCAGGAAGAAGTTGGTACCAAACTGACCAAATCCTGTGTAAACAGCGATCAAGTTGGTCCGACCGAATGACGACGTCATCGGAGCAGAAAAAGCGGCCAGCCCGGTGATGGGGGGGGTCCAGTTGAACCAGACCGACTGACCGCCGAGATTGCCTGCGTGGTTGGGCTCTCCCGGTTCCTTGGTGGCGCGGGTGTTGTTCAAATTGCCACCGGATACCCCAAAATACGAAAACCTCGTCGCTGACCCGGCAATCCCAGCCAAGGTTAAGGAATTGGTGTAATTGTCATTCACCGGCTGTGCTGCCAGCTCCGGCCCGCCGACAAGCAACCACAAAAGGGTGAGGGCGATCGACACCCAGCAAAACCGGCGTGGCGGGACGGCGCGCATATGCATGAATGACAGTTCGAACCTGAGGCCGCCCCGGCATGCATCACGCACACCCGGGGCCGCCGGCCAATCCTGAACCAAATCTCGTGCCTTCAAGTTCAAAAGTTTGTGCAAACCGTAGTCTTTCAACCAGTTTCAAATCAAGTACCATTCCCGCCGGGGCGCTACGGAATTACCCTTAATTCAAGCGCCGTACCTTCGGGCGTATCGTTCAGCCAGCCCTTCCGGGCGTCTGGGCGGTCCCAAACCACCCCCCGGCCCCGGTATTGCTCCCAGGCTCATCGTTCGATGCCTCGATAGATGCGGTTGCGGAACGCACCCGCCGCCGGGTCCAGAATCAGGAACGTGCTGGTGGCGGTGTTGTTATTGGTGCCGACGGGCGTCCAGACCGTGTTGGTGATCGTATGGGCGAGGTTGGTTGCCGCCTCCACCACGTACGTCTTGCCGATGACGGCGTTCGAGATGGTGATCAGGAACTGGCCATTGAGCTGGCGTGCACCATACAGCGAGAACACGACGGCCGGGGCAATCGTGACCGTTGCCTGCGTGGTATTATCAGCCGGAGCCAGTTCCAGTTCGCCCGAGGTAACCTTGGCCACATTGGTCACCACCCCGGCCCCGCTGGTGCTGGCCGTGATCGACACCACGGCGTTGGACCCGGTGCCCAACGCCCCCAGGCCCACGGTGATCGTGCCGTTATTGTTTGAAACGGTGCCCGCAGAGGCCGTGCCCGAGACAAAGGTCAGCCCGGCCGGCAATACGTTGCTGTAGAGCACGCTCGTGGCGATGTTGGGGCCGCGGTTCGTGACCGTGGTGGTAAACGTCACGGTGCCAGGGGCCGTCACATTCGCCACCGAGCTGGTCATGGCGGCGGCGAGGTCGATTGCCGGGTTTACCGTGCTGATGTTCAGCGTCCAGCCGTTGACGATGTTGCCCAGGTTCAGATCCGTGTCGTCCACGATGTAGAGTGACCAGTTGCCATTCGGATTAAAGCCGGTGAAGGCGGTCAAATTGGTAGCGTATGGACCCGCCGGTGCCGGTGCCGGGAACACGGTGGTGGGCGGGTAAGCGGTCGGGCGATAGGACCGGCTGGCCAGCTGCGAGGTGTCGGGCAGACTCGCCGTCGCGTTGTCGTCCAGGGTGATGTTCAGGTTGGTCACGCCAAAGCCGCTGCCGGCATTCGCCATCAACAGGACCTTCTGCCCGCTCGGGCTGACGAGCACCATGTCCACATCCGCCGGGTAGCTATGCGTGAACCCGTTGAGCTGCACGGTCACCTTGTTCACCACGCGGTGATGGTCTGCGCCTGCGCCGCCGTAAAGGTGAACGGCATCGCCACGCTGGCGCCACCGGCCAGGAGGAGCGGATAGACCTGCGAGCCGCTCGGGTTGAGCACGCCGCCCGTGGGCAGGAGGGTGGCCGTGATGTTCGAGCCGTTCACATTGCCCGCGTTCCGCAGGGCGAAGCTCATCGTGACCGTCTCCAACGGATCCACGGCACGATTGGTCGGCGAGAAGCTTTCGGTCAACAAGGTGACCCCCGCGTTGATCAGCGTCACAAAGTCGTCGTCGATGATGGACACCGTCAAGTTCGACTGGCTGCCCAGAGTTGCTTCGCCGGTCGGATTGCTCAAAATGACGCGGAAGTTCTCAGTGCCTTCCACAATGGTATCGTTCACGATGGTAATCGGCACCGACACGGCCGTCTGCCCGATGTCGAAGAACAGATTCGTAGTGATCGAGCCGTAGTCCACATTGGCAGTGGCCGTGCGGGTCAGCCCATCGGCGGTGGAAAGATCCACATGCACCGGCACATTCGTCGCACCGACCCGCTGGACGGTCACCGAGAGGGTGCCGACGCTCTCGGCCACGTTCAGGGAGGTGAACGGGAACTGCAGCACGCTGTCATCGTCCACGATGGTCACGGTGACCACCCGACCCGCCCCCACCAGGGCCTCGCCCGTGGCGGTTCCCAAGGTGACGGTGAAGGTGCGGTTCGTCTGAAGGATCAGGTTGTTGATGATTCCCACCGTGATGGACTGCGAGGTGACATTCGTGCCGAAGGTCAGCGTCCCGTTGGTCCCACGATAGTCCACCCCGTTCGCCGCCGAAACATCGGCAAACGTGTACGGTACCGTCACGGTCGTGTCGATCACCCCCACCCGGGTCACCGACAGGTTGATCTGCCCGCCGCTTTCCAACACCGAGGCCGTGGTGCTCGCAAACTGGAGGACACTGTCGTCATCCAGGATGGTGACTGTGGCGATGCTCTGGGCTCCCAGGCTCGCCTCACCGGTCGGCGTGCTCAGGTTGACTGTGAAGGTTTCATCCAGTTCCTTGATCTTGTCGTTGAGGATGCTCACGACGATGTTCTGATTCGTCACCCCCACTCCAAACGTCAGCGTGCCAGCCACCGCCAGGTAGTCCGCACCCGCAAACGCCGTCCCGTTGATGGACAGATAGGGCACGGTAACCACGCTGTTCGAGGCGCCGATCCGGACCACCGTCAGGGTCACGTTGGTACCGCGCTCCACCACGGAGTAGTTCGCGGCGCTGAACTGCAGGGTGCTGTCATCATTCAGGATCGTCACGGTGACCGTGCTGTTGGGCCCGAAGCTGACTTCACCGGACGGGTTGCTGAGGTTGACCGTGAAGGTCTCGTCCGGCTCCACCACCGTGTCATTGACAATCGGCACCGTGATCGTGGCAGAACTCACGTTGGTCCCGAACGTCAGGGTGCCATTGGTCGCCACATAATCCGACCCGGCAAAGGCCGTCCCGTTGGCAGTGGCGAACTGCACGGTCACCGTGCTGTTCAAAGTGCCGACCCGCGCCACCGTCAGCGTGACGCTCCCGGCGCTTTCAGCCACTGACACCGCAGGGGCCGTGAAGCTCACGGTGCTATCGTCGTCAAGAATCGTAATCGTCGCGACCGTGTTGGCTCCCAGGCTCGCCTCGCCGCCGGGCGGGTAGAGGCGGAGGGTGAAGGTCTCAGCCAGTTCCACCACTGTGTCGTTGATGATCGGGATGACGATGTTTTGGCTGCTGACGTTCGTCCCGAAGGTCAGCACGTTCGTGGTCATGACGTAATCCGATCCCGCCAGTGCCGTCCCATCCAGGGTGCTGAATGGCACGGTGACCGTGTTGTTGAGGAAACCAGTGCGCGCCACCGTGAAGGTGACGGTGCCCGCGCTCTCCGTCACCGTCTGCGCGGTGCTGGTGAGCTGGAGCGTGCTGTCGTTGTCGAGAATCGTAACCGTCGCATTGGTCACCGCCCCGAGACTGGCCTCGCCGCCCGCACTGGTGAGCTGCACGTTGAATGCCTTGGTCGGCTCCTGAACCTGGTCGTTGATGATCGGCACCGTAATCGTGAGACTCACCACGCCGGCACCGAAGTTCAACGTCCCATTGGTGGCCGTGTAATCCAGCCCTGCCAGTGCCGTGCCATCAACCGTGGTAAACGTGGCGGTCACGGCGTTGTTGGTGTAACCCGTGCGGCTCACGGCCAGAACAGCATTGCCCACGTTCTCAAACACGGTGATCGCATTCGTGGCCAGGAACAGCGTGCTGTCGTTGTCCAAAATGGTGACGGCCACGCTGGTGTTCGCCCCCAGGCTGGCCTCGCCGCCGGGCAAGCCGAGATTCACCGTGAAGACTTCGCTCGGCTCCTGAATCTGGTCATTCAGAATCGGGATCGTCAGGGTCTGGCTGGCCACATTGGTCCCAAAGGTGAGCGTGTTGGTCACCCCGGTGTAATCACTGCCGGCCAGTGCCGTGCCGTTGGCCGTGCTGAATGGCACGGTGACGGTGGTGTCAATTACTCCGGTGCGCACCACGGTCAGCACCAGGTTGGTGGCATTCTCGAAGACGTTCGTCGCGGACACAGTGAACTGCAAGGTGCTGTCATCATCCAGAATCGTCACGGTCGAGTTGGTTTGCACACCGAGTGAACCCGAGACGACGTTCTGCAGTCCCACGGTGAAGGTCCCGTTGCCCTGCACCTGCTGGTCGTTGATGATGCCCACGACGATGTTCAGGTTGGTGACACCCGGCGCGAAGTTCAACGTGCCATTGGTCGCACCATACCGGACGCCAGCCAGCGCCGTTCCGTTCGTGGTGCCATAATCCACGGTGAGGGCGCCGCTCGCGCCGCCCGAGCGTACCACGGACAAAACCACGTTGGTTCCGCGTTCCAGCACGCTGGCTGTCGCGGCGGCGAACTGCACAATGCCATGATCACCATTGATGCGATCCACATTGCCGCGGGCGATGCCGTCCGCCGTCGTGAAGCGTCCGCCCACAACGGCCTTGCCATCAGGCTGCGGGGCAATGGCAAAGGCCGAGCCTTTGATTCCGATGCCTGGATCGTAGGCCACATCCAGCGTACCGTTCACGTTGAGCCGGGCCACCCCGCCGCGGCTGGTGCCATTGACCTGGGTGAAGTCACCCCCCAGCAGGATTTTCCCGCTCACTTCCAAGGCCAGCGCCCGTACCGCGCTGCTCGGCAGGGCCGTGGCACTGAAGAGCGGATCGAGCGAGCCATCGAACCCGCTGAGGCGCACGAGATTCGTGCGGCCAAACACACTGATGGTAAAGCTGCCGCCCACGAGGATCTTACCATCCGGCTGGACGGCGAGCGCGTACACCTGCGCCCCGGCATTCAAGCCCGGCACAAACACGGTATCCAGCACACCGGCAGGGGTCACGCGGGCCAGCTGGCTGCGGGCGGAACCGGAGAAGGTGGTGAACAAACCAGCCGCCAGGACGTTGGTATTCGCATCCACGGCGAGGGCGTAGACCAGGTTGTCAGCCCCACCGGGGTTGTAGCCAGCGTCCAAGGAGCCGTCCACGTTCAACCGGGCGATGCGGGAACGAGGCGAGCCGTTGACATTGAGGAACGCACCACCGATTACCGCCTTGCCGTCCGGCTGGAGTTTCAGCGCCAGGACGGCGGCGTCCGCGCCCAGCCCCACGGGGTTGTACGTCAAGTCCAGAGTACCATCGGGATTCAGTCGGGTGAAGTTGTTCTGGGGCAGTCCGGACACTGCGGTAAACCCACCACCGATCAGGATGCGGTCAGCACTGTCGATCGCCACGGCATACACCACATTGTTCGGGCCGGCTCCCACGTTGAAGGCCGGGTCAACCGTGCCATCGGGGTTGAGCCGCGCCACGCGCAAGGCATTGACGCCGTTCACGGTGCGGAAATCACCGGCAATGATGACCTTGCCAAAGTTGGTCGAGGTCGCGTTGGTGTAAACCGCCACCGCGTTCACGTCTCCATCCGCCCCCGTGGCCGTAAAGAAGAGCGAGTCCTGGCTGCCCAGCCGGTCGTTGTCCACGATCCGCAGCACCGCGATGTTGGGCGTCCCCAAGGTCGCTGAACCCGTGGGGTTCGACAGCGTCAGGTTCACCGTCCGGTTGCTCTCCAAGGCGATGTTGTCGATGACCGAGATGGCGAAGGCCAGATTCGTCACCCCCGCATTGAAGGTGAGCGTGCCGCTGGCGGCGATGAAGTCGGTGCCGGCAACCGCAGAGCCGGCGGTGGCCGCATAGTCCACGGTCACCACTCCGCCGCCGGAACCAATCCGGGTCACATTGATCAGGGCGTTGGTCTGGTCTTCGAGGATGCTGAAGGTCGCCGCGCCAAATTGCACCGTCACCTCGTTGTCCAGCACGTTCAGCACGGCCGTCCCCTGTGGTCCCAGCACCGCGCCGCCGACCACGTTGCCCAGCGACAGGTTGACCGTCTTGTCGCCCAGCGGAAGATTGTCATCAATCAACGGGACCAGGAAGGAGTTGCTCGACACCCCCGCCGGGAAGTTCAGGGTGCCGTTCGTCGCCAGGTATTTCACCCCGGCCACGGCCGTCCCGTCCGCCGTGACGAAGTCCACGGAGAAGGCGGTGTTCGTCACACCGATGCGTTGCACGGTGATGAGCGCGTTGGTCGAATTCTCCGCAAACGTGTAAGTAGCCGCCGTAAACTGGACCGCCGTATCATCATTGACAATGGACAGCGTGGCGGAGGCCGGTGACTGGATGAAGGCCCCGCCGGTGGGCAGGCTCAGAGCCAGATTCACGGTCTTGTCAGGTTCAACTACGTTGTTGTTCAGCACGGTGATGCTGAAGGCCCGCGAGGTGACTCCGGGACCGAAGGTCAACGTGCCGATCTGCGACAGATAGTCACGACCCGCCACCGCCGAACCGTCGCTGGTGGCGAAATTCACCGTGACGGTATTGTTGGTGGCACCCATGCGGGTCACCGTGATCGTCGCATTCGGTCCCGTCTCCAGCACGCTGAAGTTATTGGTGGCAAACTGCAGTCCCACATCGTTGTCCACGATGGTGATCGTGGCGGTGGTGAAGGTGCCGAGGAAGCCCAGGCCGATCAGATTGGTGAGGCTGAGGTTGACCGTCCGGTCAGCCTGCGCAAGCTGGTCGTCCACGATCGGGACGAGGAAGGTCTGGTTCGTGACGCCGTTCGTGAAGGTCAGCGTGCCGCTCACCGGCGTGTAATGCAAAATCGGGGTCGCGGTACCGCCCGCCACGGTGGCATAGTCCACGGTCAGCTGGTTGGTAATCGCCCCGGAGCGCGTCACGCTGATCACGGCATTGGTGACGCCCTCCGACACCACGTAGCTCGAGCTCGAGAACTGCACCACGCCATTGACTTCAACCACCGTCACCACGGCATTGCTCACGCCCAGGCCGGCGCCGCCGCCTACACTGCTCAACGCAAAGTTGAAGGCCAGGTTGCCGTCCACCAGACCATCGTTGATGATGGGCACCGTGACCGTGCGGGCGGTGTTGTCACCATCCGGCCAGCTCAGCGTCCCGCTGACCGTCGTGTAGTGCACCCCGGGCTTGGCCGTGCCGGCCGCCGTCGCGTAATTGACGGACACCAATCCGAGCGAACCGGACGAGCGGGTGACCGTGATGACCAAGTTCGTTCCGTTTTTGGCCACGCTGTAAGCATTCGTGCTCAAGGACAGCGTGCCGCCGGAGAAGTCATCATCAATGATCGTCAGGGACGCGGTGCTCAGCGCGCCGAGGACCGCCGTGGAAGGCGCGGTTCCGTTCGGGTTGGACAGGCCCACCAAGACCGTCTGATTACCGTTCACGATCGCGTCGTTGACTACGCCCACATTAAACGAGGCCGTGGTCACGCCGTTGGAGAACGTAAGCGTGCCATTGGTGCCCACATACCGGCCCGGCCCCGCTGTGCCACCGGACAGGGTTGCAAAATCCACCGTCACCGTGCCGTCCGTACCGCCGCTGCGTACCACGGTGATGAGCGCATTGGTGCCGGCTTCCGAGACGTTGTAAACCGGCAGGCTGAAGGCCAGACGCGAGTCGTTGTCGGCGATGGTCAGGATGGCATTCGAGCGCGGTCCGAAAACCGCCCCGCCGGCGACATTGGTCAGATAGAGATTCACCGTCTGGTTGCCCTGCACAATGCTGTCATTGATGTTCGTGACATTGAACGTCAACTGATTCACGCCGGGCGCGAAGGTCAGCGTGGTGAAGTTGGTCAGGTACCGGCTGCCGGCCAGGGTTGCCGTACCATCCGTGGTGAAGGCATTGGCCGTGACCGTATTGGTCAGCCCGCCACTGCGGGTCACCGTGATGACCGCCAGCGTGGCCTCGTCATAGACGTAGTTGGTCTGACTGAACTCCAGCACCCCGGCGCCGGTGTTGTCCAGGCCGTTCAGGCGTACCAGCCGGTTCGCCGCCACGCCGCCAAAACTGGTGAAAGCCCCGCCGAAGACAATCTGGTCATCGTAGAACTGCACCAGTGAGACGGTAATGTCGTTGTCCGCCCCGGGGCCGAAGTTGATGGCCGTATCCATGGTGCCATCGGCGGCCAACCGGGCCGCCCGGCTGCGCGAAACGCCATTCACCGTGCTGAAGCCGCCGCCCAGGAGCAGCTTGCCATCCCGCTGGGTCGTGACGGTATTGACCGTGGCATCGGCGGACGCGGTAAACGTCGTGTCCAGTGCGCCGTTCGTACCAAAGCGCGCCACGTTCAGCCGGGCGGTGCCATTCACGTCGGTAAACGTGCCGCCCACGACGAGGTTGGTCCCCTGCTGCACGCTGACAGCCAGCACTGAACCGTTGATGCCGGAAACGGGGTTCAGGTTGGCCGCGAAGAAGTTGTCCACCCCGCCCGTGGGGCTGAGGTGCACCAGACCGCGGCTGGCGACCCCATTGAAGAACTGGAAATCACCACCCGCCACAACGGAACCGTTGCCCAGCAGCGCGAGCGCACGAATGGGGGCGCTGGCACCATTAGCCGGGTCGAAGGTCAGATCCAGCGAACCGTCCGCATTCAGACGCGCAATAAAGCCCCGGTTCACCCCGTTCACCGCCGTGAACTGACCGCCGATGAGCACCTTGCCATCCGGCTGCAGCACGAGGGCATTGACCTGGCCATTGGGACCCGTACCCGTATTGAAGGTGTTATCCAGGGTGCCGTCGCTGTTCAGACGGGCGATGTAGCTGATCGGACTGCTGGCCACCGTGGTGAAAAAGCCGCCGATGATCACCTTGCCATCATTTTGGACGGCCAAAGCCCGCACCGAGTCGTTCGCGCCCGAACCCGGTGCAAAGGACGTGTCGGTCGAACCGTCGCGGTTCAACCGGGCGATGCGCGTACGGATCAGCCCGTTGACCTGGGTGAAATCACCGGCGACGACCAGCTTGCCAATCAGCGCCGGGAAGGCCGTGTTGGTATTGATGTCGAGGGCGTACACCGTGCCATTAATCGAGGCGGCAAAGCTCGTATCCACCGTGCCCGATACTGACGCCGGGTCGTTGTTCGTAATGGCCAGGGTGGCATTGCTTAAAGCCCCGAGCTGGACCCCGAACGGCCCGGTGGCGTTGGTCAGCACCACCGGAATCGTACGGCTCACATTGCTCACCGAGTTGTCAAAAATGGTGATGGCGAAGCTCTGGGTCAGGACGCCGGCCGCAAAGGAAAGCGTCCCATTCGTAGACAAGTAGTCCAGCCCGTCGATCGCGGTGCCCAGCCCCGTGCTGAAGTCCACCGTAACCGCCACGTTGGTAACCCCGGTGCGGACGACCGGGATGGTTACCGTGCTGGCGTTTTCACCCACTGAGTAATTGGCCGCAGTAAAGGCAAGCTCGATCTCATTGTCCACGATGGTCAGGATGGCATTGGTCGCCAGCAGGGCGTTGTTCAACACCACCGCGTTATTCAACGCGACATTCGCCGTCAAGTTGAGCTGCACCGTCCGGAACCCATCCACCACCGTGGTGTCAATGATGTTTACCGGCACCGTCGCAACGGTCTGTCCGTTGGTAAAGGTGACGGCCGTGGTGGCATTGGTGTAATCCCGGAGGTTGAGGGCGGTGCCATCGATCGTGGTGAAGTTCACCGTCACCGACTGGTTCGTCGCGCCGGAACGCACGAGGGTGATGATGGCCGGCCCGTTGGTCTCGTTGATCGAATATGCGTTCGTGCTGAAGCCGACCAGGCTGTCATCATCCACGATGGTCAGCATCGCGTTGGTGATGCCGGCAGCGGACGGACCTACGATGGAGGAGATCGCCAAGTTCACCGTCTTGTTTCCGTTGGTCACAAAATTGTCGTTCACGGAAACCGTGAATGTCCGGACGGAGTTGTCCCCGTTGGGCCAGGTGAACGTGCCATTGGTGATGGCGTAATCCGTACCAGTCGTGGCGGACCCGCCCGCAATCGTCGCGAAGGTGGCCTGCACCGAACCGGCGCTGCCGCCGGCGCGGATGACTGTGATGGTGGCTATGCCAGCGCTTTCCAGCACATTGAAGTTCGTGCTGAGGAACCCAATCTGGCCCGGGCCCGTCTCCGCATCAATGATGGTCAACTGTGCGTTGGTCTGGCCGCTCATGACCGTACTGGAACCCAGCGTAGTATTGGTTGCATTGAACAGCGACAGCGCGACAAACAGGTTGCCATTGGTGAGCAGGCTGTGGATGACCGGAACCGTGAAGGTCTTCGGTACCACATCGCCATCGGCCCAGGCGAGCGTGCCGCTGGTCGTCAGGTAGTTGACCCCTGCCACGGCCGTGTTGTCGGCAGTCGCATACTGGACGGTGTAGGCGTTGGCACTGCCGCCCAGGCGGTTCACGGTGATGACCGCACTGCCAGACAGCTCGGTGGCATTGAAGTTGGCGACGCTGAAGTTCGGATTGGCATCATTATCCACAATCGTGACCGTGGCGCTGGCCGGGCTCCCGAGCACCCCGGTGGCCGCCGCCAAATTGAGCTGGAACGTCCGGTTGGTATTGGGACTGGCATCGCTGTCGTTGATCGGCACGGTGAAAGTCGTGCTCGCCTGACCGTTGGCGAAGATGAAGACATTGCTCACCGCGCCATAGTGTAACGCGTTCGTCGCCGTCCCGTCGGCGGAGGTATTCGTCACAGTCAAGCTTCCGTTCAAACCTCCGGAACGGGTGATGGTAATCGCGACGGACGGTCCGCTTTCGGCCACCGCATAATTTGCCTGGCTGAAGGCCAGCGTGCCACCGTCCGTGCTGTCGCGTCCATTGAGCCGCACCAGGCCGGCATGCGGCACGCCATTGAAATTCCGGAACTGGCCGCCCAGAACAATCCGACCGTCATCCGGCTGCACCAGCACGGCTTCCACATCCGCGTCCGCTCCGGTACCGAAGTTAATGTTGGCGTCGAGCGTGCCATCCACATTAAGCCGGGCGACGCGGCTGCGGGCCAGTCCGTTCACCGACGTAAACCCGCCACCAAGGATCACCTTGCCATCAGCCTGGGCTGTCACCTTGTTGACATAATCGCTGACAGAGGCCGTAAAGTTCGGATCCACCCTTCCGTTCAGGGCCACTCTGGCCAGATTCAGATGGGTGCCGTTGCCCGCCCGGGTGAACTGGCCGGCCACCACGAGGTTGGTGCCATTCTGCAGCGCCAGACCAAACACCGGACCGTCCATGCCACCGGTAAGGTTCGCAGCGAACGTGGCGTCCACCGTTCCGTTGGTGCTCAGGCGCGCCAACCGCGGGCTGACCACACCGTTCACCGTCGTGAAGTCGCCGCCGATGATCACGCTGCCATCCGGCAGCACCTGCACGGCCCGCACCGGCGCGTCGGGACCGGCGCCTACGTTGAACGTGTTGTCCATCGAGCCATCAGCGTTAAGGCGTCCGATGAAAGCCTGCTGGACGCTCATCAGCGTGGTAAACTGGCCACCCACCACCAGCTTCCCATCCGCCTGCACGGCGAGCGCCAACACCGGGTTGTCGGTGAGGAACCGTCCGCTATTGAAACTGAGATCCACGGCACCGGTCGAATCCAAGCGGGTGATGTTCCCAATGAATTGAGAAACAGTGTTCAAGTTCCCCGCCACATAGACCGAGCCATCAGCGGCCACCACCAAGGCCCGGACCGTGCCCGGCAGACCCACCCCCACGTTGAAGGTTGCATCCAGCGTCCCATCCAGGTTCAACCGCGCCAGCCGGTTCTGCGCCACCCCGTTGAAGTTGGTGAAGTCACCGCCCACGACGAGCTTGCCCACGACATTGGGGAACGCCGGGTTGGCTCCGATGCCCAGGGCAAACACCGGGCCGCCACCAAATGCGCTGGTCAAACCGGCATCAACACTGCCCGCCACAGCACCCGTGCTTTCGTCATCAACAATCGTCACCAACGAGTTGGTCACACTGCCCAGGCGCGTATCAGATGTCCCGCCCTGCGGACCCACGACATTGCTCAACAGGAGGTTGAACGTCCGGGCCGAAAGGTTCAGGACCGTGTTGTCGATGATGGGCACCAGGAAGGTCTGATTCGTCACCCCGTTGGTGAAGGTCAACGTCCCGTTGGTCCCGAGATAATGCAGGCCCGCGACAGCCGTGTTGTTCGTCGTGGCAAAGTCCACCGTCACCAAGGTGTTGGAGACACCCGAGCGCACCACCGTGACCAGCAGGTTGGTGGCGTTCTCGGCGATGGAGTAGGTCGCCGAGCTGAAGTCAAGATGCGTGTCATTATCCACGATCGTCAGCACCGCGACGGTGGGCAGCGAGGCGGGATTGAACACCACGGCGTTGGTCGGCGAATTCGTGACCACGACACTCATGCCCAGGAGCACCGTCAGGTCGGCGTTCACATTCGTGTTGTCAGTGATGCCGATCGACAGGTTCGTGCTGATCACGCCGGGGGCGAACGTAATGGACGTGTAGGTGTTTGTGAAATCGCCACTGGCCGCCGTGCCGGCGGTCGCCGTGAAGTTGATGGTCACCGGGAGCGTCGTGGCGCCGCTGCGCAGGATGGTGACGGTCGCATTGGTGGCATTCTCCAGCACCGTGTAGTTCGTCGCGCTGAAACCGACCAGGCTGTCGTTGTCCACGATCGTCAGCGTCGCATTGGTGATGCCCGGCGTGGCGCCGCCCACGAAGCCGCTCAACCGCAGGCTCACCGTCCGGTTCTGGTTGGTCCCAAAATCGTCCCGCACCGGCACCAGGAACGTGCGGGCGGAGTTGTCCCCATTGTTCCAGTTGAAAGTGCCGCTGGCATTCGTGTAGTGCACCAAGTTGGTCGCCAGCAGGTCTGCCGTGGAATAGTTCACCGACATCGCGCCGCTGCTGCCATTGGTGCGGATCACCGTGATGACCGCAGCGTTGCTGTTTTCCATCACGTTGAAGTTCGTGCTGAGGAACCCGATCTGGCCGGGGGCGGACTCAATGTCCACAATCGTCAGTGTCGCATTCGTCTGGCCGGTCAGCGTAACCCCGCTGCCCAGCGTCGTGTTCGTCGCGTTGAACAAGGACAGGGAAACCGTGAGGTTGCCGTTGGTCAGCAGGCTGTGCGTGACCGGTACGAGGAAGGTCTTAGCCGTCACATCCCCATCCGCCCAGCCCAGCGTCCCGCCCACCGCCGTGTAGTTCACGCCCGCCGCCGCCGTGATGTTCGTCGACGCATATTGCACCGTGTAGGCATCCGCACTGCCGCCGAGGCGGTTCACCGTGATGGTGGCGCTGCCGCCCCCTTCCGAGACCGTGTAACTGGCCAGGCTGAAATTCGGGTTCGAATCGTTGTCCACGATGGTCAAGGTGGCCGTGGCCGTATTGGCGCTGTTCTTGTCTTTCAGCAGCAAGATGGCCACGCGGTTGGTGTTGTTGGTGTTATCATCCACAATGCCGATGACGAGATTGGTCGTGTTCTGGCCGGCCACGAACGTAAGGTTCGTCAGGGGCAGGAGGTAATTGCCGTTGGTGACACCATTGATAATCGTCCCCTGCACCGCCGCTCCGACGGAGGCATTGGCATTGGTGAGCAAGTAATCCAACTGCCCATTCAATCCGCCCAACCGGTTCACCGTCACCGTCAGCGTCGGACCGCTCTCGCTCACGGTGTAGCTGCCGGCCGCAAAGGCCAGCGTGCCGGAGCCCGTATTGTTTCGTCCGTTCACCCGCACCACGTGGTCCACGATCGTCCCGTTGTAGTTCGTGAACTGACCACCCAGCACCAGCCGGTCATCGTACGTTTCCACGAGGACCGCGTTCACCGCATCCTCCGTACCCGTGCCCAAATTGATGCCGGCATCCAGGGTCCCATCCGGATTGAGGCGCGCCACATGGCCGCGGGTCAGATTGTTGACGCTGGTGAAGCCGCCGCCCGCCACGATCAACCCATCGGCCTGCACCGCCAGTGCGGACACGAAGCTGTCCATGCCGGTTAAGGGGTTGAAGGTGCTGTCCAAGGAACCGTCCCCCGCCAACAGCGCAATCCTGTTTCGGGATGTGCCGTTCACGAAGGTGAAGGCACCGCCGATGACCACCTCGCCGGCGGAGGTCAGGGCAATCGCATTCACCGAGTTGTCAGCGCCGCTCAGGTTGTTCGCAAAAGAAAGGTCCAAGGTGCCGTTGGGTTTCAACCGCGCCAAATGCCCGCGCGTCGTCCCGCTCACGACGGTGAAGTCGCCGCCGATCAGCACATTGGTGTTTCCATCAACCGCCACCGCCCGCACCCGTGCATCCGCACCGGTGCCCGGGTTGAACCCGCTGTCCAACGTACCGTCCGTGTTCAGCCGCGCCACGAAGTTGCGCAGCGTTGTGTTCACGAGGTTGAATTCGCCGCCCGCCACGACTTTGCCGTCCGGCTGCAACGCCAACGCCAGCACCGGGCTGTTGGCCCCGGCGAACGAGTTGTAGCCCGTATCCAACGTGCCGTCCGTGTTCACCCGCGTCAGGTTCGTCCGGCCCACGCCGTTGTAGGTGTTGAACGCGCCGCCCAGAACGACCTTGCCGTCGGCCTGCACTACCAGCGCATTGATCGGGCCACTGGCACCGGCACCGGGGCTGAAGCTCAGGTCCACGGTCCCATCCAGGTTCAACCGGGCCACATTCCCCACCGCCACGCCGCCCAGCGAGGTGAAATTGCCACCGACCACCAGCTTGCCCAACTGGGACGGCACCGCGCTGTTGACGTAAGTACCCAGTGCCAACACCGAGCGTGGCAGCGTGCCGACACCCGAGAGCGGGTCCGCCGAGCCGTCATCCCGGATGAACGCCAGACGCGCCTGCGGCAGCCCGCCAGTGCTGGCGAAATCACCACCAATGACCGTCGTCGGCTTCACATTCGGCGAGAGACTCGTGTTGTAATACCATTTGTCGCCACTGCCGCTATTCGTATTGCCACCTTCATTGATGATGACTGTGACCAAGGTCGAAGGTCCGGGGCCGTAGGGGACCACGTAGGTGAGGAACGGACCGGTAGCCTTCGCTCCGCTCGTAGTCGTGGACTGAACATAGCCGGTGTAGAGCAACCGTACGCCGTTGTAATAAACGCTCAGGGTGTCAGGTGCCTTGCCCGTGCTGAAGTTCACCGTCAGCGTGCCGCTGGTCGCCTGTGAATCGATCGTCTGGACGGACTCGTTGGTGCTGCCATTGGACAGCACCGGCGGCACCACGACCGCCGGCAATGACGAGACCATGGCATATACGTTCGAAGCGCCGGCGCCCGGATTGAACCCCGTGTCCACGGAGCCGTCGCCATTCAACCGCGCGTAGCCGCTGCGGGCAAAACCGTTCACGTTCGTGAAGGTACCGGCCAACACCACCTGTGCATTATTGAGCAGCGCCACGGCAGTCACCCCGCCGCCGAGCGCACCCAAACCCGCGTTGAACGTGACATCCAGCGACCCATCAGGGTTGAGCCGGGTAATCCCGTTGAACGTGAACCCGCCGAAAGTCGTGAAGCTGCCACCCACCAGGATGGCCCCGTTGGTCTGCACCTGGATCGAGGTCACGCTCGCATCCGCGCCCAGGCCGGGATGGAAGTTGCTGTCAATCGAGCCGTCCGAATTCAACCGGGCGATCCGGGGCAGGCTCAGGCCGTTGAACGTGGTGAAGTCACCGCCGACGAGGATGCTGCCGTCGGTCTGCACTGCGATTGCGCGGATGGTGCCGTTCGCCCCGGTGCCAATGTTAAACGTCGAATCCACGTTGCCGTTGGTATCGACCAGGACGAGGTGGTTGTAGGACTGGCCGTTGACGGTGGTGAAATCTCCGCCGACCAGCACCGAGTTGTCACCCTGCACGGCCAGCGCGCGCACCGGCGCGTTCGGGCCGGTGCCCGGCACATAAGTCGGATCCAGCGTGCCATCCGGGAATACCCGGGCGAAGTAGCTGCGGCTCGTGCCGTTGTAGCTAGTGAACGCACCACCGATCACTACGGCATTGGAATAGAGCGGCT
Source organism: Pseudomonadota bacterium (assembly GCA_009924135.1). GTDB lineage: Bacteria > Verrucomicrobiota > Verrucomicrobiia > Limisphaerales > SXTU01 > SXTU01. The sequence continues at coordinate 31,914 of RFSE01000012.1, read as the reverse complement.
GCCCTCCCAACGCGTACACCGCGCCATTCGGGCCGGTACCGGGGTTGAAAGTTGAGTCCACCAAGCCATTGGTAAAGACCCGCGCCAGGCCCGGCACCCGCGCCGAGTTCAGGTTCGTAAAGCTGCCGCCCACCATCACCGCGTTGGTGGAGGTGAAGGCCAGCGCGTACACCGGGCCATCGGCCCCGAAGCCCCGGCTGAAGAGCGGGTCCGCCGTACCCGCCACGAGGTTGGTGGTCTCGTTATCCGTGATGGTCAGCACCGCGTTGCTGAAGCTGCCCAGATACAGGTTGTTCGGCACCGGGGCACCCAACTGCGTCCCGCCACCGACCACAGAGACGTTGTCCAGGCCCCAGCTTTCAGCATCCGGCTGAAGATCAAGCAAGGCGCTCGAGAACTGCAACGTAACCCCCTGCCCACTATGCGGGAAAGTAAAGGTCAGGCGATATACGGAGTCTATGGATTGACCACCGGGACCAGTCGATGCAAAATATCCGAGATCGCTGACTTCGCTTGCACCCGTTCCCCAAGGGTTACTCGACGAAGGATAGGTACCAGGATATGCTTGGACCGCAAAGTTTCCAAACGTGGTGTGCAACAAATTGGTTATACCCACCACGGTCAGGTCAAAGATGTCCGGACCAGTCAACGAACTAATGTTACCATCCCAGGAGCCAATGACATAAAGATCAAACGAAACTGTCAGATTCGTGTGATTAGGAAGATTGGTAAGCGACAAACTCACGCTGTCGTTTGTAAAGAACTGCCCAAGGAAGTGCCTTGCACCACGCGGCGTCACATCGAGTTTGCTCCTGCTCCACTCCGAACCCACTGCCCCACTCTCAAAGTCATTGAAGTAGAACTGCGTCGCCGGTGTGAGCGAGAGGTTCACCGTCCGGTCGGCGTTGACGATCAGGTCGTCAATGATCGGCACCGTGAACGTCTGCGACGTCACGCCCGGCGCGAAGGTCAGCACGCCGCTCTGGCCGGTGTAGTTCAACCCATCCAGCGCCGTCCCGTTGGTGGTCGCATAGTTCACGCTCACGGTCGTGTTGGTCACGCCCGAGCGCACCACCGTGATGGTCTTGCTCCCGGCATTCTCCGCCACCGTGTACGCGTTCGTCGTGAACTGCACATACACGTCGTTGTCCACGATCGTCAGCGTCGCGTTCGTCGCCCGCAGCGTGCCATCCAGCACCACGGGATTGGCCGGTGAATTCGCCCCGGTCAGGTTCAACAGCACCGTACGGTCCACGTTCGACGGCAAGTTGTCGGTGATGCTCACCAACAAATTCTGGGTGACCTGGCCGGGAGCGAAGGTCACGGTATTGTTCTGGCCTGTGTAATCCGTCCCGGCGACAGCGGTTCCGTTGGCCGTGGCAAAGGTCACCGTCACCGGCAGATTCGTCGCCCCGCTGCGGAGGAGGGTGATGGTGGCCGTGCCCGCGTTTTCCGCCACGCTGTAGCTGCTGGCGCTGAAGCCCACGACGCTCTCGTCATCCACAATCGTGAGGGTCGCCGTGGCAATGCCCGGGGTCGCACCGCCGGTGAAGCCGCTCAACTGGAGTAGGACGGTCTTGTTCCCGTCACTGATCCGGTTGTCAAGGATGGGCACCGTAAACGTGCGCGGCGAATTGTCGCCGTTGGGCCAGGTCAAGGTGCCGGCGGCGTTCACATAATTGGAGCCCGCCACCGCCGAGCCGCCCGCAGCCGTGGAGTAACCCACGGACACCGCCCCGCTGCTGCCGTTGGTGCGGTTGACCGTGATGGTCACCGAGCTGACGCTCTCCTGCACGGAGTAAGCCGCACTGGTGAAGCCGATGCGGCCCGGCGCCGATTCCGCGTCGATGATGGTCAGCAGCGCATTAGTCAGGCCGGGCCAGTTGGTCACGGCGGTACCCAAGGTCGTATTCGTCGCGCCGAAGAGCGAGAGGTTCACGAAGAGGTTGCCGTTGGTGAGCAGGCTGTGCGTCACCGGCACCAGGAAGGTCTTGGCGGTCACGTCACCGTCCGCCCAGCTCAACGTCCCGTTGGTCGCGGTGTAGTTGATGCCCGCCGCCGCCGTGTTGTTGGACGTGGCAAACTGCACGGAATAGGCGTTGGCCGTGCCGCCCAAGCGGTTCACGGTGATCGTCGCCCCGCCGCCGGTCTCGGTAACCGAGTAGCCGGCCAAGCTAAAGTTCGGAACCGCATCATTGTCCACAATGGTCAGGGTAGCGGTGGCCGTATTCGTGCTGTTCTTGTCTTTCAACAGCAAGCTCGCCACGCGATTGGTATTATTGGCGTTGTCATCCACGATTCCGATGATCAGGTCCATCGTGCTCTGGCCGGCCACGAACGTGAGGTTCGTCAAGGGCAAAAGGTAATTGCCGTTGGTAACCCCACCGATAATCGTCCCCTGCACCGCCGAGCCGAGGGCGGCATTGGCATTGGTCAGCACGTAATCCAAAGTCCCACTCAACCCGTTCAAACGGTTCACCGTCACGGTCACCGTCGGCCCGCTCTCCGCCACCGTGTAGCTGCTGGAACTAAACGCCAGCGTGCCGGACCCGCTGTTGGTACGGCCGATCAGGCGCACCAGATGATCGGACGCCACCCCGTTGAAGTTGGTAAACGAACCGCCCAGCACGAGCCGGTCATCAAAGGTCTGGATGAGAGCCGCGCTCACCGGGCTGTCCGCGCCGGTGCCGAAGTTGATGTTCGGGTCCAAGGTGCCATTGGCATTCAAACGGGCCACCCGGGCCCGGCCCACGCCATTGACCGTCGTGAAGCCGCCGCCGACCACGATCTGGCCGTCCGCCTGCAGGGCAATGGTCCCGACATAGTCATCCATCCCCGCCTGCGGATTGAATCCCAGATCAAGCGAACCATCGGTATTCAACTGCGCAATCCGGTTCCGGTTGGTCCCGTTGACGTTCACGAAAGCACCGCCGACAAGCACCTTGCCGCTGGCCGTAATCGCAATCGCATTCACCGTGTTGTCCGGCCCGGTCCCGGAGGTGAAGGTCAAATCCACGGCGCCGTTGGTCAGCAGCCGGGCGATATGATTCCGCGCCACACCGGCGACCACCGTGAAGTCACCGCCAATCAGCACCTTGCCGTCGCTCTGAATGGCCACCGCACGTACCGCACCATTGGCCCCGGTGCCGGGATTGAACGAGCCGTCCACGGTACCATCGACATTCAAGCGGGCAATCGAGTTGCGCGGCGTCGAGTTCAACACCGTGAACTGACCACCGACAATGCTCAGGCCATTGGGCTGCAAGGCCACCGCCAGCACGGAGTTGTCCGCCCCTGTGCCGGGATCGAAGGATGTGTCCAACGAGCCATCCACGTTGAAGCGGGCCAGCCCGTTCCGGCTGGAATCGTTCACGGTATTGAAGTCACCGACCGCGAGCACTTTGCCATCCGGCTGCACCGCCAGTCCGTTGACCCGGGCATTCAGGCCAAAGCCGGTGCTGAAACCGAGATCCACCGTGCCGTCCACATTCAGGCGGGTCAGATAGTTGACGGCCACCCCCTCGAGTACGGTGAAGTCGCCCCCCACCATCAACTTGCCAAGCATGGTGGGCAGGGCCGTGTTGGTATAGATGGCCAGCGCCTGGACGTCCTTGGCGGTCGTGTTGACACCAAAGGTCGTGTCCAGCGAACCGTCCGTGTTAAGCCGGGCCAAACGGTCACGCACCGCGCCGCTGACGGATGTAAAATCACCACCGATGGCCACCTTGGGCAAGGTGGCGGGCGTAATGGTGGCAAAGTAATACCACAACGAACCATTCGCCTTCCCCTCATCAATCACAAACTCCACCGTAGTCCCCAACCCGGGTCCATAGGGAATGTCGATTGTGTTGAACGGCCCGTAGGGCTTCGCGCCACCGCCGGTGCCAGTCGAAACATTGCCCGTGTCGAAGATCAACACGCCATCATAGTAAATGCGCAGGTCATTCGGATTTTGGCCGAAGCTATAGTCCACATGGATCGTGCCCTGGTTAACCCCGGTGTCCACCGAGCGGCGGTCTTCGCCACCGTTACCCTTGCCCGCCGCCGGGACTGAGATGACCGGCTGAATCACTTTCACCGTATAAACATTCGTCACACCCACCACCGCGTTAAAAGTCGTATCCACAGATCCGTCCACGTTCAAGCGCGCGGCACGGCTCATCGCGTAACCATTCAGGTTGGTGAACGATCCTCCCACCAGGATCTGGCCGGTGGTGGACACGGACAAGGCCTGCACCGGGCCGCCACCAGCTCCCGTGCCGGCGTTGAACGTGGCATCCAGCACGCCATTCGTGGTCAATTGCGCGATGCCATTGCGGGTCAGCCCGTTGAAAGTCAGGAATGAACCGCCAACCACAATCGCGCCGTTGGTCTGCAAGGCCAGTGCATTGACCGAGGCGTCCGCACCCAAGCCGGGTGTGAAGAGTGAATCCACCGAGCCGTCGGCATTCAGCCGTGCAATCCGGGCGAGGCTCAAGCCGTTGAAGGTGGTGAAATCGCCGCCAATCAGGATCTGCCCGTTCGGCTGCACCGCGACCGCACGGATGGCGCCGTTCGCGCCGGTGCCGATGTTGAACGTCGCGTCGAGGTTGCCGTTCGTGTCCACCCGGGCGATATGGTTGTAGCTCAAGCCCTCCATCGTGGTGAAATCACCGGCTACCAAGGTATTGCCGGTGGCGTCCACTGCCAGTGCGCGCACAATCCCATTCGGGCCCACCCCGCCGCGGAAGGTCGGATCCATTTGGCCGGTCGAGAAGAGGCGGGCGAGGTAGCTCTGGCTGACCCCGTTCACTGTGGTGAACGCACCACCGATTACCACGGCGTTGGTATAAAATGGCTGTTGGGCCATGGCATACACCGCCCCGTTGGCCCCTAGGCCCGGAGTGAAGGTGTTATCCACCGTACCATCCGCATTCAACCGGGCCACCCGCACCGCGCTGGCCCCGTTGAGCGTGGTGAAATCACCACCCACCACCAAACGACCACTGGGATCCACCAAGGACGCCAAGACCGGACCATTGGCCCCGAGCGGGAGCTGAAGCGTCTGATCTACCGTGCCGGCAATGATGTCCACCAGGTCGTCATTCGTGATCGTCAGTACGGCGAAGCTGTTGGTGCCCAAATACAAATTATTCGGCACCGGCGCGCTCAACTGCGTCCCGCCGCCGAGCACGGAAACGTTGTCCAAGCCCCAAGCCTCATTGACCCCGTCCTGCAAGTTCGTGGCCGCAAACCGGATCACCACCGAGCTGGCCACATGCGGGAAGGTGTAAGTCAGGTGATACACCGCATCGGCCAGATCCACTGTAGAACCATTGGTGTACAGGAAACCGAGGGTAGCGACTTCAGACGCCCCGGTTCCCGGAGCGTAACTGCCACTCGGATAGGTGCCGGGATAGCTTTGGTTGGTCGAACTCGGGTTGCCGACGTAACAGAATGAAGTATGCAACAGATTGGTTACGCCCAGCACACTCAGGTCGAAGACATCGGGACCAAGGTTGCCACTCAGGTTTCCATCCCAGGAACGAATCATGTAGAAGTCGAACGTCACCGTGAGGTTGGTATGGGTCGGCAGATTGGTCAGGGTGAGAATCGCGGCGTTATTGGCCAACTCACCGAGGAATTGCCGGGTACCCCTGGGCGTCACGCTGGTGACCAGGCTGTTGACCGGATTTCCCGGTCCAACGGTGGGCTGCAGCGTCCACTCGGAACCGAAGCTGCTTTCAAAGTCATTGAAGTAGAACTGCGTCGCCGGCGTGAGCGAAAGATTCACCGTCCGGTTTACGTTCGTCACCACGTCGTCAATGATCGGCACGAGGAAGGTCTGGGTCGTCACGCCCGGCGCAAAGGTCAACACGCCGCTCTGGCCGGTGTAGTGGATGCCATCCAAAGCGGGAGAAGCATTGGTGCCGTTGGCCGTCGCGTAGTTCACGCTCACCGCGGTGTTGGTCACACCGAAGCGGATCGCCGTGATCAGCGCGCTGCCACCATTCTCCATTACACCGAACGCATTCGTCGAGAACTGCACGTACACGTCGTTGTCAATGATGGTCAGCGTCGCGGTGGCGGGCTGCTGGGCATTGTTGAGCACCAGCGAATTGGTCAGGCGGTCATAGGTGCCGGACAGGCTCAAGGCCACGGTCCGGTCCCCGTCGGCCAGCACATTGTCCCGGATGCCCACCAGCAGGTTCGTGCTCGTCTGGCCCACCGCGAAGGTGACACCCGTCGTGGCGTTGGTGTAATCGGTCACTGCGTGAGCGGTGCCATCCGTCGTGGTGAAGGTCACCGTCACCGACTGGTTCGTCGCGCCGCCGCGCACCAGGGTGATCACCGCATTGGTGCCGTTCTCCAGCACGCTGTACGCGTTGCTGCTGAAGCCCACCAAGCTGTCGTCGTCCACGATCGTCAGCACCGCATTGGTGAAGCCGCCGGTCGCCCCGCCGGTGAGGCTGCGCACCTGGAGGTTCACCGTCTTGTTCACATTGGTGGCCTGGTTGTCCGTGATGCCCACCGTGAACGTGCGGGACGAGTTGTCACCATTGGGCCAGGTGAACGTCCCGCTGGCGTTCGTGTAGTCCGTGCCGGCGAGGGCCGTGCCATTCACCGTGGCGTAGGTGGCCGACACGCCGCCGAAGGAACCGTTGGTGCGGACCACCGTGATGGTCACCGAGTTGCTGTTCTCCTGCACGGTAAAGGTGGGGCTCACGAAGCCCAACTGGCCGGCCGAGGTTTCCAGATCGATGATGGTCAGGACCGCGTTGGTCTGGCCGGAGAGCACCACCCCGCTGCCCACCGTGAGATTGGTGGCATTGAAGAGCGAGAGGTTCACCGTAAGGTTGCCGTTGGTCAGCGAACTGTAGAGCACTGGCACACTGAAGGTCTTGGACGTCCCGTCGCCGTTGAGCCAGTTGAGCGTGCCGCTGGTTGCAGTGTAATTGACGCCGGCCTGCGCGGTGCCGTTGGACGTGGCATACCCTACGGAGTAGGCATCGGCGCTGCCACCGAGGCGGTTTACCGTGATGCTCACCGAGCCGCCATTTTCCACCACACTGTAGGTGGGGGAGCTGAAGTTCAGGATCGAATCGTTATCGAGGATCGTTACCGTGGCGGTGGACGGGGCAGCGAGGATCGCGTTGTTCGTCGCCGTCAGGTTCAGGGTGAACGTGCGGTTCACGTTTGTTCCCGCAGTGTCCAGGATCGGCACGGTGAAATTCGTGGTGGTCTGTCCGGCGGCGAAGGTGAACACGTTGGTGACGCCGACGTAATCAACCGGGCTGGTGGCCGTTCCATTCGCCGTCTTGTTGGTCACCATCAGCGCTCCCGCCAGGCCGCCCACACGGTTGATGGTGATGGTTACGCTGCCGCCACTTTCAGACACGGCGTAGTTCGCCGCCGCGTAGGCCAGCGTGCCACCGCCCGAATTGGTGCCACCGTTCACACGGACCAAGTACGGCTGATTCAGCCCGTCGAAATTGGTGAATGAGCCGCCAAAGACGATCCGGCCGTCCTGGAACTGCACCAACGCGGCCTCAATGTCCTGATCCGCCCCGGAGCCGAAATTGATGCTCGGGTCGAGGGCCCCACTGGGGGTAAGCCGGGCGGCCCGGTTGCGCACGGCCCCGTTCATGTTCTGGAACCCGCCGCCCACCACCAGATAACCGTCCGATTGCACGGCGACGGAGTTGACGTAGTTGTCAGGATTCGCCGTGAACGTATTGTCCAGCACGCCTGTCAAGGTCGCCCGGACCAGGTTGGCCCCACCTGCCGTGGTCGTAAACTGACCACCCACGATCAAGTAAGTGGTCGGCCCCACCTGCTGAATCTCCACGTCCGCCACGGCCCCGGCCAGCCCTGCCGCCGCCCAGTTGGCGGCAAAGGTCGCATTCACCGTTCCGTTCGTGGTGATCCGTGCCAGACCGGGCGACGCCACACCGCCAACCTGCGTGAAGGAGCCGCCCAACAGGATGTCCCCGGAGCCGTCCAGCGCCAGCGTGGAGACGGTGCCGTTCACGCTGGTAACAAAGTTGGTGTCCAGCGTGCCGTCAGAATTCAGCCGGGCGACGAAGTTGCGCGTGCTGCCCGCGACGGCCGAAAACGATCCGCCAATGACAATCTTGCCATCGGGCTGCAACGCTACGGCCTCAACGTTGTTGTTCGCCCCCGTGGTATTGGAGAAGAACGGATCCAGACCACCGGAGGTGGTAAGACGGGTGATACGGTTCACCGCAGAGCCGTTCACATTGGTGAACAAGCCGCCAATGATCACCTTGCCGTCGGACTGCAAGGCGATGGCCTTGACGGTGTTGTTTACGGAAGGCGTGAAGGCCGTGTCCCGTGTGCCGTCCACGTTCAACCGCGCCAGCCGGTTGCGCGTAACGCCACCGAGCTGGGTGAAGTCGCCGCCGATGACCAGCTTGCCAATGAGCGTCGAGCCGCTGGGCGGGGTGACAAACAACTGCGAATAGGCGCTGGAGAAGGTGAAAGCCCCACGGCCCAAGGTGCCGGCCACCAGCGTGTCACTGCCGGAATCGTAGACCAGCGAGGTCACCTGCGCGTTGGGCATGTTGGCCCCGAGATGGTTCCAAGTGCCCAGCGTAGTCGCCGAGGAGAGATAAACACCGCTCAACGAGCCAACCACCACGCCGCCCACGGTAAGGGTGGGGCTGGTGATCACCTGCACGCTGAAGAACTCACTGCCGGCCGGCAAATCACCGGTGATATCGACCCAGCCGGCCCCGGCGTTCGTGGTCATATACACCGCGCTCGCTGAAACGACATACACCGTCCGCCAATCCGACGGGTCCATCGCCAACTCACGCACCGCACCACCGGGGAAGTTCGCCGGCGTGACACTAATTGTCCCGCCCGGCCCGGAGTTCGTCCGGACGTACACGTTGTTGCCGGAGCCCACGTAGAGCACGTTCGCGTTGGCCACGCCGCCCTGGTAACCACCATAGGCGATCCCAGCTCCGTTGCCGACATTGGGGCCGATTTCAGTCAGGTTGTCTCCCTGATCGAAGGACTCATACACCGAGTTGCCAGCCGCGATGACGAGCCGTCCACCTGTGATCGCATTGGCCTTAATCGGCGTTTCAAAACTCGGCACCAGTGCCGACCCCCCGCCGGTGACTGTCAGTGTGGGGGCGCTGGATGCGGTCTGCGTGCCCGACGCATTGAAAGTCCGACGACGCAAGCCGCCGAGATTCTGACTGCTCGCGTAGATCACCGAGGAACCCGGTGTCACCAAGGTATCGATCGCCAGACTCCCGCCGTCACCGCCGGTGATGTCCGTCCAGGCCGTGCTGCCGGGAGCGGACTGACGGGGCGTGCCGTTGTCCTGGGAGCCGGCCACGATGACCCCGCTGACGGAGTCGTAAACCAAGGCGTGCAACTCCGCGATTTGAGCGTTGCCGTTCAGGGAGACCCAGCCACCGTTGGCGTTGCCGGGTGAAGTGCGCTTGTAGATGCCGCCGTCGTTGCCGTTGAGCAGATTCCCGGCGGCATCGAAGGCAACCCCCCGGTTGTCCGGATGCGGGGCGCTGTTATTCGTGGTGCCGGAATGGGTCAGCGGCGTCCACTGGCTGCCCGTGGGCTGCGTCGTATCGCCACGGAACAAACGACCGCTGTAAGAGGATGACCCGATGGAGGTGGGCAACTGGACTTCACCGGGACCGGGCTGACGATCACCGGCGATGTAGACCGTGGTCGGACTGACCTTGTCCGCGCACAAGGCGAAGTGGATGGAACCCTGGCCACCCGGATGGATGCCAAACACCGCCGTACCTCCGCCGGGCAGATTCTCGGTCGTCGTCGGCAAATCCAGCAGCGTCCAGGTGGTGCCCGAATTCTGCGAGTTGAACACCGCTGCCAGAGAGCCGTTCGTCACGATGCCGACATAGACCGACCCACTAGGACCGGCCGCCAGCTTCATGTTGTCCGTATTTACCGTGATGGCCGCCTCCACTGCGGCATCGCTCACGCGGCTCCAAGTCGCACCGAAATCCGTGGACTTGAACACGCCGCTCACGCCACCGCCCGCTGCGGGGGCATCCCAGATCGCCGCGTACAACGTGGTCGCACTGGCCGGATCCACGACCAAGTCAGCTGCCCGGCCCAGGGGAATGGTTCCGCCCGGTCCGGCACCTGAGGAAATTTGCACGAAGTTGGCACCGTTGTTCACGCTGCGGAAGATGCCAATGTTGCTCGCGGTGACCGTGTCAGCCGTATCCGCCGCGACCACTATGGTGTTGCCGCGCTTGGCCACGGCCACGATGTTCTTGCCGGCGATCGTGCCGCCAATTTCGCTCCACGTCGTACCGCCGTCCGTGGTGAGCTGCAGGCCGCTGCGCGGGCCGCCTTCCAAGGCCTCGCTGCTCAGGTCCGCCACGCCCGCGATGATGGTGTTAAAGGTCGCATCCTGGGAATCAAAGGCCAGGGCGCCAACCGAGAGGGACTGCAACTGGTCGGTCAGGGGCGTCCAGGTCGGGCTGGCCGCCGTGGCGTTGACCGTCTTCCACACACCACCGTTGACCGTGCCCATGTAAACAATGTTCGGGTTCGTGGGGTGCGGCAGGATGCGATTGACCGCGCCGGAGGCCGGGCTGCCCGGGATGCCGTCCACGTTACCAGCCAGATTGTCCGGTGCCGGCCCCTGCGCCGACCAGATGGTGTTCGTCAACACGGCGGAAGCGGTGCTGCCGGAACTGACGGAGCCACCGGCGGCGTACTGTTTCACCGCATAAACCGTCCCGTTAAGCAACGGCGCAAAAGCGACATCGTTCGTGCCGGCACTGAGCCCCACGTCATTGTCAGTGATGGTCAGCGTCGCCACGGAGGTTCCCAGCGTAATGCTGTTCGGGCCCGCCGTGACCGGATTCGACAACGTGTTGGTGAGGGTCTTGCTGACGTTTGTCACCGTGTTGTCAAGAATTGGGACCGTGTAAGATTGCAGGGTCACGCCGACGCCGAAATTCAACGTCCCATTGGTCGGAGTGTAATCCAGGTAACTCAGGGCGGTGCCATCCGAGGTCGCAAAGTTCACGCTCGCGGCCGCCGTGGTGACCCCGGTCCGCTGCACGGTGATCACTGCGCTGCCACCGTTCTCCGTGACCGTGTAGCTGCTGTTGGTGAAGGACACGACCATGTCGTTGTCCACAATGGTGAGCACGGCGCTGGTCGGCTGGAGGGAATTGTTAAGCACCACTGCGTTGCCCGACGTCACGATCGCCGACAGCCCCAGCAGCACCGTTTTGTTCGAATTGATCACCCCGTTGTCAACGATGCCGATCGACAAGTTCGTGCTCACCTGCCCCACCGCAAACGTCACGCTATTCGTCACCCCCGCGTAGTCGGTCGGGGCTACTGCCGTGCCGTTGGTCGTGGCGAAAGTCACCGTCACAGGGAGGAAGGTCGCGCCGCTGCGCTGGATTGTGATCGTCGCGGAACCGGCGTTTTCCGTCACGCTATAGGCGTTGGCACTGAAGCCCACCAGGCTGTCATTATCAATGATGGTCAGGGTCGCGCTCATGATCCCCGCCGCCGCCCCACCCTGAAGTGAACTCAACTGCAGGTTCACCGTCCGGTTCACATTGGTGACGCCGTCATCCGTCACCGGCACAGTGAACGTCCGGGAGGAGTTGTCACCATCCGACCATGCAAAGCTGCCGCTTGAGGTGGTGTAGTGCGTGCCCGCCACCGCCGTGCCGCCCGCCACGGTGGCATAGCTCACCCTCATCGCGCCGGTGGCTCCGTTGGTGCGGATCACCGTGATCGTCGCCGCGTTGCTGTTTTCCACCACGGTGAAGTTAGCCGTGAGGAATCCGATCTGGCCGGGGCCGGACTCCACGTCCACGATGGTCAGGAGCGCATTGGTCTGTCCGCTCAAGGAAGTGCCGATACCCAGCGTGGTGTTGGTGGCATTAAACAGTGACAGGGTGACCAGCAGGCTGCCATTGGTGGCAAAGCTGTGAGTCACGGGCACGGTGAAGGTCTTCGCCAACACGTCGCCGTCCGCCCAGTTCAGCGTCCCGTTCGTGGCCACATAGTTTCCTCCGGGCCCGGCCACCGCCGTGTTGTTCGAGGTGGCAAACCCGACCGAGTAGGCGTTCGCGCTCCCGCCGAGACGGTTCACCGTGATCAAAGCACTGCCCCCCGTCTCCGCAACCACGTAGGTGGGCGAGCTGAAGTTCAGAATCGCATCGTTGTCGAGAATCGTAACGAGGTTGGTGCTGATACCCAGCGTGGCCGTGCCGTTGGGTGAACTCAGGTTGGACAACCGGATTCCAAACGTGCGGTCGGCATTCGTCGCAAAGCCGTCGTCGAGGATGGCCACCGTGAAGGTTTTCAGCGTTTCATTCTCGGCAAAACTGAGCGTGCCGAAGTTGGTTCCATAATGGATGCCGTTGGTGGCGGTGCCATCAAACGTGTTGTAGGCAACCGTGACCGTGTTCGAGGTGCCGGCCGTGCGCTGCACGTTGACTGTGAGGTTGCCCCCGTCTTCAGAAATCGTCGCGGCCGCCAGGCTGAAGCCGATGATACCTTCGCCAAAATTGATGCCGCCGTTGATCCGGGCCAGATAATTCGCAGTTTGACCGTTGAAATTGGTGAAGGAGCCGCCCAGCACAATCTTGCCATCGCCCTGGACCAGCAACGAATCCACGAAGCTGTCCGCGCCGGTGCCCACGTTGATGGTCGGGTCGAGGGTTCCGTCCGAACGCAACCGTACGATCCGGTTGCACGGGACGGAGCCATAATGGGTGAAACCGCCGCCGACCAACACATTGCCGTCGGACTGCAAATCAATCGAGTTGACGAAGTTGTCCAGATTGCCCGCCGCATAGAAGGTCGAGTCCAGCGTGCCATCGGTGTTCAACCGGGCCAGGAAGTTCCGGGTCGTGACCCCGTAGGCAGTGAACGTGCCACCGATGAGGATCTTCCCGTTGGGCTGGATGCGGATCGCGCGCACCGAACCATTCAGGTTGGTACCCACCAAGAATGAGTTGTCCACCGAACCACTGGCGTTCAAACGCGCCAGGTAGTAACGCGTCGAACCGTTCACCGCCGTGAAGTCGCCGCCCATGATCACATTGCCGCTGCCGTCGGCGGCGATGGCCCGCACCGTGGCATTGGCCCCCGTGCCGGGGTTGAAAGTGGCATCCAGCGTGCCGTTGGTATTGAGGCGCGCGATGAAGTTGCGGCTGCCACCGGCGATCGAGGTAAACGCACCGCCAACCAAGACGCGACCGTTGGCCAGCGCCACCACACTATGCACCGTGTTGTCCGCCCCCACGCCCGGATCGAACGTAGTGTCCAGCAAGCCGGTCGTGTTCAGCCGGGCGACGTTGTTGCGCACCGTTCCACCGATGCTGGTGAACTGCCCGCCGATCACCACCTTGTCGTCACTCTGCACGCTCAGGGTGCGGACGGACGGCAGGTTGGAGCTGTTCAGCACGGCCGGCACGGCGAACGTGGAGTCGAGCGCACCGCTGAGCTGCAAACGGGCCACGTTGGTGGAACCGGTGCCATTGAAGATGTCGAAATCGCCACCCACCACGAGTTGTCCCACCGACGTGACGCCCAGCGCGTGCACGGGAGCCCCGGGACCGGTGCCGGGATTGAATGCGCTGTCTCCCGAGCCGGCGGTGGGATCATCATCCACGATGATCAGGGTGGCACTGGCCTGCCCGATGGTGGCGCTGCCCGTGGCATTGGCCAGGTTCAGGTTGACCACCTTGTTACCCGCCACGATGTTGTTGTTCAGGACGCTGATCGTGAGGTTCGTGCTGGTCTGCCCATCCGCCCAAACCAGTGCCGTGGGTCCGGCATTGGTGACGCCGATGTAGTCCGACCCGTTCAGGGCTGAACCGTCCGTGGTGAAGAAGTCCAACTTCACGGGCCCGTTGGTCGCCGTAAAGCCATTGGCGCGAACGATGGTGATGACCGCATTGGTCGCGTTCTCCAGCACCGAGTAGCTGGCTGCCGAGAACCGGAAACTGCCTGGGGACTGCTGCCCATCCACGATCTGCACCGTGACCACGCCGTTGGTGCCGATGCTGGCCCCGCCGGTGGCATTGGTCAGCACCATGGTAAAGGTCCGATCCCCGAGCACCTGCCCGTCACTGACCAAGGTGACCACGACGTTCTTGTTGGCGCTATCCCCGTTGAGCCAGGCCAGGTTGGTGCTGGCCGGAGCCGTGAAATGCACCCCGCCATTCGTCGCCGAACCGTTGACCACCAGCACCGTCACTCCAACGGGGTTCAAGACGCCGCCGGTGCGGGCGACCGGCAGGCTTACCGTCCCTGCGGTCTCGCTCACCGAGTAAGTCGTATTGGTGAAGTTGAAGTTTCCGAACACGATGTCGTTGTTCAAGATCGTCAACTGCGCGCTGCTCAATGAACCCAGCGTCGCCGATACGGGCCCGCTGATCTGAAGGTTCACGGTCGAATTGTTCGTCGACAGCGTATTGAGCAGGATGGGCACGGTAAAGGTGCGGCTGGTCTGTCCGTCGGCGAAGGCCAGGTTTCCGCTCGTCGTCGTATAGTCAACCCCGGCCGTGGCCGAGCCACCCGCCACCGTGGCGTAATTGACGGAGACCACGCCCGTGACACCATTGGAGCGGACCACGGTGATGGTCGCCGTGCCGGCCGCTTCGTTCACCGTGTAACTGCCGGACGAGAAGCTGAGGTCACCAGCGGCGAAGTCATCGTCCACGATGATCAGCGTGGCATTCGTCAGCCCCGCCGACGCGCCGGAAATGCCCGCGAGACGCAACAGGATGGTCTCGTTGCCTTCGACCAGCAGGTCGTTGATGATGGGCACATTGAAGGTTTTGACGGAATCACTGGGGGCAAAGGTCAGCGCGCCGCTGACATCGGTGTAATCCGCCCCCGCCGTGGCCGTCCCTGCGGCCGTGGAGTAGTTGACCGTCGAGCTGCCCACCGTGCTGCCGGTGCGCGCCACGGTGATGACGGCGAAGCCGCCCACCACATTTTCGTTGACGCTGTAGGTAGTCGAGGAGAACCCGATGATCGCGTCATCGTTGACGATCGTGAGGATGGCGTTGGTCTGGTTGCCGGCCACCGAGGTGACAAAGTTCGACAACACCAGGGCCACCGTACGGTCAACATTTACCAGCGCATCATTCGTCACGGAGATGTTCACCGTCTGGATGACCTCGCCCGGCGGGAACGAAAGATTGGTCGTAATCAGACTGTAATGCGTTCCGTTGATGGCCGTGCCGCCAACCGACAACAAGTTCACTGATGCCGCCCCCGTGGTGCCGCCGCGACGCAAAACGTCAATGGCCACAAACCCGCCGGACTCCGCCACCGAGTAGGTGCCAGCCGAGAACTCCAACTGTCCGCCGCCCGCCAGCGAGCCGCCGTTCAGGCGGGTGAGGTAGTTCACCGTCGTGCCATTGAAGGTGGTGAACCCACCTCCCAGAACGATTTGCTCCACATTGCTCGAAATCCGTTGCAGCACCACCGCGCCAACAAACCCGTTCGCCGCCGTGCCGAAGTTGATCGTCGGGTCCACAGTGCCGTCCGAATTCAACCGAGTGACCCGGCTGCGCGAGACGCCGCCCGTGCCGTTGGCGCTGTGCAACCGGGTGAAGTCGCCACCCAGCACGATCTTGCCGTCGTCCTGCAACGCAATGTCGTACACCGCGTTATCCGCCCCGCCGGCCCCGGCCGTGGTAAACGCCGCGTCCACGTTGCCATTGCGGTCCAGGCGGGCATAGAAGTTGTTCGCCGAGCCATTGAACGAGGTGAAAAGTCCGCCGATCACGAGCTTGCCATCGGACTGGACACGAATGACGCGCACGGAACCGTTAGCCCCCGGCCCCGTCGGATTGAACAGCGTGTCCACCGAGCCGTCGGCGTTGAGCCGAACCAATCCGGCCGTGTTGGTCACGCCATTGAACGAGGTGAAATCGCCGCCCACGAGCGCCTTGCCATCCGCGAGGATGGTGATGGCATACACGGTGCCGTTGGCCCCGGTGCCGATGGTGAAGTTGGAATCCAACGACCCATCCGAGTTCAAGCGGGCCACCGCGTTGCGCGGGGTGCCATTGTAAGTCGCAAAGGACCCGCCGATAAGAATCCTTCCGCTATTGGCGCCAGACGTGTAGATCGCGGAGGCATACACCGGGTTATCCGCTCCGGCCCCCGGGTTAAACGACGAATCCACGGTGCCGTCGTTGTTCAACCGGGCCACGCTGGCGCGGTTGGTCGAGTTCAGGTTCGTAAAGCTGCCGCCCACGATCATCCGACCGTCGGATTGCAAGGTGATGGTCCGCACGCTCGAGTTGGCCCCGCTGCCGCTCAGGAGGAACGTGCTGTCCAGGCTCCCATCCGAATTGATCCGGGCCAGCCGCCCACGGGCCACATTGTTGAACAGGGTGAAGTCGCCGCCAATCAACAGCCGGCCGTCGGGTTGCAGGGCCATCGTCTGCACGAAGCCGTTCGCCCCGGCAAGCGTGCTGAAGGTGGTGTCCACCGAGCCGGCAGGAATGTTGAACGACTCGTCATCAATGATCGTGAGGGTCGCCGAGCTCGGCGCACCCAGCGTCGCGCCCGCCGACACATTCTGCAACCGTAGCACTATGATCTTGTTCGGCTGGCTGGCGGTATTGTTGTCCAGAATGGTCACCGGGATGCTGGCACTGGCCACGCCCGGGGCCATGCTCAAGGTCCCGCTGGCCGGCAGGTAATCCACCCCCGATACGGCGGTGCTGAAACCCAAGTCCGTGTAAACGTCCACGGTCACGGTCCCGCCGTTGCCCCCGGTGCGAATGGCCGTGATGGTGATCTGCCCACCGTTCTCGGCCACTGCGTAATTGGATGTGCTGAAGGAAACCGTGCCAAACGCATCATCGTCGAGAATGGTCACCGTCGCATTGGTGATCGACCCCGGCAGTGCCGCCGTGATGTTGGTCAGGGTCAGGTTGATCGTGCGGGTGCCATCCACCAGGAAGTTGTTTGCAATGGCCAGAGTGATGGTCCGGGACGAGGCATCCCCGTTCGCCCAGGTCAGTGCATTGGTGCTTCCCGTGTAGTCCACGCCATTCACCGCCGTGCCATCGGACGTGTAGAAGAGTGCGCTGGCCGCTCCCACGCTGCCGCCGTTGCGCACCACCGTCACCGTCACGGTGGCCGTTCCCTCGGTGACCGTGTAGTTGTTTGCGGAGAGGCCCAGCCGGCCCGCCGAGAAGTCGTCGTCCGTTATCACCAAGGTGGCGTTGCTCAAGCCCAGGGTGGCCCCGCCGGTCACATTCGTCAGCATGAGCGTCACGGTCTCGTCGTTCTCCACCAGCACATCGTTGATCAGCGGCACGGAGAAGGTCTTGCTGGTCTCACCGGCGGCGAAACTCAGGGTGCCGTTGGTGGGGGTGTAATCCAACCCCGCCGTGGCCGTGGAGCCATTCGTCGAGGTGAAGTAGCCCACCGTGACCGAGCCCATCGACCCGTTGGTACGGGTGACCGTGATGACGGCGGCCCCGCTGTTTTCCACCGCGCTGTAAGAAGTCGAGCTGAAGCCGAGCACGCCCGGCTGAAACTCATCATCGGCGATCGTCAGCGTCACCCGGCTTTGGAAGCCCAGGGCCGGCGAAGGTGTCACCAGCACATTGCTGCCCAACTCGAAGGACCCACGCACGGCACCCAAAATCAGGTCAATCGTCTCGTTGGCCTCCACGATGCTGTCGTTGATAATCGTCAGGAAGATCGTCGAGTTATTGACCGTCGACAGTGGCCCCGTTTGGCCGAGCCGCAATTCGGTCTGGCCTGCCGAGTTGGTGTAGGTGGAGAGCCAGCCCACCGTACCGGTCTGGGCGATGTAGTCAAAACCGGCGAGGGCCGTCAGATCTCCCGTGGTGAAGTCCACGAAGGAGGGGCCGACAGTGCCGTTGAAGCGCGTGAGCCGGATGGCCGCCAAACCCGAACTTTCATTGATCGTGTAGGACGGGTTTTCAAAGTGAACGTTACCCGGCCCCGGGCTGATGCGGCCCACGAGCCGGCACAGGTTCTGCCGCGGCTTGGTCTGGTTCCACCGCAGTTTCGCCAGTTCGGTGGCGTTGGTGTTGGCCGGTACCGAGGCGGATTCCGACTGCGAGGGAGACGTATTGTTGACCAGTGAGAAGGCCGCGCCCACGCCGGTGAAACTGCCGCCGATCATGACATTCCCGTCCGTCTGGACCGCCAGTGCGGTGATGAAGCTGTCCGCATTGGTCGGGCCAGCGTAAGTGTTCAACGACTGGTCCATGAACGTGGTGTCCACCGTGCCATCCGTGTAGAGGCGGGCGACGTTCTTGCGCAGGCTCCCGTTGAGGGTGGTGAAGGCCCCCGCCACATAGGCCTGTTGATTGGTCCCGATGGTGGTCAGCGTGATTGCACTGATGTAGTTATCCGCCCCCGAGCCGGGGTTGAACGTCGTGTCAATCGCCCCGGTGGTGGCAAACCGTACGATGCGGCTGCGGCTGGCCTGATTGACCACGGTGAAGTTGCCGCCGACCAGCACCGTACCATTGGCCTGTACCGCGATGGCGTTCACCACGCCGTTGATGCCCGTGCCCGGATCAAACGAAGTGTCCAGCAGACCGCTGGGACTCAGACGGGCGATGCGGTTGCGTGAGGTTCCGTTGTACGTGGTAAAGTCACCACCGACATAAATGGGCGTCGCCGCCGAGGCTGAGGCGGCCACCGACCCCGTGTAGTCCCACACCGAGAAAGGATTGATGATACCTTCGTTGATGATGATGGTTACGGTGGTGTTAGTACCCGGGCCGAAGTTCACGACAATATTGGAGGGCAGGAAGGAGGTAGTGAACGTGGCATCAAACAGCTTCACACCGTCGTAGTACACCCGGACGTTGTCGGCAATGGAATAGGCGTTGACAGCCAGCGTAAGCGTGCCCGCGTTGGCCCCCACGTTCAGTACGTTCGTGTCACTCCCGCTGCCGGCCGCCTGCCCGCTGAACGAGAAGCTGGCCGGCACCGGAGCCATGCCCAAGGCATAAACCGTATCATTCGGCCCCAGGACAGGATCAAACGTGGCATCGAGCGAACCGTTGTCATTCATCCGCGCGACGTTCACCCGGGTGGAACCATTGTACCGGGTGAACGAGCCCGCCGCCATCACCTTGCCGTCGCTGGTGATCAGGACGCTGCGCACCGGGCCGTCGAAACCGGCCCCGGGCTTGAACGTGGTGTCCAGTGTGCCGTCTGAATTGATGCGTACAATCCGGTTGCGGCTCGTACCGTTGTAGGACGTGAAACCACCGCCGGCGATGATCTTGCCCGCATTGGTGCTGCCCGTTGGGTAAATGGCCAGGGTGGTCACGAAGCTGTCAAAGCCCGAGCCGGGATTGAAGGTGGCGTCGAACTGGCCATTGGTGTCCACCCGCGCAATCCGGTTCGCCGACTGGGCATTGAAGGCCGTGAAGTCACCGCCGATGACCGACAGCCCGTTGGTGTCCAGTACCACGGCCTGAACCGTATTATTCGCCCCAGGAAGCGCGTTGAACGTGGGGGTGGTCCCGAAGTTGTTGTCCAGATTCCAGGTCCGGTCTGCCGCGCCACCGGGTTGGTCTTCATCCACAATGGTGACACGATACTGCCCGCCGCCGATGCCTGACGCGGTTACGTTGGTGGTCGGCGCGACCGTCGGAAAGGTTTTCGGAGGAGTATCGGTGCTGGTCGGATTATACAGACGCACAAACAAGTCCTTGTTGAACTCCGCCACCGGATTGGTGTCGTCACTGAGCAGGGTCACGCTCACATCGCGGAAGGTACCATCTTGATCCGCCCACGTCAGCGTCCCGCCGGTCGCGGTGTAGTCAAGGCCTGCCACGGCATAGTCCGAACCGACATTCAACAGCGTAAATGCGGGTCGGAAATTATTTGGCTCGGTCGTAGTCCAGTCAACGGATACCCCTCCGAGGGTGCTGCCCACACGCCGGATACGGAAGGTATAAACTCCGCCTCGCTCCTGCACAATCGGAGGCGAAAAGCCGGGAGCCGGACCGATCGTAAAGGCCCCGGTCGGCGAGTCGTTGTCGAGGACATTGATCGAGAAGATGTTCCGCTGCGCGAAACCGCCCAGGTTCGTCACCGTGGATCCGAAAGCATTCGTACTCAGCACCGGGAAGGCATTCGTCAGCCCCAGTTCCAGCACGACGTTGGTTTCAAAGATGAAATCATCCAGCATGGTCACGGTGAAGTTGGTCTGCGTCACCCCGGGCGGGAAGGTCAGGGTGATGGTTCCGAAGTTGACATAATCCTGACCCGACACCGCCGTGTTGTTCGTACTCAACGTGTTGACCACGACTTGCACGGTACTCGTCCCGTTCGTCGCGCCCACGCGTTCAACATTGACTGTGACCGACGGCACCAGCTCGCTCACGAAGGTGGCGCCCGTCACAAACCGGAGCAGGGCATCGTCATCCAAGATTGTGACCACCGCATTGCTCTGCGACCCGAGAATGCCGAGGCCGCTGGTCACCGCGAGGTTGACATTAAAGGTCTCATCGCCCTCCACGATGCTGTCCATGATGATCGGCACCAGGATGTTCGTGGTGATCTGGCCGTCCGCCATGAGGAAGTTGTTCGTGGTTGCCACGTAATCCAAGCCGGCCAGCGCCGTTCCGTCCGAGGTTACCAGCCGCAGCCCCACCACGCCCAGTGAACCGGACGAACGCGCGACCGTGATCACGGCATTAGTCCCGCTCTCGCTGACACTGAACGTGGGCGAGGCAAAGTTGAAGAAACCGGGACCATTGTCTTCGTCCAGGATGGTCAGCACCGCCGTGCTCGGCCCCACCAGCGTCGCGCCGCTCGTCGGGTCCGTCACCACGAGTGAAAGGTTGACCGTCCGATTGCCGTTGGTGATCGCGTCATCGTTCACCCGCACCGTGATCGTTCCCGTGGTCTGGAAGTTCGTGAAGTTGATGACATTGGTGGCGGCAATGAAATCGGTCGGGGAAATGGCCGTGCCATTGGTGGCCCAAACGGTGATGTCCACGGTCGCATTGCCGTTGGTCGAAACGAACCCATTGGTGCGCACCACGGTGATGGTGAAGTTCGTATTGGCCTCCGTGACCGAGTAAGTCGCCGCGGAGAAGGCGAACTGGCCGGGGTTGTTGTCATCATCCGTGATCGCCAGTGCAGCCGGGGAGTTGGTGATGAAGATTTGCAGCAGGGGATTGTTCGTCAGCGAGTCCGCCAACAGCAGGTTGGCGACTTCATTGGTCTCCGGCAGGATGTCATTGACCAACGTGACGGTGACGAAGTTGGAGGTGACGCCGATGCCGAAGGGCACGTGCACGCCCGACTGGGCAACGTAGTCACTGGGCGCAGTGGCCGTGCCGTCCGCCGTGGAGAACACCACGCTGACCGGATACGGCAGCGAGCCGAAGCGCAGGATCCCGATGTCCACCGTGCCGACATTCTCAAAAACCGAGTAGGTGTTCGTGCTGAAGGCAAAAACCACGTCATTGTCATTCACGGTCAGCACCGCATTGGTCACCGTGTCGAGGAAGCCGTTGACCGCATTGGTCAGGTAGAGGTTGATGGTCCGGGCCGTGTTCGGGTCCGTGCCGTTCACGATCGGCACCGTGGTGGTCTGCGCCCGCTGGCCCAGGGCAAAGGTGACCAGGTTGGTGATCCCCGTGTAGTGGGTCGGGCTCACCGCCGTGCCATCGGTGGTCACCACGGTCACGTCAGTGGTCTGATTGGTCGCCCCGTAACGCACCAGTCCGATGGTGGCCGCCCCGACATTTTCATCCACCACGTAGGTGGACGCCGAGAACTCGACGGTGGAAATATTGGAAACCTCGTCGCCATGCACGCGGGAGACGCGGTTGCGGGCGATCCCGTTCACGCTGGTAAAGTCACCGCCGATGACCATCGAGGTGTCCGCCTGGGACATCACGACGCGTACCGTGGCGTCCGCTCCCTGGCCAATGCGGAAGAAGGGATCCGGCTGCCCGTTGCTCTTGATCCGGGCGAAATTCGAACGCACGAAACCGGCATAATTGGTGAAGGCGCCGCCGATGATGATCTTGGCATTGGAATCCATGGCCAAGCCCAGAATCGGGCCGCTAGGACCGGAACCCGGGGCAAAGGTGGTGTCCAGCACACCGTTGGTCAGCAAGCGGGCGAGGTAGTTGCGAGTCGCGCCCTCGACGAAGTTAAAGTCACCGCCGATGACAATCTTGTTGTCCCCTTGCAGGACGAGCGTGCGGACAGTGTTGTCCACGCCCGTGGCCACGAAGGAAAGATCCAGCGTACCGTCCGTATTGATCCGGGCGACGTTGGTGATCAGGAAGCTGTTCACCGAGGTGAACGATCCGCCGATGACCAGCCGGCCATCCGGCTGCTGGGCCATCGTATAAACGGGGCCGTTGACGCTGCAGAGGAAGTTGGTGTTGAACGTGCCATCCGAATTCAGCAGGGCCAGCCGGCTGACGTTGGTGCCGTTGACAATGTTCGTGCCGTTGTAATCGGTGAAGTCGCCGCCGATGTACACCTGGTTATTCGTGAGCACCAGCACCGCATTCACATTGCTGTTCGCGCCCGTGCCGGTGACGAAGGAGGTGTCGAGGGAACCGTCGGCATTCAACCGCGCCACGCGGCCACGGTTGGTGCCGTTGAAGTTGGTGAACACGCCGGCGATCATCACCCGGTCATTGGTGGCCACGCTGATGGCCAGGATGTTGGTGTTCGCCCCGGAGCCGACAATGAACGATCCGTCCACCAATCCGTTGGTTGCAAGCCGCCCAATGCGGTTGTAACTGATGCCGTTGAGCAGCGTGAACGCGCCACCCACGATCACCTTGCCGTCGGACTGCCGGCCCAGCGCCAGCACCGAGCCGTTGGCCCCGGTCCCGACGCTGTACTCATAATCCGTATCGCCCGGCTGCTCGTTGTCCGTGATCGTTACGGTGGCCACGGAGATCGTCCCCAGCGTCGTCGCCCCCGCCGGTCCGCCGGCAGGTGAACTCAAACCCACGATGATGGTCTCGTTGAATTCACCGATGACATCGTCAATGAGGTTGATCGTGAAGGTGTTGCTGGTCACGCCCGGCGTGGTGATCATCACCCCGGAATCATTGGTCGAGGCCAGGATCACATCCCCGGCAAACGTCAGCGTGGCGAAGTTGGTGAAGTAATCCAGCCCGGCGACCGCCGTGCCGTTGGTGGTGTTCGCGTTGACGGTAACCGTGTTCACGGTGCCACCGGTGCGCAAGACCGTCAGGACCGCCGTCCCCGCATACTCGTTGACGGTGTAATTGGTGGCCGTAAAGGAGAGCTGGGCGTCATCGTCCAGGATCGTGAGGGTGGCGACCGTGTTGCTGATGCCCAGGGAGGTGGTCCCGCTCGGGTTGGCCAGCCGCAGGGTGATGGTTTCGTTGCCCTCCACCAGCGAGTCATCAAGGATGGTGATATTAACCACCTGGCTGGTCACGCCGACGTTGAAAGTCAGCGTGTTAGTCACGCCGATGAAATCCAGTCCGGCGGTGGCGGTCCCGTTCGTGGCCGTGAAGTCCACGGTGTCCGTTCCATTGTTCAAGCCGAGCCGATAGACCGTCACGTTGCCTGCGCCGCCCGTTTCCGCGACCAGGAAGTTCGTCACGGCAAATTGGAAGGCCGTGTCGTCATCAATGATCAGCAACGTGGCCGTATTCTGGCCCCCCAGCGGCAGGCCGCCAGTGGCATTGGCCAAGGCGAGGTTCACGGTTTCATTGCCCTCCACCAGGGTGTCGTTCGTGATCGTGATGAAGAAGTTGGTGGTCGTCTGGCCGGGGAAGAAGGTCACCGTGCCGTTGGTGCCGAAGTAGTCCACGCCATTGACCGCCGTACCATCGGTGATCACATAGTCAACCGAGACGGTGCCGCTGGTGTTGCCCGTGCGCCGGATCGTGATGGGCACGGCCCCCGCACTCTCCGAAGCGCTGAACGTGGCGAACTCAAACTGGATGGAGCCATTGCTGTCCGGCAGGTAAACGGTGGCCGTCTGCGGTGCCCCGGTCCGTCCGCCCGGCACGCTGGTCAGCGAGAGCGTGACGGTTTCCTCGAACTCTTCCTGCGGGTCGTTGATCGCCTCGACCAATACGAACGCGGAGTTGGTACCAGCGGGAATGATGATCTGGTTCGCCGACAGCACAATGCCATTGGTCCGCAGCACGTAATCGGCCGAGCGGGTGGCCGTACCCGTGACGTTGAAGTTCACCGCCAAAGGCGCGGTGGTGCTGCCAACGCGGGTGATCTGGAAGGAACCGTCATTGGGCGCGCCCGGGGCCGTCACGGCCACCACGGCGGCATCATCATCAATGATCGTGTAAGTGTGTGACCGGTAAATGTCGAAAGAGTAGTTGTTCGGGTAGTTGAAGATTTGGGAGGTGAAATCGCCGCCCAGATAAACCCGTCCCAATTGATCGATCGCCAGCGCCCGCACGGTGGCATTGGGATCGTTGGTCGCGTTCATCGGCTGGTTCCAGGTGCCCAAGGTGGTCAGTCGCGCGAAGCGATGGAAGACCGTGTTGGTACCGATCAAGGTGAAATCGCCACCCACATAGAATCGCCCGGCCGTGTCGCGCAGGATGGTGCGGACGCTGGCATTCGCGCCGCCGAAATCCGGATCCGTAGCGAAGTTGTTGTTGATCGAGCCATCGGCCAATACGAGGCTGGCAATCCGGGTGTTGTTACTGGTGTTGACCGTGGTGAAATCACCCACGATGACGATTTCGGTGCCCGCAGCGTTGGTCGTCATCGCCCGGACGGAGCCGTTGACCGTAGCCCCGAACGTGAAGGCGCCCACGACGCCGCCGTTCGTGGTCAACATCACCAGGTTGGTCACATCAGTGCCATTGTAGTTGGTGAAATTACCACCCACGAGCACGTCACCAGACGCCAGGGGGAAGATGGAATAAACCTCGGCAAAGCCCACAAAACCGCCACCGACGTTGAACGTGGCATCACTCGACCCATCACTATTCAACCTCGCCAACCGCCGACGGGCGGAGCCGTTGACCGTGGCAAAATCACCACCGACATAAATCTTGTCACCGGCGTCCACGGCCAGCGCGTAGATGTTGGTGGCGTTCACCCCCGTGCTCACGAACGAGGTATCGCGCACACCGTTGGTGATGGCCATCAGCCGGTTGACCGTGACCGCCGGGCTCAGCGTGTTGGTAAATGCCCCCGCCATGATGAGCCGGCCATTGCTCTGGGCGGCCACCGCATGAATGCTGTTATCCACCCCCGCGAACACGAAATTGGGATCAATGTTTCCGTTGGTGAGGAACCGCACGGCCCGCACCGTGTTGTTGCTGCTGTTCACGGAGGTGAAGTCGCCCACCGCCACAATCCCGTCGTTGGTGTGGAAGATGTTGTTGGTCTGGAAAATCAGGCCCCGCACATTGTTGTTCGGGCCAAATCCAGCCGCAAAGTTGGTGTCGTCCAGGAACGGCGTCGGGTTCGGGGTGATGCGCGTGACGTAGCTGTGCTTGGTGCTGTTGTATATTACCAGTTCGTTGTGGTTGGACAAGGTCACGATGACGGTGCGGTCCCCGTTGACGATCAAATCGTTGTTCACCGTGAAGGTGATGGAGTTGGTGAGTTCATCCGCGATGATCGGATTCTGACCGCCGAAGTTCGTGCCGTGACGCCATTCAATCGTGCCGTTGGCCAGCACGTAGTCCACGCCGTTGGTGGCACTACCACCCGTGACGCCGTAGTCCACCTTGATGCGCGAGGGCGACCCGTTCGTGCTCAGGTCCCCGACCGGCGGCAGCGCCGTGAGGTAAACCGTCAGCGTGACCGTGGTGTTGGTTTCCGTGCCGGAACTGCTGCTGACCATGAAGCCGATGCCCGGGTTGGAGGTGGGGTCATTGTCCGTAATGTTCACCTGGGCCTGATAGGTGGCCCCCACGTTGTAGGTGGTGGCGTTGGTCGTCAGCGTCAGGATGACCGTTTCCGTGCCTTCGTAGAAATTGTCGTCGATCGCGTGGATCGGGATGTTCACGGTGGTGGATCCGCCCGGGATGACCACGCTGGTACCAATCGCATTGTAATCCGCGCCGACGCCGCCGACGGCCGAGCCGCCGACGCTGAAGAAGACGGTGAGGTTGGTGCTCGAATCGCCGCCGGTGCGGGTGATGACGAAGGATCCGTCAGCTCCACCTTCCGCCGCGTCACTGCCTTTGGCCACGGTGATGGTGGAACGCTCGTCGTCCTGGATGATGGCCTGTGCCGAGTTCGGGCTGCCCGTGTTGTAGAAGACCGAGGGAACGATGGTCAGGATCACCGTCTCGTCGCCTTCATCGACGTTATCCTGAATAGGCACCAAATTGACATTGGCGCGCTCCGTGCCAGCGGGGATGGTGACAGAGCCAGGCAGGGTGTTGAAATCCACGCCGCTGGTAGCCGTCCCGGAAACGACATAGTTTACCGTGAGCGAACGTTCGAGGTTACCAGTCCGGGTAAAGGTGAAAGTGGCCGTGCCGCCGCCTTCGGATACAAACGGGCTCAAGGAACTGACCGAGACGCTGGGCAGATCATCATCCACGATGGTGATGAAGTCCGTGATGGAACCGCCCAAGGCGTAGTTGGGATTCGCCTGGAGCGTCAAGATGACCGTTTCGGGTCCCTCGACGAAGTAGTCATTCGTCGCGAAGACGGACAGCCGATACGAGCGGGTATTGGCGGGCATCACAAATGAGCCGGGCAGGAAGACGTAATCCTGACCGTTGGAAGCCGTGCCGGTGACGCTGTAGAAAACGGTGAGGTCATTTGTCAGCACGCTGGTGGAGGTGATCAGAAATTCCCCGGGGTCATAGCCGCTTTCCAAAGCCATGTTGACGGTGGCGACGAGATTCAACGTCGGCAAGGTCGGCGTATCCAGATCCTGAATGAGCACGGCCGCCGTGGGCGCATTGGGCGCGCCGATGACATAGGGCGGGTCGGTACGCACGTAAGTGGCGGCGGAGAGATACGTATAGGCGCGTCCCGAGCCGGGATTGACGTCAATGTTCTGCATCCAGCCGGGGATCAACGGATAGTTCGTGGCGAAGATGACCTGGAAGCTGCCGTTGAGGAACGAGTAGCGGAATTCCTTCTGGAACGGATCCATGAGATCCACGAAGAAGTATTCCGGCCCCTCGTAAACCCCGTCGGCCGTATTGACGAAGTTCAGCGTCAAATTGCTGGAAGCCGCCGGGATGGTCACTTCGATCAACGCGATGTTAGTCGAGTTCAAGTTGGTTTGCACGATTGAAACGCCGCTGGTCGGGGTGTAGTCAACGCCGGCGGCAGGAACTTCGAGGGTGGTGCCACTGGAAGCCACGGTGGCCAAGTCGAGCCCGATTTGGGTAAAGATAAAAATTGTCGCATTGGCCGCCACCACCGTCCACGTGCCGTTGTAATTTGCGGGGGTCACACCCGACACGGTGACGGTATCACCACCCACCAAGCCATGGGGAGTGGAAGTGGAAATCCAGGCGAAGTTGTTGGTCCGGCCAACAGTGGCCACGTTCGCCGGCACGGCGGAGGGTCCGGCTACCGCATTATTCAACTGGAACGTGTCACCGTAGGCGGTTAGCACCACCTTGAGGGCATCGTTGGTCGGCCCGGTGCGGGTGAGCACCACGCTCGAGCTGCCGCCTTCGAGGCCGCTGGTGATGGTGGTGAGCGAGACCATGGGCAACTGGGTGGCGACCCAGACCACGTTGCTGTCATCGCTATTGTTGATGGCGACGGCGGTGCTGCCCAGGTTGAACGGTTCGAAGTGGTAACCGTCACGCCAGACACCCAAATTGTAGGTGGCGTTGGGCAGGTTCACGAGGGCAAAGCGCCCCTGCGAATCCGTGTAGGCAGAGCCGCCGATACCATCGTCCACGCGGGCATCCGCGACGGGCACGGAGTTGGCAAACCGCACGATGCCGCTGATGCGGAAGGTTCCCGGGGTGCCCACGGTGATGACCAGGCTTTTGCTGGCGGTGCCGCCCTTCATGTCCGTGGCCACGCAGCGCACCGCGTATTCACCGGCGCTGGCAAAGGTGTGAGAAACGACCGGGGTATTCGTGCTCACCGAGCCGTCGCCGAAGTCCCAGAAGTAGGCGAGGGTATCGCTGTTGGCGTCAGTGACGGCAGCCGTCAGCGTGACCGTGCCACCGGGGGCGATATTGTTGGAACTGGTGGTCAGGGTGCCGAACACCGGGGCGATGTTGGTGGGGAAATTGCCGATGTTCACCACCACATCCATGTAGGCATTCGAACCGGTGCCGGCGCGTCCGATGGGAGTAACGAAGAGGTTGATCCGGGGATCGTTATAAGTCTGGCCGATCGGCAGGGGCGAGTCGGTCTTGTCCAGGTTGCTGTTGGGGGTGGCATCCAGCAGGTCGGTCTCACCATTCTGGCCAGCCGTCTCGGTGTTGCCCGAGGCGGTGATTTGCAGACCGTTCTGGAGGTACTGGTTGGCGGCGAACTCCGTACGGAACTGGAACCAGTACTCGCGATCGGCCGTGCGACGCACGCGGATGGCATGCACGGTGTTCTGATACACCAACGGGGCATCCAGCGCGTAAAGGCGGACGGTCGAGGTGACGTTGGTCGTGGCGGTATAAGTCGCCACGGCCGAGTCGGCCAGCCAGCCCAGGTTCCACTTCTGATAAGTATTATACTGGCCGGCGGCCGTGTTGCCCATGGCGCAGAACGGGTCACCGTAGTCAATGCTGGCCCCGGCCCCAAAGGTAACGTTGTGGCCGACCACGCTCGAGGTTTCCGTCGGCGACCCCGGGGCCGCGCCCGGCTTGGTGTTCCAGAAGTTGGCATGCAGCAGGCCCAGGTTGTGGCCGAACTCGTGCGCCATCGTGGTATAGCCGCTCTGCTGCAACCAGACATTGCGGGCACCCACACTGCCGAGACCGCCCCACCCGGCGCCGGGAACCGTGGTGAAACGAATGCAATCCCAGTCGTAATCGCTGAAATAATATCCCGCCTGGGCGGCGGCATCCCGGGCATGGGTGTAAAGCTCGCTGGCAACCTTGGGCGGCGTCGCGGCGGTGCCACCACCGGTCGGGGCCGGGATTGAATACCACACCTTCGTCTGCGGCATCATCAGCAGCGGCGTGACCACGCCGGACACGGAAAAAGTTCCATAGGAGGCCCGCACAAAGTAATTGTTCAAGTCACTCAAGTCCTGGTAGGCCTGCTGCTCCGTGATGGGGATGGTGGTGTCATCCGGGAAGACCAGCCGCATATATAGGATCGTCTTGACCCCCTGGGTATAAGAGTAACCCGGCGTGAGGAAACCGCTGCTGGTTCCGGAAGCGGGACCATCGGCCAGCACATAGTTCAAGCTCCCGGACTTCCGGTTCGCCAGCGTCTTGCTGGTCAGCGTCTGACCATAACGGGAGACATGGGTCGGGCGGCAGAAGGCCATGATGTTGCCGCCGTAATCACCGTAGGTGGTCTGCACCGCCTGGGGTACGCTGGCGATTTGCACGTCCGTGCTGCCCGGCGTGGCCACCACCGAACGAACCGCCTTGGCCGGGGAGGCCGCTTCCGCCGCACCGACACCCGTCACGACGGTTTTCAAGCCGGACACCGAGCAGATCGCGTCCTTCGGCGCCTTGCCCTGCGCGATCAGGTCTTTCGCCTCAGCCGCATCCAGCGGTCGGATGGGATTTTCGGCCACGGCCAACGAACCGTCCACCGCCACCCCGTAAAACGCCAAGCCCCGGGTCGTCCGCTCAAACAACCGGTCGCCATACACGTAAGCGTCAAACGTCCGTCCGTTGGACTCAAGCCGCCGGATAATGGAGCGGGAGAGGGTGGCTCCGGGCAGCGGGACCGCTCCCAACACCTGCAAGTCGCCCCGACCGTTCACCGGCACTTCGAGCAAGGCCAGGATTTCCGGCGGCAGCGTCTGGCGAATCCGGTAGGGAACCGCGTTCGCGATGGCCGCGCGGGGATCATTCTCGATGAGTTCCTTCATCACGTGCCGACGCTCCAGCGCGAGTGAACCGCCTTCGTACTGCATTGCGGCCCGGGCTTCGGGAGTGGCCGCTGCGTACCGCTCGGACCACTTGTGGAACCGGTCCAGGGTGGCGGCGGGCCCGCCGACATTCGCCCGCACAGCCCCCGTGCCGGAGGGGGCCGCATCCTTGCCGGGCCGAAGTATCGGTGCTGGGATCGCCGACGCGGGCGACACCGGTCCCACCAAGGCCGGTTTGACCGGATTCTTCACGGCGGCTTCACGCGCCGGCGGCGGGGCGCCAGAACCAGATTTCCATGGCGGTCGCATCCAGAGGAAGGCGACCAGCACCGCCACAATCACGAGGATCGCGCGGAGGTGGAGACGGCTAATTTTCATTGTGGACCTGAGTAAAACCGGCAGCAGTTAATGAGTTGTGAAAACCTCGCAAAGGTTTTCGCGTTGCAAAACGTCATGATTCAACAACAAGTCATAATACTGCGTGACGGGTCATCGTAGGCTGAAAAAGCGGTTCCCGGCAAGCTCATTTTCCCCCCGCTGAGCTACGGTATTCCCCCTAATTTTAAGCTTTCGTAAAGCTGCGGGAGCCCCACCGGAAGGGGCTACTCCTGGTAGATCGGCAAGTAATGGTACCGGACCGAAAGGCTGAGCAAGGCCATCGCCGTGCAATAGACCCGGCCCTGGCCATTCTCGGAGCCATCCACCCCTTGCCAGGCCCCGTCCGCCATCTGGTGCTCGGCCAGCAATTCACCCACCCGCTCCTGGGTCACCCGGGCCAACTCGCCACCGCGCTTGTGGGCTGCCTGGGCGAAGTAGTACGTCCCGTAGAAAAACCAGGAGGATTCCCAGACCGGCGGCGCGGTCCGGAGCCATTCGGCCGCCCCCAGCACCTCAGGAGCATCGTGGAGGCCGCAGACCTGCATGGCCAACATGCCGGCGGCGACCATGGCAAATTGGGGTGGGGTACCCGGCACGTAGCCAAAACCGCTCTTGGGATTCACCACCCGGCCTTGGGCATCCCGCCCGGAAAAATAACTCCTCCGCAGGTACCCAACGGCGGCATCAATCGACTCCTTGGGGACGGTTAGTCCGGCATTCTTGGCCGACCGCAAAGCCATCAACTGCCACACCGTTATCGATAAGTCTGCGTCTCCAGCGTCAGGAGTATAGCGCCAACCCCCAAAAAAGCGTGGATCGTACTTTTTAACCCGTTGTGAGGCGAGGATGAGATTTACCCCGCGTTGCGCCTTCTCCCGCAACATTGCATCCTGGGTCTTGTCCGCCCCCATCCCAAGCAACTCGGTCAAAACCAGGGTCATGATGCCATGCCCGTACATCCGCGAGCCGTCCCGGTGACCGAAATAGCCGCCCGGTGTCTGCCCATCCGGTCGCAGCAGGTAGGCGACCGCTTTGCGCATCACCTCGCCCTCCGCTGACCGATCCGCCGGCTGGTGGCCCACGGCTGCCAAGGCCATTAACGCCAGACCCGTCATGGCTGCCCCGTGAGTTTCACGCTTGTCCACCTCATGGATCATCCCGTCCGGGAGTTGGGACCGGATCAAGAACGCCGTTCCCGCCTGGACCATAGCATCCACCCGATCAGGGCGGGTAAAGAGCGGGACTTCTGCGAGAGCGCACGTCAGACCGCCACCCCATACGGTAAGCAACGCGAAGGTCAGACTCCAAAGGCACCGGAACCCACCGGGTAACTGTGACCCACCCATGAAGAAACGGACCACGCTCACTTCCTCGCCTTTTCTGCCACCGCTTTGAAGTAGGCGTCCACCAACACCCGGTAATCCCCGGAAACACCGTTCTGCTGAGCTTCCCGCAGGTCTTGCGCGAGCTTGGGTGGCAGCTTGGCCCAGTCAGCGTCCCGCACCGGGCCTAACTCCGGCAGGGGGGCGAAATTCGAGCCA
>RFSE01000110.1 GCA_009924135.1 Pseudomonadota bacterium | reverse complement strand
CTAGCAAAGTGAGCCCATGTCTGACGCATCCTTTTTCGTTCGCCGCAAGCCCTACGCCACCGAACAGGTGACTGTTTCCACGGCAGTGGCCACCCCCACAGCGGCCACCGTCAAGAACACCAGCGGCGGCTACACCGACGGATCCACCCCGGTGCGCTGGGCCGTCACCTTCCCGGCCACGGCGGCCATCGCCGAGATCATCGGCAGCAACGGCATCATCTACACGCTGGACGGCTCGACGCCCACCAGCACCAACGGGGGCCGACTGGGCCAAGGGGATACCCTGACGTTGGCGGGCACCCAGAAGGTGGCCAACCTCAAGATGATCCGGTCGGGCGGCTCGGACGCCACCGTCAACCTCACCTACTACAAGGAGTAGCCATGCGCCGTTGGCTCCCGCTCCTCCTCATCCTCAGCCTGACCTCTCCGGCCGTCGCCCAAGACGTCAAGCGCGGCCCGACCAACTACAGCTACACCATCCTGTCGAAGTCGGCGACCTACACGGTGGTGGACACCGATGGGCAGAACGTCCTCGTCCTCGCCTCCAACACGATCACCATCAACCTCTACGCGGTCTCCGGGAATGCGGGCAAGACCGTCACCGTCAAGAACGCGGGCGCGGGCACCATCACCATTGATGCCAATAGCACCGAGACTATCGACGGAGCCCTCACCCAAACCATCAGTGCGGCCAACCAGAGCCTGACGCTGGTCTGCACGGGATCGGCATGGGTCCTGATCTAACATGCGGACCTACAAGCAGCTGCAAGACGCCGTCCTGCAGTGGATGGCGGACGAGAGCGATACGGGCCTGCTCCTGACCTTGGTCAAGGATGCGCTGAACCGTGCCCACCAGAACCTGCTCAACGACGACCGCTATGACTTTCTGCTGTGGCCGCGCACCGAGACCCTGAGCCTGACGGCGGGCCAGAAAGTTTACACGCTCCACCCGCAGCTGAGCCAGCTCCTCTTCCTCTACAACCCGACGACCGACGAGTATCTGGAGGAAATCGCGCCCAAGGGCCTGATGGAATCCGAGGCCGACTGGAACGACGGCACCTCCGACAACCCCGACCGCTTCATGCTAACGGGGCTAAGCAAGCTCCTCACCCAGCCGAGCGCGGCCAGCGTCGTGACCGTCACCACGACGGGCGGCACCGAGTCCAGCGCGAACAGCCTCCTTGTCACGGGCACGTCCAACGGCGTCGTGGTCACCGAGACCCTGACCAGCGGCTCGGCGTGGGCCAGCCTCACGGGCAGCCAGTCCTTTGATGTCATTACTGACATTACCAAGCTGGGGGCGTCGTGGACCCGCACCATCACCATCACGGCCAACAGTCAGACCCTCCTCACACTGGGGGCCAGCAGCTACGGCCAGCAGTATCGCACCCTCGAACTGCTGGAATCGCCGTCCGCTGCCACCGCGCTCCTCTACCGTTTCTACCGGCGGCCCCGCCAGCTGGTCTACGACAATGACATCCCGGACGTGCCGCAGGGCTTTGACGACATCCTCGTCTACACGGCCCTGATCGCGATGCAGGGCTACACCCGGGCGACCTCGACGGAACTGGACTTCTGGACGGCGCAGATCCGCAAGCTGACTGACACCCTGCAAATGACGTATCGGGCCACCCGCACGATGGGCGGGCGTCCGACCTACACCCGTTACATTCCCCGCGTCTGATGGGCGACCTCTACCAAGAAATCACGGACTGGAGCAAGGGCGTCCAATCGGCGTCCCCGCCGGATCGGATTCCGCTCAACAGCACGCCGCTCGCCTACAACACCGCCTTCCGCAACATTGGCAACGGGGTGGCCCAGCTGGGGGTGCGGCCGGGGCTCAAGGTCGTGAATACGACGGCGTTCAGTGGCACGCCGCTGATCCAGTTCCTGCGCCTCTACAGCTACAATACGGGCAGCGGCTACACCAACTACCAAGTGGCCATTGCGAACGATGGCACCTTGCGCCTGAAGGACAACACCGATACCTTTAGTGCGGCGGTGGCGCCTCCGGCCAACTTTCCGTCCCCAAGCACGGCCATCACGGCGGGCGATGTCACGGTCGATGCGACGGTGTTTGCCAACCGCCTGCTCCTGCTGAGCAGTGCGGGCGACCAGCGCTCCCTGACGGGCAGCACCTACCACATGTGGGGCCTCGCCCCCTATGCCAGCTGGACCCTGAGCAACGCCACCACGGGCACCAGCGCGATGCCCAACGAAACCTACGACATCGCCATCACCACCTACGATGCCGCGACGGGGGCCGAGTCCAGCCTCGCGACCTACCAGTCCGGCACGCCCGGGGGCAACAACCACCGCCTCACGGTCACCATCAGTCCCACGGCCGCCGAGATTGCCCGCTATCCCTCGTGGCGCGTCTACCTGCGCCGCACCACGACCCAAGCCACCCTCTACCAAGTGCTGACGTTCGAGGATGCTGGGGGGTCGCCCGTGGTGACGGACGGGAATATTCCCGTGGGCACCACGACGGTCTACATTGACCTGTCGGCGGCGCAGATCGCCAACTTGACCACGACGGCGCCCACCACGACCGAGAATCAGGGGCCGCCCAGCACGGCCCGGTTCGTGACCGTTTATGGCCGTCGCGTGATCGTGGCCGATACGCGCAACATCTACTGGTCCAAGCAGGACAAGCCCGATAACTTTCCGCCGCTCAACTATGAGCCTATCGAGACGGGGGAGGGCGACCAGATTACGGGCCTGTACCCGTTTAGCGATGAACTGCTGCTGGTCTTTACGACCACCGCGGTCTGGGGCGTATTCGGCAACGACCCCCAAACATGGACCCTCAAGGCCATTGACCACACCATTGGGTGTGCCAGCCACACCAGCATTGTGGAATACAGCGGGAAGGTGGCGTGGTGGTCCAATGCCGAGGGGCCGGTCAACTTCGATGGGCAGCGGATCGTCCCCATTGCCCTGACCACGCTGGGTCGCCCCCTCGTCGTGGACCAGATTGAGCAGTCGCGCCTGTCCCGCATCTGGGCGGGCCATGACCCCCAAGGCAGCCGCATTCTATGGGCCGCCCCGAGCCGCCTCAATGAAGACACGCTCGACATCCTGTTCCCCTACAACTATGTCGTGGAGCAGTGGGAGGCAACCCGCTGGAATCCGATGCCGGTGGGCGCCCTTGCCCTTGGCTACATTGCCGACGGGAGCCAACGCTGTTTGGTAGGGGGCACCAAGGGCCAAGTCTTCTATTTCGACCAAGACACCCATAACGACGCCGTGCCGAGCGGCACCACCACTCAGACCTTCGTCCCGGGCGCGTCCAGCATCACCACCATCGACGGCACGGACTTCTACACGACGGGGGCGGGGCTGGCGGCCCGCATGGCCGTCATCACCGACAGCGACAACCGTCCCATCGCCAAGGTCCAGATTGCCAGCAATACCAGCACCGAGCTGACCCTGACCGCCGCCCTGACGGGGCTGACGGCCGGGGCGACCTACACCTGTTATCTGGGGAGCCCCGACTTCCGCCTCTACACGAAGTGGCTGGACCTCGACCAGATCTTTATCCGGAAGCGGTTTGACCGGGCCTATCTCCAGCTGGAGTCGGCGGGCAATACCTCGGGCTTTTACCTGACGTCCCAAATCAACTTTGCCAACGAAAGTCGGGCGGCCAAGAACGTCATTGACGTGGTAGGCGACATCTGGGATGCCAGCACCAGCATCTGGGACACCAGTGTCTGGGCGGGCCAAGGGCTCCTCAAGAAGCGCCTCCCCCTGCTGCGGACGGCCCATGCCCTCCGCCTCACCCTGTTCCATTTCCAGACCAACCGGGACATCATCGTGAACGGGCTGGGCGTGTTGGCCCGGGCCCAGTCGGATCGCGTCTATGGCAGCTGACGAGACGCCGATGCGCGAGGCGAGCTGGCAGACCGCGACGGCCAGCGTCACGATCAATGATGCCGCCCTCCGGCGCCAGCTGCCCATGCGGCAGTTCGAGTATGTGACGGCCACCTTCGGGGCGGCCGACACCGATACCGTCATTCCGTTGACGGTGCTGCGGCCCGAAGATCCGGAAACCCTGCGCTGGCTTGACATTACCCCGGGAACCGTGTATACTGGCACGGACGCCAGAGCCTCGGTCTACCGCTCGTCGGCTCCGGACCGGATGCCGTTTGGCGCGACCTATCTGGTGTTGCGCTCGACGGTGGCGAACTACTCGACACGCCTCCTTGTCTTCCTTGAGCGGAGCTAACGACCCATGACTTTTGTGCTGTCTGCCTTGTTCGTCCTGCTGGTGGCCCTGCTGGCCCCCCGGGCGGCCTCGGCCCAAATCAGCGTCCCGAACAGCTTTAGCCCCGGTGGCACGATCTACAGCACCGAGGTCAATGCCAACTTTGCCCAGCTGTCCTCGAACGCCCTTGACCGGACGGGGGGCACGCTGACGGGCAATATTGCCGCGTCGGCGGGCGTCACCATTGACGGCGTGGACCTCAGCGTCGGCATCCCCTCGACCCTCCTCAGCAAAACAGCCGACTATACCGTGACCACGGCCGATGGGGCCCACGTCACCGTTCTGATGAGCGGCACCTACACCGTCAGCCTCTACACGGCGGCGGGCAATGCGGGCCGCACCGTCACGGTCAAGAACATTGGGACGGGCGCCGTCACCGTGGATGGAGCAGGCTCGGAAACGCTCGATGGGGCCACGACGGTCGTCATCGGCGCCAAGTATCAATCGTTGACCGCCATCTCCGATGGCACGAACTGGCATCTGGTCTAACCCATGTCCTACATCAAAGCCATCCCGTCCGTTCTCAGCAAGACCGCTAACTATACCGTCAGCACCAACGACGGCGACAATGTGCAGGTCAACGTCAATGCCACCAGTGGCGCGGCGACCATCACCTTCTATGCCGCGTCGGGCAACACCGGTAAGATCATCACGGTCAAGAAGACGGACTCCAGCGCCAACACGGTGACGCTGGACGGCAATGCCAGCGAGACGCTGGATGGCAGCCTGACCGTCGTCTTGGCTGCCCAATATGATAGTGCCACCTTTGTCTGCGATGGCACGAACTGGCAGAAAGCGGCGGCGGTCGGCGCCTCCGGGGCGGCGGTCGATAGCGATCAGAACATCCTGTCAACGCAGATCTTTACTTAAGAGGATTTCATGGCTGTTACGTATACGAAAACAATTCTGAGCGGCTCGACCCAAGGCAAGGCGATCAAGGTCGCCGCGACCTCCAGCACCGGCACCACCATCCATGCCACGGGCACTTCCTCGACCACGATTGACGAGGTCTGGCTGTGGGCCCAAAACACCGACACCACGGCCCGTAAGTTGACCGTGCAGTATGGCGGCACCACGAGCCCCGACAACGAGATTGAGGTCACCGTGCCTGCCGAGTCTGGCCTGATGCTCGTCGTCCCCGGCCTGATTCTGACGGGCACGGGCGCTGCCGCAAACACAATTTACGCGTATGCGGCCACCGCCAATGTCATCACGATCAGTGGTTACGTCAACCGCATCGCCTAGCTAGGTAACGCCATGAACCGTCGAGGACAAACATTAACGGGGCCGCTAGGCGGCAGCGGGATGGTGGGCCGGTGGGGCGCGTCGTCGCTCGTC
The DNA here is from genome assembly GCA_009924135.1 of Pseudomonadota bacterium. Taxonomy (GTDB): domain Bacteria; phylum Verrucomicrobiota; class Verrucomicrobiia; order Limisphaerales; family SXTU01; genus SXTU01. Next base: position 13,657 of record RFSE01000110.1, on the reverse strand, counting down.
AAGAGTGTGCAGCGCGGCACGATCAATATCACGACGGGCGGTTCAGCATCAGCGACGATTACAGCAGTGGATCTGAACAATTCCATCATCCGGTATTTGAACTTCACGAACGGAGCGCTCAATCAATACGATTTTTTGCCAATGTTGGAGTTGACCAACGCCACGCTGGTCAATGCGTATCGCTACAGCACCGACCCAAACGGCACCACCGTCAGTTTCGAGGTGGTGGAATACCTGCCGGGCGTCATTAAGTCGGTACAGAGGGGCAATGCCACGTTTGCCAGCACAACGCCTAAGAACACCACCATCACAGAAGTAAATCTCAATAAGGCGCAACTGGATTTTATGGGTTGGCGATTTAACAATTCCGGCTCGATGGTCACGTACGTGAACATGTGGGTGCGATTGTCGTCATCCACGAATATCGAAGCAAATACGCAATCCCCGAATACGCAGCAATTTGGCTATCAAGTGGTGGAGTGGTTCTAATGCGACGACAACTGCAAATCACAAACGGCGTGGCACAGAGCGAGTGGCAGGGTAGCGGCGGGATGCCTATTCCGCCCGATTCGACGTGGACGTTTGTCGATGTGACCGACCGGCCCGACGCGAAGGTCGGCATGCTCTACGACGCCGCCACCGACACGTTCAGTGCGGCCCCCGTGGTGCCGAAGACCCGCGTTTCCAAGTCGCAGGTCATCTCGGTGCTGACGCCGCAGGAGTGGGCTACGGCCAATAACAGCACCGAGCCTGAGGTGGTGTGGGGCATGGCGCAGTTCCAGCTGGCCGACTATGTGGATCTGGCCGATCCCCGTTTCGCCCAGATCATGGGCGGGCTCGTGGCCAAGGGCATCCTGACGCCCCAACGGGCAGCCGCCGTGCAGGCCGATTTGTCGGCACTCGCCAACGCCTAAGCCTATGGCTATTGCCCAGCAAGTCCTAGAAGCCAGCCGTCAGGCCCACCGCGAGACGCCTGAGCGTCTCCAGCTGAACCGTAATGTCGACTGCTTTCATCACACCAAGCGTGTGGTGGCAATCCTACGAAGCCAAGGCCTTTCGGCCAGCTTCGTCGGCAAGACCGCTGGTGAGGGCCAATACACGCCCCCCAGCGGCTTTCCACGTGCCGTCGTCCATCCGGGGACGGGCCAAACCATCCAGTGCTCCGGCGTCTCCCACGACGCGATCTGGGTGGGCGAGGCGCAGTTCGACCTGATTGCCAATGGCAACGACGGGTCCGAGCCCCTTGGCTCGCCCGGCATCCCCGTGGCCAACGAGATCCCGGCCCAATACTATCGGCCCCAAAACCCGCCGGTCTACCCGATTGAGGGGGCCCCGGTGCCGCCTCCGGCTCCGGCCAAGCCGCCCTATCCGGGCGACACGATCTTCGATCAGGTGGGCGCCGTCCTCTGGGCCGACTACGCTGAAGCGGGCCGCACCCCCGACGCGCAGGTGGGCCGCTGGTTTGGCCGCACGATCTACGATTGGCTGGTGGCCAACGAGCCGACCCTTGAGGCCTCGATCACCAAGCATCGCGCCGAATGGCGGGCCCTGCTGGGCCTGCGGTAAGACATTCCCATGGACGAAATCCTGAAACTGGTGCTCCAGACCGCCATTATGGCGCTGGTGCCCACCATTGTGGCGATGGCCATACAGGCGCTTCGGCGCCTCCATATCCAGCTGTCGGCCGAGCAGGAAGCCCAGCTGGATGCCGCCGTGCGCCGGGCCATTCTCGAAGCCGAAGAGTGGGCCGCCGGTCGCCTCAAGTCCAAGCTGCCAGTCACTTCCTACCAGAAGCTGTCCCGCGCCGTAGAACAGGTGATCCCGGCGTTTGACCTCACTCCCGAGCAGGCGGAGGCCCGCGTCAAAGCGGCCCTGCCAGAATTGGGACTGGGTGCCTCGGCAAATTTTTCCCGGCCCCTCGCCGGGTCGGGCTCAGCGCAGCCGTAACAACGCGAGGGGCACAGGTGGGGGTGGGCTGGACGCCGACCTCCCGCCTCACCATTAACGCTCAAGCTTCCCAAGCATGGTCGGGCGGCTGGGACGCACAGGGGACCGTGCGATGGACGTGGTAACCACGGGCATGTCAGAGCCAATCAGTCGCGAGGAGTTCCTCGCGCACATGGAACCCATCCGGCAAGATATCAAGGAGCTGGTGAGCTTGCAGCGGGAACAGAACGGGCGCGTGTTCAAGCTGGATGCCCGCGTCAGTGTGCTGGAAGATCGCACCCCCACCCGCACCGCTGCCACCATTGGCGCGGCCAGTGGGTCGGCCGCTGGGGCCCTGCTCACGTTCCTGCACCAGTTCTTCGGCAAGTAGTCATGCTGACGCAAGACCAGCAATTGGCCATCGTTGCAGGGATCGTGGACCGCGAGGGTGGGCTGGTCGATCATCCCCGAGACACGGGGGGCCTGACCAAATACGGGATCAGCCAGCAGGCCTACCCCCAGCTGGACATCCGAAAGCTGACCAAGGCCGATGCGGTCGCCCTCTACCTGACCGACTACCTGCGCCGCTACCAGCTGCACCGGTTGCGGTCGCCTCGCAACGCCGAGATCGTCTGTGACTGGCTCGTCAATAGCGGGCCGCTGGCCATCAAGCCCCTGCAGCGAGCCCTCCGGGTGGAGACCGATGGCGTCATCGGGCCCACCACCTTGTCGGCGATTGATGTGGCGGACCCCCGTGAACTGTTGCGGGCCCGCCTCGACCATTATGTGACGATGGTCTCCCACCCCTTCCTCAAGGGCTGGGTCCACCGCCTCTACCAATTGGGACTGTAAATGCCGCCGCCGATCCAGTTGCCGCTCTACCGATCCTCCCAGCGCGGGGCCAGTGCGCCCCGGGGCTTTTCGCCCGGGTCCAGTCAGCCGACCGGAGCCGAGCGCCAGTCCGTCGAGCCCCTGACCCAAGCCAACAACGGCGGGCCCCGAGGCTTCGGCCAGCCCAAGGCCCCCTTGCGCATGTCCGCCCCGAGTCAAGGACCCAGCGAGCCACAGGGGGCGCCCGCGCCCCAAGGGCCGACGCCGCTTTATCCGCCCACCACGCCGGTCCAGACGGCCGAGCAGCTCGTGTGGGCCAACCGCTACTCCCAGAATCCCCTTGAACTGTTGGCCCGGGCGGGGCAGCAGGTCTTGGGCCGTCCCCTGTCGCCGTTTGATGTGCAGCAGATCGTGGGTCCCGCCCAAACCGTGGACGAGGCCATGGCTACCTTTGGCCAGTGGTTGCAACAGCAAACGGGTCAACCCTCGGCTGCCGCGAGTGCCCTGACCCCCATCCAGTCGGCCATCCTTGGCCCCTTGAGCTAACCCTATGTGGAACCCCCAACCGTCTGGGCCCCCGAACGACTTTCCCGGCCCCATCGACCGCAAGCCCCAATCCTTGGACGAAGGCTCCCAGATCCAGCAGGCCTACCAGCAGTTTCTGGGCCGTCCAGCGTCACCCGAGGAAATCCAGAACTGGCTGAGCGGGATCTATGGCCATGGCCGGTCGGGCAACCTGATACCGATCTTCGAGGCCATCCGCCAGTCGGGTGAAGCGCAACCGCGGCCGCCGATGAGCGGGCCCCGCCCGCCACTGCCGATGCCGATGCCGGGCCCCATGCCCAAGCCCCTGCCCAAGCCCGGGGGGCCGATGAGCAATCCACAGATTGCCCAGATGCGCAAAGCCATTCTCGGCGTGCCGGAGTACTAAAGATGCCCAGCGAACGCGAACAGATCGCCCAAGCCTACCAGCAGCAGCTGGGCCGGGCGGCCAGTGAAGACGAACTCAACCGTTGGTTGAGTGGCGGGTTTGGGTGGGGGCGCGAGGGCAACATCGCCCCAATCCTCGGGGCCATCGGCCAGTCGGGCGAAGCCCAAGCCTACCGCTCGCGACCGGGCCAGAGCCCCACGCAGCAGGCGGTCCTCGGCACCATGGCGGGCCGTGACCAGCTGAGCCGGGGGAATGTCGGCACGATGCACGGCTTCGAGCTGGGCGACTATGGCGGCGACGTCAAGGCCCGGACCTCCGTCAAGAACATGTTCAGCCGCATCGCCAGCCGTTATGCCAATGCGCCGGGCTCGCTCGACGCGGTTCTGAACGACCCGGACTTCAAGGCCCTGTTCCCCAACGCTCGCAAAGTGGGCCACGACAAGATCGACTTTGGCGGCGTCCGCAGCGATTTCGAGAGCGGCACCCCCGTGGGTGTGGTCGATGTGCTCGAAGCCTCGGACCCGACGCGCAACACGGCCAATGGCTGGGCGTGGATGCCCGACGAGGTCGGGCAGGGCGGTCCGGCCAACGCGGCCTACAACCGCACCCAAGCCGCCATTGTCGGCGTGCCCCGGCCCACGGTCAGCACCACGATGCCCGTGCCCACGTCCACGACTGCGCCCAGCCCCACGACGGGGGGCGAGGTCAATGACGAGCTGAACCGCTACTACCAGATGGTCGCCGCTTACTTAGCTCAAGCTGAGGGGCCGCCCGTCCCGTAAGGACTTCCCATGATTGATCCCCGCTACGAGAACGGCGAATACGACCCGCAGGAGCCTCCCTCTGGCCCCTACATCCCGGACGAGCCGGGTCCACGGCCGGGTGATCCCGGCGGCACGGGCACCGTCATCAAACAGCTGAACCCGCGCTGGAACGGCGGTTCCCCGCCCGCCACGCCCTTGCCGACGGGCCCCGATGGCAAGACCACGCACGGCTGGATCTGGACCGGCAGTGACCCTTACGATCCCAACGGCCAGTGGGCGCAGACGCCCGGGGGCGGCATGGGCTTCGGCGAATACAACGTCGGTTACACGCCCCCCACGACGCCCACCCCGCCGCCGGGGGGTGGAGGCCCCAAGGGTGGCGGTATCTCGGGTGTGCCCCAGTCCTACCGTGGTGGTGGTGGGGGAGGTACTACAGCCAGTTACAGCGGGGCAACCTCACCCATTGGCGGCTCCGTGCCGACCTTGGCCGATGCGCTCGCGGCGGCCAAGCAATACCTCCCGGCCACCCCCGAGATCAGCAAGCCGGGCACCTTTACACCCCCCACGCCGGTCGGGTTGGACGCTCGCAACCGAGTGGTCGAGGCCGTCTTGGCCCGGCCCGAGGTCATGGACCAGTCGTTCCAAGATGCGCTCTTCGAGCAGCAGAAGGAACAGCAGGCCCAGATGGCGGCCCAAGCCCGGTCCCGCCTGAGCCAGACCACGGCGGCCCGAGGTCTCAGTGCTGCTGGCGGCCAAGAGTTGCTGGGCCAAGCCGGGGTCGAGGAAGGGTTCATCAACAACCTGTTGGCGGCTCGCCGCGACGTCTCGACCAAGGCGGCCGAGGTCAATCGGGCCAGTTCACTCGCAGCGGTCGAAATGGCCAATGCGGTGCAACAGGGCGACTTCGCTCGGGCCCAAGCGGCCTATGAAACCCAGCTCAAGGCCAACCAGATCTATGACCAGCTGCGGCTGCAGGCGGCCGAACTGGAGCGCGGCAACGTCGCCCTCGCCGCCCAGAACCTGCTGGCCCAACGCGAAATGCAGCTGGGCGAGCAGGGCCAGTCGTTCGACCAGTATCTGCGCCAACTCCAATACAACGAGTTGGTGCGGCAGTTCAATGAAAAGATGGCCTACGACTACGGTCAGTTCGGCTGGAACCAGCAGATGGACCTCGCTCGCTTCTTCGGATAATCGCACATGGCAAAATTTCTCGATCAGATGAAGGCCAGCGACTGGATCAATCTGGGCCAGTTGGGCACCTCGATTGTGGGGGGCCTTAGCTCCGGTAAGGCCAATGCCCGCACCGCTGAACAAGCGGCCCGGGACGACGCCTTCCAGCGCCAGCTGCAATACTACCAGTTGCAGCAGCAGGCGCGGGCGGGCCTCGGTGCCTTCTACAACCAGACCAATGCGGACCGGGCCACGGGCCGACAGGCCCTGCTCAATGCCTCGCCCCTTGGGGCGGAGCAAGAGCTGGCGATGCGGATGGCCCGCGCCCGGGGTCTGAGTGGGGTGGCCGAGAACTTCCAGCCGCTGATGCCTGCTTCGGGGGACATCGCGGGCCTGATCCGGCCCAGCACCAATATCCTGAGCGCCTTCACGACGCCGGACTTCCGCCAAACCATTTCGCCGGAAGCCACGGCCCGCTCCATCGCCGAGCGGCGCAAGGCATTGGCGGGCGTCGACCCCAATTTCCAGTTTGGCGCGATGGGCGACTACGGTCTGCCCAGCTTGGACAAGGAAGTCGCCACCTACGCCCAAGGTGTGGCGGCCGACCGACTGAGCCGCGAGAACCTCCTGCAAGACCTGCTGGTCCAGCAGGCGAAGGCGGCCACCGCCTTCCCCCAGACCATGGCCCAAGCCACCCCGCAGGGCGTGCCGCCGACCCAGTCGGCGCAGGCCCCGAAGAAGACTTCGTGGTGGAAGAAAGTGGTGGGCACGGCGCTGCCGATTGCGGCCGCCTTCATTCCGGGTGTCGGGCCTGCCGCCTCGATGGCCCTCCAAGCCGCCGCAGGCGCGGCGGGCGGGGCCTTGACCGGCGGCAAGAAGGGCGCCCTGACTGGGGCCATTACGGGCGCCATCGGGGCCAAGACCGGGGGCCTCGGCTCCGCAACCGGCCAGCGAGCGGCGGGGGAAGCCGCCTCCAGCTTTGCCAAGCGGGCCATCCTCCAGCCCAGCACCCTGACCCGGGCCGCAGGCTCCATCATTGGTGGCCCCGTGGGCACCACGCTCGAAGCCGCTTCCCCCTTCCTCGGGGGCATCAAGCCCTACAACCCGAATGCGGCCTACAGCAGGGGGCTGCCGGTGCAGGCTGCGATTTCTACGCCTGCGGACTTTACCAGCGATATTCTGCGGCAAGCCGGAGGTGCTCCTTCGGTGGGCCCGATGGCCCCGCAAACCCCGTCCACGTTTACCCCAATGCAGCCGTGGCTGGGGCGCGTGACGCCCCCGACGATGGGTCTGAGTTCCGGGTTCATCCAGCAGGGTCCGTCCGTGACGCCGCGCCTAACCGCCACGACGCTCTCGCCTGACCTGCAGCAGATACTTGAGCAGGTTGGCCGTCGTCGCTCGACTGCAGTGCCTCCATTAGTTACGCCGGGCCAATACGTGATTCGGCCGGGCGAAGCGATGCGGGCTTCTACGCCCGCCGAGCGGCTTCGCGACACCATGAGCCCCGTGCTTGATGTGCTGGCAGGGCTGGGGATGCCCGGAGCCCGCGAGGTTTCGACCACGGTGCCATTCAGTGGCTCGCCTACGGCGGAGGGCGCACCCCTGCCCACCGAGCAGGTGCTGAACACGCCCATGGGTATGGCCATGCTGATGGCTCTCGGACTGGGGCGGCCAACCGCTCCCATGGCTCCGCAGATGACCCGACTGGGGCCAAGCCGCATTGCCGGATATCTGCCTGAAGCCCCCATGGGTGGCGCACCGTCTGTCCCGGCGCTGCCTGCCCCACGGACACCACTGAGTCTCCCCGCGCCTGCGAGTCCGGCGGGCTTGCCGCCGGGCCAGTATAACTTGCCCGCCCTGAGCCCGTCGTCGGTCAAGACGCAGCTGCAGCTGGGCAACCTGCTGCGGCAAATCGAACAATACAAGAATGATCCGGTAGCTGTGCGGATGCTGATCCAGCAGATGCAGCCGCTGTTGACACAGGTGCGCTAATGGCATGGTTTGACATTCTCGGCGGTGTGGCGGGGGGCCTGCAGCAGGGCCTCGGTCAGCTCCAGCAGGCCCAACAGGCCAAGCAGGTCGAAGCTCGGCAGCAGCAGCAGCTGAAGCTGCAGCAGGCCCAAGACGAGCGGGCCCAGAAGCTGTTCTTGCAGCAGCAGCAGGACCAGCGAGAGGCCGAGTTTCTGAAGGGGCTGTCGGTGCAGGACCCCTTCAACGTAGACCCGACGTTTGCGGCGTCGTATCCAGAGCAGGCCAAGAATTACCTCATGATGGATCCGGCCCAGAACAAACTGATGGCGCGGATGGACCCCATCAAGAGGGCCGAGGCTGAACAGCGCATGCAGCAGATCGACCAGCGCAAACAGCTGCGGACGCAGTTTGGTACGCCGGAATTTTCGGCGCTACCGGAAATGGACCGCGTCAGGTTCGGGGTGCAGGCGGCGTCCGTGGGCATGGATCCCAGAGAGATTTTGGCGAGCGTGGGCCGACTGTCGGATCGGGCCCGGCAAGCGTTGCTGACCGGCCTCATCGCCCCTGACGAAGCGGCCAAGCTGGCACAGAAGAGGGAAGAAGCGGCGGCCCAAAATGCCACCGCCCTGCAGGTGGCGGCTATTCGGAATGACGCGAACCTGACGCCGCAGCAGATCATTTCGACGGCAGCCGCGAACCTTAAAGATGCGGACAACTATCTGCAGCAGGTGCAGTTGGAGGGGCTGAAGTTTCGTCCAGACGATCCGCAATATCTTGAGCTACTGACGACTGCCCGGCAGCGGCAGGCAGAGGCGCGGCAGCGCTATAACGATATCTTACAGGGATTCCCGTCCACGCAACCGTTGGCACGGGTTGCGGCGCAGCCGACCGCGCCGAGCGGGCCGAGCATTGTCTCGATGGTGCCTGTAAAGAAATAGGTTCATGCCCCAACAAACATATCGCGTTACGCTCAGCGATGGTCGCGTCTTTGACGTGACCACTGAAGGCGGCCCTCCCAATCCGCAGGACGTGTTGACCCGCGCTACTGCAGAAATGCCTGCGCCTGCACCTCCGCCTGCGGGGCCAGGCGTCTTGGGGACGGTCTGGAATGCGGCCAAGAGTGTGGCCGAGGCCGTGAAGAGCCCGGCCATTCAGGCCCTCGAACTGGCAGGCCGTCCGGCCGAATTTGTCGCGGGCACTGTCGGCGGCACCTTGCAGACGGGCAATCTCCTCACGGGCCTGCAGCGGGGGGCGGCAGCGGCCTTCGAGCCGAACCTGCGTGACAGCCAGATTCGTGAAAGTTTCTCCAAGGTCATTGAAGAACAGGCCCCTGAGTTTGCCAAGGCCCATCCGTTGGTGACGGCGGGGGCAGGCTTCGGCCTCGACGTGGTGACGGACCCCACCAACCTGCTGGCCGGTTCCGGCCTCTACAAGCGCGGAGTGCAGGCACTGGGCCGGGGTGCCACCGAAATGGCCGCCGCCACCAAGTTGGGCGAAGCGTTCCCGAGCTTGCGCCTGCGCACTCTCGTGGCCCCGGGTGCCATCACTGAACCGGGCGCTGCGGCTGGCAAGTTCTTCGGTATGACGGCCGACGATATGAAGCGCACGGCCGAGGCGCAGGGACGGGCAGGCCAGCTCCTGCACCCGGTGGTCGCCGATCTCGTAGCGCAGACGACGCCCGAGCAGCGCCATCTGTTGGCGCTGGCCACGGTGTATCCGAAGAGCGCGGAAGCGGCGGCCGTGGCGGCCGACCCCAAATTACGCACGTTCTTGGAGCGGACCACGCAGGCCTTTGCGGACATTCACGCACAGGATCTGGCGACGGGCGTCCGTCCGGCCACCCGGGCACTGGACATTACGGAGTCGACGGCCGAGCGCCTCGCGGCGTTATCGGAAGCCGAGCGCACGGCGGTTGAGCGCATCCTGCGGCAAGGACCCGATGTGCCGCTGGAGGCGGCCGATCAGGCCCTGCTGGACGCCAATACCAACATGCGCAAGGCGGTCGAGGGGGCCCAGAAGAAACTGTTCACGACCGCCAAGACAGGCGAAACGTTTTACTTTGCAGACCCGGCGTCCGTCACTATCCAGCCCACGGGGGCAATTGACGTCAGCACGGCCACGAAGAACTATCTGCCCACGATGCAGGAGATCGGGGCGAAGACCGAGCCGTATGTCACGGGGGGTCGCCGGTCCTACGACCTGAAGGCGGCCGAGACCAAGACCATCCCGTTCCGGGAAGCCTTGGCCGATCCCAAGCTCAAAGTGGTGGGCGATGTGGCCGAGTTGCTGCAGCGCCGAGCCCGAGACAGCGTCCGGGCGCAGACCGAGACGCAACTAGTCCGCGATTACCTTGGGGAATTTGGGTCGGCAGTCGCGAAGCCCGGCTACACGCAGTTCAGCGAACAGTTCCTTGCCAAGAGCAAGATGCCGCAGGAACTGGCCGAGGTCGTCCGGGGCCGCTACTTGCCGGATGCGATTGTTAAGGATCTGGAATCGACCCAGTTACGCTTGGCCGATCCCACGGCCATGGACAATATCTATCGGCAGGGCACGCGCCTGTGGAAAACGATGGCCACGACGCTGCGCCTGCCTGCCCACCAAGCCAACAACTTCTTGGGCAACATCGCCAACATGTATGCGGGGGGCAACATGCCCGCGACGGCGGTGGCCAGTGAATACTGGAAAGCCTCGCAGGCCCTGCGGGCCGAAGGGGCTGGGAAACTCACGGGTGCGATGGCCCCCATCATCGAGCAGGCCCGCAAGCTGGGCGTGATTGGGGAGCAGGCCGGACGCGAAGGCATTGAGATGACGGGCATGGGTGTCCGGCAGGCGCCGACGGGCTTGCGTCGGGCTATGACAGGCGCCTACAATCCCCTGAATCCCGACAACCGGGTCTACGAAGCCATTCGGCGCGTCAACCAACAGCGCATTGAAGACCCGGCCAAGCTGGCGCTCTTTGCCTACGAGCTGAAGCAGGGCAAGTCGGCCGAGCAGGCGTCCGTGACCGTGCGGAAGGTGCTCTTTGACTATAACGAACTGACACCCGCCGAACGCACGATCCGGGAATACGTCCCCTTCTATACGTGGACGCGCAAAAACATCCCTTTGCAGCTGGCAACCTTTGTCGAACGGCCCTCCAAAATTGCCCACCAGCAGCAGTTCCTGAATCTGTTCCGGGAATGGTCGCGCCTTTCGGGCCAAGCCCCATTGACGCGGGACGAGTTTACCCAGTACACGGAGCCGGGCGAACTGGCTCCGCTGCCGATGATGCGGGGCACGGCCGGGTCCCCCGTGGCAGCGAACTTGCGCCTGCCCTTCTTTGACGTGAGCATGTTGGCCCCGGGCAGCATCTCGGAAGAGGTCTCCAGCCGTCTCAATCCGCTGCTGACGACGCCCCTTTCCCTGCTGCGGGGGCAGAACGTCCTGACCGGCGAACCGATGGATCGGCTGAAGCGGCCAAATCTGGCGGGCCGCATCTTGCCGGAGGCTTTGGGCGGGTCAGCCCCCATTGGTCCCCGAGGGGCCGAACGCCAAACAGCGGCCCAGCAGCTGGTGACCGGACTGGTCCCCATGCCCCTTGATCCTGTGCTCCGGACCCTCTATCCGCCCACCGAGACGGAAACCTTGCCCGGCTACGATGAGCTGATGCTGCGCAGCCTTGGCTTGAGCCCGGTGGTGCGCTCACCCGAGCTGCGGCAGCAGGCGTTTGACGAGCAGCGCCGGATGCAACAGCAGGCGCGGCAAGCCGAACTGACACGTCGGCGGCGCTAGTGTCCTCGCTTGATGAGCGGCCTAGCCCCGTCCCCATCCATGAGGTGGAGACGGGCGACCCCGACCTGAAGCTGCAGCAGTTTCTGGTGGGGCGCAATCGCGAGGGGCGCCCCTACGTCCTGAGCATCAAGAGCCATCGGGACGGCACGATTGTGGCGTGGCTGGGGCAAACCTTGGGTATCCCAGCTCATGGACAGGGCAGCTGAACTGTGCTAGACTAGGCGGGCATGGCCCAACGATACATCTTCAGTCCAGATAAGCATGTCGGGTGGGAACGGGGCAACAAGAAGCTCCTCCCAATCCATGATGCCCGCTCCATCCGGGCGCTCCTCAAGTTTGCGGCTGACTTCCAGCCCGACGTCTGGATCGAAGGGGGCGACAACCTCGACTGTGGCCCCGTCAGCCACTGGCTCCAAGACAAGAAGCTCAGTCTCAACAACTTGGACCTGAGCCGGGACACCGACGAATACACGAAGCTGGTCCTGCAGCCCCTCAGCAAGCTGACCAGCCTGAAACAGAAGTATTGGATGATCGGCAACCACGAAATGTGGCTGACCCAACTGGCCGAGAAGCACCCCGGCATCCAGCGGGTCCTCAGTATCCAGAACTTGCTGGACGTGGACGACTGGACCGTGGTGGGGCAGGGGGGCCATGTCAAGCTGGGCAAGCTCTACTTTATTCATGGCGACACCCTGCCCAATACCAAGAGCATGGCGGAGCAGGCCGTCATTCGTTACGAACACTCGATTCGCTTCGGGCACTTTCACACGTTTCAGGCCGCGACCAAGTATAGCGCCTTGGACGCCAAGGATGTCAAGACCGGCGTGGCGGTGCCGGGCCTGTGCCGCCGCAATCCGAGCTATCTCGCTGGCCGCCCCAACCAGTGGTCCACAGGCTTTAATTGGGGTTACATTCACGACGACGGCACGTTTACGGACTATACCACCATTATCGTGAACGGCCGCTTCTCCGCACTTGGAAAAACCTACCATGGCTAAACTCCCCGTCCGTCCCGCCCCGAAGAAGTCTCCCGCTCCGGCCGTTCCGGCCGGAAGTGATCCGTTCGACCATCTTGCGGAGATGCTCCGCACCCTCTTTGCGGCCAAGGCCGGGGTCGGCGCTCCGTGCCCCGAGTGCGGCGACAGCCCCTGCTCCTGCGATGATGCCAGCCCCGGCGAGAACGAAGGCAGCGCGGGCGACAGCGGCGAAGACGCCGCCGAATACGGCAAGGGGCCGATGGGCGGCCCGGTCAAGGGCATGCGGCATCTGAGCATCTCCATCATGATGCCGATGCACAAGCCGGGCCAGAAGTAGCGCCCCCATGGACGGGGCCCTGTCGTGGCTCAGTTGGATTGCCAGCTGGGTGGCCCAGTTCATCCCCAAATGGGATGTGCTGGACCCCACCCTCGCATGGATGAAGTTCCGCCGGGGCCAACTCCACAGCTGTGGCCGGGGCGGCATCGTCATCTGGTGGCCCCTGCTCACCAAGGTCGAGATTCACTCGGTCGCCGAGCAGACCATCAAGCTGGAGCCCCAATCCCTCATTACGCAAGATAGCGTCACGATTACGGTCCGGGGCGTCATCGTCTACGAATACGAAGATCTGGAAAAGATGGCCGTCACGACCGTGGACCCGGACGACAGTGTCCGGGACAAGGCCCTGATGGTCGTGGCCTACACGGTGGTCCAGCACACCAAGGATTCGCTGCTGGCCGCCTTCCGTGACGAAACCCTCGATGAAGACATGCGCCGGAAAGCCCAGCTCCTCCTCGGCCGCAAGTATGGCGTCCGGGTCTTGCGCATGGGCCTGATTGAACTGACCACTGCCCGCCCCTACCGCCTCATTGCCGGGGGCAGCACCGACACCGCTCTCCCCATGGTCCCGATGGTCTAACGATGCCCACCCCTGATTTCCTCGCCGTCCTGCAGCAGCTCCTCCAGCGTCACGAACCAACATCCATGGCCCCGGAGCAGCCCGGCGTCCGCACCGCCGACATCGCCCTGCGCGTCCCGGCCAAGGACCGCATGCCCCCGGCATGGACACCCCAGCTCGAACGGCAGATTGTCACCGAGGCCGAGGCGGCGGGCATCGACCCGTCGCTGGCCGACCGGCTGGTGCGCACCGAGTCCAGCTACAACCCACTGGCCCGCTCGTCCGCCGGGGCCGTAGGCCTCACGCAGCTGATGCCCGATGCGGCCCTCGACATGGGCGTCACCGACCGCACCGACCCTGAACAGAGCTTGCGCGGGGGCTTCGGCTACCTCAAGCAGCTCATCGACCGCTACGGTGGTG
>RFSE01000109.1 GCA_009924135.1 Pseudomonadota bacterium | reverse complement strand
CGCACCCGGCCGGGTGCGCTTTTTCTTTTCCCGGGTCCGCCGGGCCGCCAGAGTGGCACTCACCTCGCCGTTGCACGGTGGGGAATTTCGCGGCCTGGCCGCACTGAGATGTTACCGGCTTTTCTAAGCAGTTTCCTTCGCCACGCGCGCTGGCGCGTGGTCGTGGTGGTGGCTTTGCTGATGGCGGTCGCCTTGATGGAGGCGGCCGGGCTGCTGCTGTTGATGCCGCTGGTGGAGATGCTCGGTCTGGGGCAGGTACAGGCCGCCGCCGGGCTGGCGGGGGTCTGGCGGCGGATCTTTACGGCGCTGGGGGTGGCTCCCAGTTTCGAGCTGGTGCTGTGCAGTTTCGTCGGGTTGCTGATCATCCAGGCAGGCCTGCGTCGCCTGGCGGATCTTTACAACGTCCGGATTGAAGCCGGTTACACGGCGCATCTGCGGGATGAACTCTACAATTCCCTGGTGCAGGCCCGGTGGCTGGTCTTCACCCGTCATCGCGCGGCGGACCTCATGCGGGCGCTCACCCAGGAGGTGGACAACGCCGGATTCGCCGCACAACAGGGGGTCTCGCTGGCCACCGTGTGCGGACTGGCCCTGGTGCATCTCTGTGTGGCGCTCATGCTCTCCCCCCCGCTCACGGGACTCGCACTGGCCTGCGGCCTGGCGGTGGCGGCGGCCATGCGGCCCTTGAACCGCCGCGCCCATACGGCGGGCAAGACCAGCCAGCAGCAACGCGCCGAGATGAACACGGCCATCACCGAACACCTAGCCGGGTTCAAGGTGGCCAAGAGCCAGGGACGCGGCGGACATCATCTGGACCGGTTTCGCCGCGTCACTCACGCCATCGCCGGCCATGTCGTCGCCACGCGTCAGCTCTTCTCCGCGTCGCGCATTTATTTCGAGCTGGCGGGCTGGCTGGCCTTGATGACCTTCCTGTACGTGGCCGTCGCGTGGGCGCGGCTCGGAACGGCGCAACTCGTGCTGATGGTTTTCGTCTTCACCCGGCTGCTGCCCCGCATCGGAGCCATTCAAAGCACCTGGCAGCAGATCATCCATTTTCAACCCGCCTACGACGCCGTGGCGAAGTTGCAGGCCGAACTGGATGCCGCCCGCGAAGAACTGGTCGCCAGTGACGCCCGGCTGGAGCTTAAACACGAAGTCCGGCTGGAAAATGTCACCTTCACCTACGATGCCGGCACTACTCAGGCAGCGGTTCAAGGCGTCAGCTTCAGCATCCCGGCCCGGCGGATGACCGCCTTGGTCGGGCCGTCCGGTGCGGGCAAGACCACGCTGGCGGATTTGATCCTTGGGTTGCTCACCCCCGCCACCGGGCAGGTGCTGGTGGATGGCGCGCCGCTGGAGGGTGCCCGGCTGGGTGCGTGGCGTAACTCCATCGGCTATGTGCCGCAGGAGCCCTTTTTGTTCCATGACACCATCCGCGCCAACCTGCTGTGGGCCCGGGCGGAAGCCACGGAGGAGGAGTTGAAAGCCGTGCTGCGCGCCGCTGCCGCCGAAGCGTTCGTCGCCCGGCTGCCGCAGGGGTTGGATACGGTTGTCGGTGATCGCGGAGTGCGTCTCTCCGGGGGCGAACGTCAGCGGCTGACCCTGGCCCGCGCGTTGCTGCGCCGGCCCGCGTTGCTGTTGCTGGACGAGGCAACCAGTTCGCTCGACAGCGAGAACGAGCGCTCCGTGCAGGCGGCCATCGAGCAATTGCACGGCGAACTCACCATCGTTGTGATCGCCCACCGGCTCTCGACCATTCAGAAGGCGGACCAGGTGGTGGTCATCGAGCGGGGTTCGGTCGTCGAGACGGGCACCCCGGCGGAACTCGCGACGCGTGCGCAAGGCAGCTTCCGGCGGCTGATGCAATCGCCGCCGGGTGGGGGCGATTCGATTGCCGGGTAACCGCATGAGCATCGTAGCGCGGGCAGCCTTGCCCGCGCTATCCGGGACGATAGAGTTGAGCCACGGACGGAACACGGATTAAACACGGAGCCAATGGTACCGGGGCCGCCTTGCCCCGCTGCTTGACCCGCATCGTTTGGTCCAGACAGGCAACCTCGACAAAGCCCAAGCTCAGCTCGTCCCCGTCCGTGTTTCATCCGTGGCTAATGATACCAATTACGGGAATAGTTTGGGCGAATCCCCCCGATTTGAACCACCGAACGTTTTCTCCCTCACCCCGGCCCTCTCCCGCTGGGAGAGGGAGCCACCAAGCCCGCCCTGGTTAGCAAAAGGCAGCGCTTGGTTGGAGGCAGCCGATGATTCTCCCTCTCCCAGCGGGAGAGGGCTGGGGTGAGGGAGAACGGCTACGCAATTCCACATCTTGCCCCATTTTACCAAACTATTCCCGCAGTTGGTATGAATCGGTCTGGCTACGATGCCCATGTCTTTTTGCCGGCTTGTCTTTGGCCGGAGGTTTCTTCAAGGTCGGGTGCAGTTTAATTCCAAGCCGACCTGACCACGCCCATGAAAACCACCATCGATGGTGCGCCTTCCTTCGCTTACCTGCACGTTGATCTCGACCCGGGGGAAAGCATCGTCGCCGAGTCGGATGCCATGTCCAGCATGGCGGCGGATTTGAGCATGAAGGCCTCGTTGAACGGCGGGTTCTTTTCCGGACTGGGGAAGAAGTTCCTCGCGGGCGAGTCCATGTTCATCAACACCTTTACGAACAGCACTTCCGGACCGCGCCGCGTGACACTCGTGCAACCCACGCCCGGCAACATGCGCGAGGTGAAGTTGAACAACGAGACCCTCTGCCTGCAGCCCGGTGCCTACATCGCCTCCACGCCGAGCTTGAACCTGGGCGTGAAGTGGGCGGGCCTGGTGAGCGGCTTTGAGACGGAGGGGCTGTTCCGCCTGATGGTCAGCGGCACCGGGACGCTCTGGTATGGTGCCTACGGCGAACTGCTGGACCGCCAGGTGACCGGCGAATACATCGTGGATACGGGCCATCTCGTCGCCTACGAGCCACAGATGAAGTTGAAGCTGCAGCTCGCCGGGGGAATTTTCTCCAGCTTCTTCGGCGGCGAGGGATTTGTGACGCGCGTCGAAGGCACGGGCAAGATTGTCATCCAAACGCGCAGCCTCACTGGACTGGCAGGCTGGCTGAATCCCCGGCTGTGATACTGGATGCTGGATTCTTGATGCTGGATCAAATCGTGAACTTGGCCACCACAACCGAGACATGAGCTACAGGAACTTGGAAATGCTGTTCGAAACTGGCTCACTGAAAGATCAGACCACCTACGACGCCCTCCACACCTGCCGCGAACTCCCCGGTATAAAGCTAACCCTCTTCCTCCAAAGCGTCGAACGCGGTCACCGCAGTGAAAAATAGAAGCCATTCATCGCGCCTCCAGCATCCAGCAACAAGCATCCAGCATCTTCCCACCTCCCCATGCAAATCGAACTCCTCCACCAGCCCGGCAACTCCGCCGCCCGCTTCGTGCTCGCGCCCGGTGAAAGCATCACCGCCGAGTCCGGCTCGATGATCGCGATGAGCGACGCGCTTACGCTCACCACCACCACGCACAAGCGCGACGCGGGGTCGTTCTTCAAGGCGATCAAGCGCATGCTCGCGGGCGAGAGCTTCTTCATCAACCACTACACCGCCGGGCCGGCCGGCGGAGATGTTTTCCTCGCCGCGACCATGCCCGGCGACATGCTCCGCTACGACCTGCGCGGCGAGAACCTCATCGTGCAGTCCGGCGCGTTCGTCGCGTGCGAGAGCAGCGTGGACATCGATCTGGGCTGGCAGGGCTTCAAGTCGTTCTTCTCCGGCGAAAGCATCTTCTGGCTCCAGCTCAAGGGTGCCGGTCCGGTCATCCTCTCCAGCTTCGGAGCAATCTACCCCATCGAAGTGGACGGCGAATACATCGTGGACACCGGCCACATCGTGGCCTTCCAGGAGACGCTGAACTTCAACATCACCAAGGCTGGCGGAAGCTGGATGACGGCGATGCTCGGCGGCGAAGGGCTGGTGTGCCGCTTTTCCGGCCGGGGCACGGTCTGGTGCCAGAGCCACAACGCCCAGGGCTTCGGTCAGGCCCTCGGGCCGGAACTCACGCCGCGCTAAAACAACCTTCAACCGCACCCTCCCATGCTCATCCACATCTCCCGCGCCGGCGTAGCTGAAGGTCCCTTTCCCATCGATCAAGTGCGCGCGATGCTCGCATCCGGCGCGTTGAAGCCGACCGACCATGTCTTCCACGATGGTCTCACCAACTGGGTGCCCGCCGCGCAATCGCCCCTGCTGGCCGCGCCCGGTGGACCGCCGCCGTTGCCGGCTGCCAGTGTGCCGCCGGTTGGCACCGCGTTGCTCACCTCCGGTTACAATCCGGACAGTCGTTGCGAGTTCGAGCATGTGATCGAGGGCCGGCCTGACTTTGCGTTCCTCACCGTGCAGGTACCGGCGAACCAGACGCTTAAGGTCGAGGCCTCCGCCATGGCGACGATGGACACGAACTTGAAGATGAAGACCAAGATGGGCGGCGGGCTCGCGCGGTTGCTCACCGGGGAGAGCCTGTTCGTCAACGAGTTCACGGCCGAAAACCTGCCCGGCAGCATCGGCATCGCGCCCGGTGCGCCCGGCGATCTCGAGCACGTCTATCTCGATGGCAACACGATCTTCCTCCAGAGCAGCGGCTTCGTCGCCAGCAGCCTGGGCGTGAACCTCGAGAGCCAGTGGCAGGGCGTAAAAGGCTTCTTCAGCGGCGCGGGCCTCTTCCTCATCCGCTGCACGGGCAAGGGCGACCTGTGGTTCAACACCTTCGGCGCGATGTTCTGCCTGAACGTCTCCGGCACCTACGTCGTGGACACCGGCCACATCGTCGCCTTCACCGAGGGGCTGGAATACGAGATCGGGCGCATCGGCGGCTACAAATCGCTGTTCTTCTCCGGGGAAGGACTCGTGTGCCGGTTCCGCGGCCAGGGCAAGGTGTGGATTCAAACCCGCAAGCTCGGCCCGTTCGCACACTGGGCGCAGGCCTTCCGCCCGGTCAAGAGCGACAGCGGCGGCGGGGACGGAGATTGAGCTGGATTGCTGAAGCACGGCAATCCGGCATGGGCGTGCGGAGTTCAGAACGCAGGAATGTCCTCACGTCCCAATCTCCGGGATATTCGCAACACAGTTCTCTCCCGTGGCATCCTGCGACGTAACGCAGCGTTGGCTGATTCGCAGGACGGGAAAAGCCAAGGCCTGCGGTTCACGCAGCGGCGGCTTTCAGCACGGCGCGGGGATTCAATGCTGCGAGTCGCAACAACACGCGGGCCGCTCCCGTGGGTTTGCGCCAGCCTTGTTCCCAATTGTGAAGCGTCCGTACGCTGATGCCCATGAGGCGGGCGAATTCCGTCTGTGACAGGCCCAGCTTGCGGCGGGCTGCCACGGCGTCTTCGCGCTGCCAGGCGGCGGCTTGCTCGCGCCGGAAGACTTCGGGCGCGAGTTCCTTTCGCACCGGGCGGCCGCTTGCATCCAGAGTGACGCGATAGACGCGGGCCGGGGCTTTTTCGCCGCGCCGGAGGGTGGCAAGCTCCCGGTGAATTTTTTCGAAAAGAGGCCTTCATCGAGCGTCACGCCTTGGCAAGGGTCTTCGCGCAATAGCTGTTGAGACTTTCCCCGGCGGCAACGGCTTTGAGTGCAAGGCGACGGTGCATGGCAGGTTCAACACGGAGAACGAACTTGCCACTGTAGGTCCGCCGGTCGGCTGCCGAGCTGGGCAGGGCTGCCCCGTCCTTGTGGAGCAGCTCAACCCATTCCTCCGCCGTCTCGCAGAGTTCCCGATAGACCTTGGCTTCGTCGTCGCCATGCACGCCGCCCCCAAAAAGACTGGGGCAGCGGCCGATGAAACATTGGTCTTCGTCGCTCCACTCCACGAATTTGGCGAAGCGGGCCGCCCGGGCCTTAATTTCTTTGCGCGTCATAAGCCTTCACTGTTTCGCCGCTTCCAGCGCGTGCCGCACGTCCCGTTCCTGATAGTGCTTCGCGTCGTCGCCGGAGCCGCCACTGATGGTTACCCGCAGCCCCTTCGCATGAACGAAGTTGCGGTGACTGCCCTTGCCACCCCGGTTCACAAACCCCGCCTTCTCCAGGTCGGCGATAAGCTGGCGGATCTTGCGCGGCATTCAGTATCAGACTGATATCACCCGCGGTTCCCGGTGTCAAACCCGGCCGCCCAGGTGCATGGTTTGGTGTTGAAGTTCGGCTTTTTGCTGAAAGTAGCGTGGGGCCTTCGACCGCAGACACGACATCACGTCCAACGCTTCCGCAGCGTGAACCCTGCGCTCCGCATATTTTAACGGACGGTCCCGTCCGAACCGTCGCGCTTGCTGAGTCGCGGGCGGCTGTTACCCTCGCCGCATGTTGAAACTCGAAGAACTGACGTTGCGGTTGCATCCGGCTGACAATGTGCTGGTGGTGAAGCGCCCGCTCAAGCCGGGCGTGGAACTGGAAAGCGGCGCGTTGCGCATCACCGTGGCCAAGGGCATTCCGCCCGGACACAAGCTTGCGCTCACCGAAATCCCCGCCGGGGCGCGCATCATCAAGTACGGCCAGACCATCGGCTTCGCCACCGCGCGCATCCTGCCGGGCGAGCATGTGCACACGCACAACGTCGAGCTGGGCGCGTTCGGACGCGACTACGCCTTCGGCGCGGATGTCCGGCCCGTGGCGTATTACCCCGCGTCAGCGATGCGGCATTTCCAAGGTTACTCCCGCCCCAATGGCAAGGCCGGCACGCGCAATTACATCGGCGTCATCTCCAGCGTGAACTGCTCCGCCGGGGTCTCGCGCTACGTGGCCGACCGCTTTCGCGGACCGGACTTCGCGCGCGACTTTCCGGGCATCGATGGCGTCGTGCCGTTCACGCACAAGATCGGTTGCGGCATCCAGCCGGGCGCGCCGCACGAACTGCTGCAACGCGTCACCGCCGGCATCGCGCGGCATCCGAACATCGCGGGCTACGTGATGATCGGCCTCGGCTGCGAAGTGAACCAGGTACACCTGGTCTCGGAAGCCCACAAGCTCGACCAACTCCGCGCGGGTGAGCAGGCACCGACGTTTCTCACGATTCAAAACTCCGGCGGCGTCCGCAAGACCGTCGAAGCCGCCGCCGCCGCCGTGGCGAAACTGCTGCCCGCTGCGAATGCGCTGAAACGCACTTCACAACCAATTTCCAAACTGACCCTCGCCGAGAACTGCGGCGGCTCCGACGGCAACAGCGGCATCACTGCCAACCCCGCGCTCGGGGTCGCCTCCGACGAACTCGTGCGTTACGGCGGGAGCAGCGTGCTGGCTGAGACGCCGGAGATTTACGGGGCCGAGCACCTGCTCACGCGTCGCGCCGTGTCTGCGGCGGTCGGGCAGAAGATCGTGGACCTCATCCACTGGTGGGAGGCTTACGCGCGCTCGAACGGCGGCTCGATCGACAACAACCCGAGCTACGGCAACAAGGAGGGCGGCCTCACGACCATTTACGAGAAGAGCCTCGGCGCGGTCGCCAAGGGCGGGCAGTCACCGCTGGCCGCCGTGTATGCCTACGCGCAGGAAATCGACACGCCGGGCTTTGGTTTCATGGACACGCCGGGCTACGACCCCGTGAGCATGACCGGCCTGGTCAGCGGCGGCTGCAACATCGGCGTCTTCACTACCGGGCGCGGCAGCGTCTATGGCTGCAAGCCCTCGCCGTGCATCAAGGTCGCCACCAACACCGCGATCTACAACCACATGACCGAGGACATGGACATCAATGCCGGCACCATCCTCGACGGCACGGAAACGGTGGAACAGGTGGGGCTGCGAATCTTCGAGGAGATCATCGCCGTGGCCAGCGGCAAGAAGACCAAGAGCGAACTCGCAGGCTTGGGCGACGATGAATTCGCTCCGTGGCTGCTGGGCGCGCAGTTTTAAGGCCGGACTCCGAAGCCAAAATAGTGGGGCAGGCTGGAAACCTGCCCCACTTTACAGCAACGGCACTGCCCGATAGAAGCGCTTGGTCCGGCCCGGAGAATTCACGTCTATCACCACGAACGGGCTCGACGGCAGCGTTATGTTGGTGAGCACCAGCCAGTTGGTGGTGCCGACGCTCACCACGTCGGCGTAATCCACCCGGAACTGCTGGCCGATCGTGCCGGTCAACGTGGTCCCCGCATAAAATTTCAGGTCGCCGAAGAAGAGCGATTGCAAGCTCACGTCCTGGCTCGTGACGGAGCCGGCGGCGGCGCTGGTCACCACGACCCGGTAGGTGCCTGCATCGGCCGGCGTGAGATGGGTGAGGCTCAGAGTTGAATTGGTCGCCCCGGCGATGTTCGTGCCGTCAAACTGCCACTGATAACTCAATCCTGAACCGGTCGCGCCGACGCTCAAAGTGATTCCTCCGCCCAAGACAAAGGTCTGGGCCACCGGTTGTGTGGCGATGAGCGGACCAAGCAGTGCCACCGTGTGATACCAGCCGGCCGCAATGCCCGTCACGCCCGCCAATCCCGGAGGAACCGTTGATTGGCCGTCATCGTTCCATCCCCACGCCACCACGGTGCCGTCATTTTTCAAGGCCACCGTGTGAAAATTTCCCGCAGCAATGGCCGTCACGCCGCTCAAGCCGGGCGGAATGGTGCTTTGGCCAAAGAGATTATTCCCCCACGCGACCACCGTGCCGTCACTTTTCAGGGCCACGCTGTGCGAGGAACCGGCGGCGACCGCCGTCACCCCGTTCAGGCCCGGTGGCACGGTTGATTGCAGGAAGAAGCCATTCGCACCCCAGGCCACCACGGTGCCATCGGTCTTTACGGCCAGTGTGTGACCGCCACCTGCCGCAATGGCCGTGACCCCGGTCAAGCCAGCCGGAACATTCGTCTGGCCACTGGCGTTATCGCCCCAAGCGACCACCGTGCCGTCCGTCTTCAAAACCACCGAGTGCCACTGGCCGGCCGCGATGGCTGACACGCCGTTCAAGCCCGCTGGAATGACCGTTTGAATGTGGTTGTTGTTGCCCCAGGCCGCCACCGTGCCATCGAGTTTCAAGGCGAGGGTGTGATACTCGCCCGCCGCAATGGCCTTCACCCCGCTTAACCCGACGGGCAGGGTCGTTTGTCCCCAGGTATTGTCGCCCCAAACCAATACCGTGCCATCGCTTTTCAAGGCCACGGTGTGAGCTTCGCCGGCGGTTACGGCGGTCACCAGATTCAGGCCCGGGGGAACAATGGTCTGGCCGTAGCTGTTTCTTCCCCATGCCACCACGGTTCCGGCCGGGTTCCCGCTCTGGGGGACGGCAATCGCATTGGCATCCAGGGTGACTGCACCCAGCTTCGCCAACGCCCGGCCTTCCAGTGCTGCGCCGGCGGCGATGGTGATGGATTGCGCCGCCAGGATGGTGCCCTTGAAAACCGAGCTTCCACCCAGCGTGGCGGAACTGCCTACCTGCCAGAAAACGTTGGCCGCCCGGGCTCCGCCACTCAGGATCACCTGGCGACCGGTGGTGGTGGTGAGCGTGGAACCCATTTGGAAGATCCAAACCGCATTCGCATCGCCAGCCAGCGTCAGGTCACCAGAGGAGATCGCCAGCGAGGAGGCGGACGTGTAGAGGCCAGGGGTGAGGGTTTGTCCGCCAAGGTCCCCGCTCACAACGACCGAGCCGGTGGTACGCGCAGCGGCGTCAGTGTAGGCCTTGGTCAGATCGGATTGGGCGAGCGCGGCGGCCGGATCGCCCGCGTGCACCGTCCCTGTCACTCCGGGAGATCCCGTTACGGCCGTGCCCGGACTCACCCCCAGATCGCCGGTGACCATGGTCCCTCCAGTACTGGTCACGGTGGTCGCCCCCAGAACTCCATAAGTGGCGGCTGAACCCAGCGCAACAGGCGCCTGGGCGGCCGACGCATCATGGCGCAGCAGCAACAGGGCAACGGCGAGGAGCAGCCCTCGTCGAACTGGTGTCATTCCGGTTCCCGCCCGCACTGGAGAATAGATTTTCATACGCGTCTCGTCCGTGCCGATGTTGCTACCCCACCTCTGACAAGCTACGCGATGAACCGGTTTTTTACCTAGGGATTTAATCCGGCCGGGAACTGGGGTGCTGCCGGGAGCGATCAATTGTCGCACGAACCAAACATCGACTGGATGCTCGCGATAATTTGGCGGTCGCACGGGTGTGCATCAGCCTAAGTTTCAAGGCTTCCACATGGCAGACACGCAATCCCACTGTCCGATCGCAACCTGCCCTTTGAGTACTGGCGCGGACTGTCGCTATTATGTCCCCAGCCCCAGCTTCTTGCGTCCGATCTCGGTGAGATGGTTCGAGTTCCAGCCGGGTTCCCAGGTCTGCTCGACCACCACGCGGCCCACACCGGGCACTTTCATCAGGCGCTGTTGCACGGGCATCGAGTTGCCACCGGAGCCGAAGGCGAAGTAGCCCAGGCGCGGCCGGCCACGATGCGGCATGGTCATCAGCACGTGGACGGTGTCGCCGCGCACGCGCAGGTCCAACACCAGGCCGAGGTCCACCACGTTGATGTCGGCCGTGTAGAGCTGCTCGTCCTTGCAATCGCGTAGGGCGGCCCATAGCGCGGCCTTGGAGATAGAGCTGTCACCGGCTTCACCGGGACGGGCGAGGCGACCGGGCTGTTCCTTGGCTGCCGCGCCGCGCGGGATTTCTCCAACGGAGACGTGCAGCGGATTAATCAAGCGGTGCCGGAGGTCTTCCAGCCGGCGCGGGCCATCCGCCGAGGTGAAGGGCAGCGCGGCGTAGGCGTTCTTCTGGTGCAGCACCGCACCGGCCGGGACTTCCTTCACCGGCAGCGGGTAGCGGCTCCAGAGCTGGCCGTGGGATTTGTAGTAAAGCGAGGGCGAGCCGTTGTGCTTCGGCTCGGGCAAGCCTTCCGCGCTGTGTTCGAGAAACAACGCCACAAACGAATCGTGGCTCTGGGGATTCGCCAGGCCCACGGCCCAGAGGTTGTCGCGGTTCGCCGCATCGGGCGTGCCGGTCCGCAGCTTGCCATCCGGCCCCATCCAGACGATGTCGGTGAACGAATAGCCGCTGAACACCCATTCGTCGTCGCGCAACGCCGGGGCCTGGAACGCCTTCAAAGCGCGCATGGTGCCGGTCTTGTGAAACCACGGCACGCCGGAGTAAAAGCGGTATTCCACATCCACATGCAGCCGGGCTGGAGTGAAGACCGGATGCACCGGTGATTGCGGGAAGCCCCAACGCCGCACGATGGTCGCCAGCGGGCCGCGCACAACCTCGTAATCCGGGCAGGTCTCCCACAGCGTCACGCGGAACTTCTGGAAGTGACCGGACGCCGCGTAGTCATGGGCCCAGTCGATGCCCGGCGGTTCGCCATGTCCCTCGCCGCCCGCGAACAGCTCCAGCCCGTGGTCGCGCTTGAGGCTCAGTCGTTCGAGCTGGCCCATCTGCCGCGAGAGGGAGGCCTTGTAAAAGTCATTTTCGATGTCCAGCGCGAAGCCCTCGCCGCGCGTCTCCAGATCCGTTGGATACGCGGGCAGCTCGGCATCGGGATTGCCGTGAAAGACGAGATAGGTCTGCCGCTGGTGCATCGTGCCGCCGGCCATGAACAGGACTTTCGCGAGCCGTTCCGTCCCGCGCCGCACCTCGCCATGCACCTGGCAGGGAACCTCCTTCAACACCCCGTCCCCCACGCGCGCCACGCGTACCTCCCGCGCCAGCGAAGCCACCTGCTCGGCCGGAAAACTCAGCAGGACCTCCACCGGCTCCGGCGGACGTTCCACGCCCAACGGCTCGTCCAGATGCAGCGCCCGGCAATGCTTCCACCCCCGCGCCCACGCCCGCCACGCGGACGGCAGCGACTCAACCAGCTCGGCCTGCCCGGCCGCTCCGACCGGCTGGCCGGGGCTTTCCTCCTCCGCCTGCGCCTGCATGGCGGAGTGCCGGAGTGAATGCGCCAGTGATCGCGCCAGGCGATAATCCTTCTTCCGCCACGCCGTCTCGATCAGCCGCAGCTTTTCCTCAAACGAATCCGTCCGGTCAGAGTATTTGGTTTCGGGCATGAGGTGGATTTGCTGATGAGACTGGATGACGAAGTTGAATTGTAATCGCTGCTTCGGAGCGTGGCCTTCAGGCAGCAGAGCAGTGCGTTGGCAAAAAGACTTCCAAATGTAACAACCCAGCCGGGCTTTCTGCGGCGTGAACGCCGCGCTCCACACCGTGCTTCACACCAGTTCCCGGATCGGCTGCGCGCCGTTGTCCACGAGATAGTACGGGCGGCCCTTGTTGTCCATGATCGTCGTGGTGTTCACGTCGATGCCCAAGTTGTGGTAGAGCGTCGCGAAGACTTCTTGGAAGGTCACCGGACGGCTGTTTGCCTCGCCGCCGTGACGGTCCGTCGAGCCGATCACCTGCCCGCAACGCATCCCGCCGCCGGCCATGAGCGCCATCGCCACGCGCGGCCAGTGATCGCGGCCCACCTGCGCGCTGATGCGCGGCGTGCGGCCGAACTCGCCCCAGACCAGCACCGTGGTGTCCTTGTCCATGCCCCGCTGATGCAGGTCCTCGACGAGCGCGGTGATCGCCTGGTCGAAGATCGGGAAATCCTCGCGTTCGCGGGTGAAAATGTCGTTGCCCTTTCCGCCGTGCCAGTCCCACTTGCTGTAGTTGACCGTCACCACGCGGGCCCCAGCCTCGACGAGCCGCCGGGCCGCCAGGAAACTCTGTGGCACGCGCGGCGCGCCGTTCTCGTCGATGCGCTTAACCTCATCGCCCCGGCCGTAACGCGCGACGATGCGCGGGTCTTCCTTCGACAAATCCAGCGCCTCGGCGAGCCGGGACGACGTGAGCATGCCCATGGCCTGCTGGGTGAACTGGTCCAGCCCCTGCATCTGCCCGCTGGCATCCACATCGCGGCGAAACTGGTCCACGCTCGCCTGCAACCGGGTGCGGTCCGCCAGGCGGTCGTAGGTGATGCCCTGCAGCTTCATGTCCGCGCGGCTGGGGCCGACGGGCCGGAAACCGGAGTGCGCCACGTTCACCATGCCGGAACGGGGCTCGTTGTAAGGACCGTGCGTGCACTCGTAGCACATGCTCACAAACGGCGGCGTCGCGGGATTCACCGGACCCTGGACCTGGCTCACGATGCTGCCAAACGGCGCCCAGCCGCCCGCCGGAGCCATCTCCCGGCGGCTGTGGCCGGTGTAACATTGGAAGGCGTCGTGGTCGTCCTGCGCCCCGACGAGCGACCGGATGAGCGCGAACTTGTCCATCATCTTCGCCATGCGCGGGAACATCTCGCAAATCTCGATGCCGTCCACGTTCGTCCCGATGGGCCGGTGCGGTCCGGCGATCTCGCTTGGTGCGTCCGGCTTCAGGTCGAACATGTCCTGATGCGGCGGCCCGCCGACCAGGTAAATGAGGATGACCGACTTGTGGGAATTCCGGATGCCCGCCTGCGCCTCGAGCGCCAGCAGGTGTGGCAGCGATAAGCCCGCCGCGCCGAAGCCGCCGATCTTGATGAAATTGCGGCGCGACACCCCGTCGCAAAACTGGCGACGGCGGTCAGCCGGGGCAAAAATCTTGAGCATGGCTTGAAACTGCTGTCCTAAACGGACGTATTGAATGGCCGGATAATTCGTTCCGGTTCGTTCTGATGGGTCGGCCCACGACTGTAGTGGCGCTCTGTGAACGCCATTGCCCACAAAATATCTGGCCCAAACTCGGCGGTCACGGACCGCCGCTACAAGGGTTTTGCGCGGCTGGCACGGAGGCCTAGCCGAGCAACTCGCTCATCACCCGCCCGTTCGGCACGAGCAGGTGCGGGCGGTCCAGCACATCGTAGATGTTCATGTCCGGCTCCACGCCGAGCTGATGGTAGAGCGTGGCGATGATGTCACCGGGCGAGACGGGGCTTTCCGCCGGGACCGCGCCGGTCCGGTCACTCGCGCCATGGACATAGCCGGCCTTGAGCCCACCACCGGCCAGGAGGATTGAGTAGCAGGAGTTCCAGTGATCGCGCCCGGCGTTGGCGTTGATGCGCGGGCTGCGCCCGAAATCCCCAAGGATGGCGACGAGCGTGCGATCGAGCATGCCGCGCTCGGCCAGTTCGGCGAGCAGGCTGCTGGCGGCGGCGTCGAATTGCGGGAGCAACGTGTTCTTGAGCTTGTTAAAATTATCACCGTGCGTGTCCCACGTGGCATTGGCATCGGGCGCCCACGACATCGTCACCACGCGGGTGCCGGCCTCGATCAGGCGGCGGGCCAGCAGGATGCTTTGACCGTAAATGTTCCGGCCATAGGCGTCCCGCACGCGGGCCGGTTCACGCTCGATCTGGAAGGCCCGGACCGCCGCATCCGTGGTCAGCATGTCAAACGCACGCCGCTGGTTCGCACTCATCACGTCGTAGGCGAGGCTGGCCCGGCCTTGCTGCAGTTCAAACGGCCGCTCGAGATTTGTGAGCAGTTCACTCCGTCCGGCCATGCGCGTGGGCGGGACGTCCTCGGGCAGGGCCAGGTTGCGCACACGGAAGTCCGGCGCGTTCGCATCGTCGAGCACCCAGAACGGGTCGTGGTTCGCGCCAATGATCCCGCCGAGAAACCCCGGTTGGAGCGGACCACCTGCGCCTTCCTTCGTCTTGTAAGGCAGGGCCACGTACGGAAAGGCCGACGGCGCAGGCGGGCGCAGTTTCGCCAGAACCGAGCCGAGGTTCGGATGATCGTCCGGCTTGGCCCCGCCGCCCTGCTCGCCGCGATCGTGACCGGTCAGGGCCGCGTACACCGCCGCCGCGTGGGAGTTGTTCACGCTGTGGTTCATCGAACGCACGAGCGTGCAGCGATGCATCTGCTGCGCGAGCCGGGGCAGGTATTCGCAGAAGCGCACGCCGGGCACGCTGGTGGGCAGCGAGGCAAACGGACTGCGGATGCCGGCCGGCGCATCCGGCTTCATGTCCCACATGTCCAGATGGCTCGGGCCGCCGTTCAGGAAGATGATGATGCACGAGTCGGCGCGCGACGAGTTGCCCTTCGCCGGCGCACCCAGCAACTGCGCCAGCGAGAGCCCTGCCACGCCCAGCGTGCCCACTTCGAGGAAGTGGCGACGTGAAACGCGGGGAGTGGAAACTTTGCGCATGACGGGCACGGCTGTCCTAAGCCGACGCCGTAAACGCCTGAAGAATTCGCCGCATCAAGCGACCACCTGCGAACGCAATTACTCTCGCCAAAACAGAGACTCCGTCGGTGCCTGATATTTCACTGCGAGGTGCGGCGTGGCGAGGACCTGGCCGTCGTTGGCACGGGATTGCATCGCGGCAGCGAGGATGCCGCTGGTCAGCAGCGTGCGCTCGATGGGATACGGGGCCTTGCCGGTGACGAACATCTGCTCGGCCTTCGACATGAACGCGGCGGAATAAACGACGTTCGGGTTGGGCGGCAGGTGGAACAGGGTGGAAAGCGGTTCCGCCCGGCCCTTGAGGCGCGCAGCGAAGGTGAAGTCGCCGACGAGACCGTTCAGGAGGAACATGGTGGCCTTCACGCCGTCCAGGTACTCGAAGCGGTAGGCGACCGGTTCCTTGACGAACGCGCGGATCTGCTCGGGCGTGGGGTAGCGGTGGCTGCCGTTGGGCGGCTGCGCCAGGGTGTGGGTGCGCGCGAGGCACGCGGCGAAGAGCGTCGGGTCACAGCCGCCCGCTGCCCAGGAGCCCTTCTCCATCGCCTGCCAGACGGCGTCACCGCGCAGGGCTTGCACGGTCTTCACGCCGGTCTCACCGCCGCGCCGCCGCTCGGCCATGCACTGGATGACCTCGAGCGCGTGGAAGTCGTAGCTGTCCACGCCGCCCATCGCCACGGACATGACCTCCTGCACGTCGGCCCCGTTCGGCATCTCGATGGCGGGCATCCGCCACGTGTTCGGCAACGACGAACCGGCCAGGAAGGGAAACCTCAGTTCGCGCGAGATGGCCACCATTTCCTTCGCCCATTCCCAGTTCCACGAGAGGTGCTTGTCGTTGAAGATCGGTGCGGTGCGGCCATCCGCGCGATAGACATCCGTGATCTGCTTGAAGAACTCATAGCGCGGGTACTTCTTCTGGCCGAGTTCGTTGTTCGGGTAATTGCCATGCTCGCCAATGACCAGCACCGCATCCACGGCGAGTTGCTTGCCCCCGCAACGCAGCGCCTCGGCGATGCTCGGGTAGATCGTGAAACCGAATTCTTTAGCTCGGTCGCGGCTCAGGTCACCGGCGGGCGTCTGGTCCACGTAGGCGGAAACAACCTCAATGGGCGGGCGATGCCATTGGCCGCGCACTGGGTAACCGTTGAGGAAGCGCTCGGCCATGTGCCACGCGTGCGAGTGGTAACGCCACTCCGTGGTGACGACGGCGAGGCGTTTCGGACGGGCGGCGGCAGCGGCGAGGGCGGGCAGGCCGCACGCCGTGGCGGAAACGACGGCGGTCACGGCGGCGAGGAACTCACGACGGGAAGCGCGTTGTGCGGTGGTCATGGCGACGATTAAACACCGCGTCGGCCCGAAGGCAACACTGGCGGCAAGTGCGTTAATGACGAACACGTTCAGCCACTCCGCCGTTGACGAGGCGAGTCAGTCAGCCAAGCTCCGTCCATGACCACGCTGCTCCGCTGCCTTCATTTGTGCCTCCTGCTCGCACCGACCCTGCTGCTGCCCGCCGCCGCACGCGCCGAGCACGAGGGCAAGGTGCAAATCCTGATCATCGGCGACAGCACGGCGGAAGGGAGCATCCCGCGCCTGTTGGTCAAGGAAGGCCCGCACCTTGAGGACGTCATCCGCCAGCTCCTCGCCGCCGAGGGCGATCTGCCACCCTGCAATGTCATCAACATTGCCCTCAGCGGTGAGTATATCCAACGGCTCATGGACTCGGGACGCTACGAGAAGCTCGCGTCGAAACTGCCCGGGCTCGACTACATTTTCATCCGGTACGGGCTCAACGACAACGCCCGGCGCGAGGACTTC
The DNA here is from genome assembly GCA_009924135.1 of Pseudomonadota bacterium. Lineage (GTDB taxonomy): Bacteria > Verrucomicrobiota > Verrucomicrobiia > Limisphaerales > SXTU01 > SXTU01. The sequence continues at coordinate 2,419 of RFSE01000109.1, read as the reverse complement.
GCGAACAATTTCCCCAAGGACTTTCACGCCCTGCTCGCGCGGCTGCGGCAGGACCATCCAAAGGCGCTGCTGATCCCGATGACGGTGATCCCCTTCTCCGATGCCGCCACAAGCGAGCGCATCAACGGACTCATCCGGCAGGTCGCCACCGAGGAGAAACTCAAGCTCTTCGACATCTACCCGCGCTATGCCGCCGAGTTGGAGAAAGGCCCGAACATGCTCAACTACCGGCGCTTTCCGCTCGCGAAAATCCCGGAGAAGTACCACGAGTTTGTCAAACCCTTCATCAGCGGCAAACCGGCGATGGTCGTGGTGATGGACAACCGGCTCGATGCGCACTTCGGCCACCTGCCCGGCTGGTTCAGCGACCGCCACCCGAACCTCGCCGGCTACCACGTCATCGGCGATGAGACCGTGAAATACCTCGCGCCGATCCTGCGCGAGCGCAAGTCCAACGCGAAATAGCCGGGGTTTGAGGCGTTGCGGTGGCTGCCGGTGCTACCCGGAAGGATGCAGTTGAGCCACGGATGAAACACGGATTAACCACGGTGCCAACTGTGCTGGAACCACCTCCCCATGAATCGGCGGTCAAAGAGCGCGCACGCCCACGTCCGCTACAGATTACCGAGGTTGTACCGCAGGCGTCCTCGCCTGCGAGTTCGCGCGGCGTCTCGCCGCGCGCACGAACTCGGGGCGGGACGCCCCGGTAACTCGCAGGCGGGGACGCCTGCGTTACGTGGCCCGGCGGCTGCGGACGTGGGCGTCCGCGCTCCGGCGCAAGGCGATTCAGGGGTTCAAACCGCGAACGGCTCGTTGGGATAATTCTCGCCCCGCTGTTTGACCCGCACCGTTTGGTGCCGACAAGGAACTGCAACGAGGCGCGTCCCGATCCGTGTTCGGTCCGTGTTTCATCCGTGGCTAACGAATTATTCCGGCTACACCAGGCTTCCGATCCGCCGGAGCCGCACGACCGGTTCCTCGGCGGCCCGGGAGGCCGCAAGGTCCACGGAGAATTCCGCCACCCAGTCGTTGTGCGCTTCCGGGTCCACGAGCATCTGCTGCACGCGCCAGGCAAGCTTGTCTTCGGCGGGAATGACGTAGGTGTGGCGGGCATTACGCGCCTCGGGATCGAGACACAGATGCCGGTGCCCGACGAGAAAGCCGTCCATGGCCAGCCGCAGCCGTTCGGCCGTCCATGCGACGCCTTCGGCATCCTCGGGTGAAGCGAAGTTGGCCAGGGCCGCCTCCGCATCGCCGTTCACCCACGCACGCAGGAAGCTGAAGACCCGCGTACGGATCGCTGCGGTAAAGGCCTTCGTATCGCGCGTGATGTCGCGGGCTGCCTCCTCGGCTCCCGGCGGGCGGACCTCCGGCGTCTCGGCGCGCTGGAAGGACGGGTTGCGCATTCGCTCCCACTCATCCATGAGGCTCGCGTCCACCTGGCGCAGCATCGTGCTGAGGTAGATTTCCATCTCGCGCAACGTGTCGTTCTTGGCGGTGTCGGGGACCGTCTGCGTGAGCACCTTGAGCACACCGTTCAAGTGCCGCAACAGGACGCCCTCGGCGCGTTGCAGTTCGTAATTGCGGATGTAGTCGGAGAACGAGCGGAAGGCCTCGAACATCTCGCGCGCGATGGACTTGGGCCGGATGTTTTCCTGCCCGACCCACGGATGCCGCGCGGCGAACGCGTTGAACGTGGAGTAGATGAACTCGCGGTTGGGCTTGGGGTATTCGAGCTTCTCCAGCTCGTCCATACGTTGCTCGTAGGCCACGCCGTCGGCCTTCATTTCGGCCATCTTCTGGTCCTTCACGCGACTGAGCTGACGGCGCAGGATGACATCCGGGTCCTCAACAATGGATTCCGCGAGGGTGAGCACGACCAGTGCGTAGTCCGGGGCCTGCGGGTCCATGAGCGGCAACGTCTCGAGCAGGTAGAGCGAGAGCGTCTGGTCCATCGAAAAATCCTCCTGGAGCGTGACGTTGACGCGGAGCTTCGCGCCGGCAGGAGCCGACGTGAGGAGGATCTGACTAGATTCCGTCGAGGGTCGGTGCGCCTCCGCGTTGGTAGATGGAGCCTCCTCACGTCGGCTCCTACCAGGATTGATAAACTCGATGATCTTGTGTTCCACCAGCGAGCGGAACAACTGCCAGGCACGGCGGCGATGGGCGTTCTTCTGCTTCGGCGACTCGTGGCAGTCGCGCAGCAGCCGCTGCATGGCGAGACAACCATCGCCGGGCCGGCTCAGGACGTTGAGCAGCATCGCGTGCGTCACCTGGAAGCGCGAGATGAGGCGCTCCGGCGGCGCGCTCATGAGGCGCGTGTAGGTGTTCTTGTCCCAGTTCACGAAGTTGTGCTCCGGCGGCTGGCGTTTCACAACCTTCTTGCCATCACGCGCGGACTTCTCGGCGAGCTTCAGGT
>RFSE01000108.1 GCA_009924135.1 Pseudomonadota bacterium | reverse complement strand
GATGGAACCGCGCCGTTGGCGCTCCTGACTACCCGCCCAACAAAAAACCCGCGTCCCATTCAGGGACGCGGGTTGGAGATGACTTGGTGGCCGCCGCTTAGATGAAGCGGGTCTTGCCGGGGATGGGCAACTGGTACATGCCGTCTTCGCCGGGCGAGGAGGGCGGGGCGAGCTTGATGGCTTCTTCCCACGAGACTTGGTCGATGCCCTTGACCATGGTGTCGAGGTTGGACTTCATCGCGTCTTCCCAGGTGATTTCCTTGCCGGAGTAGGTGGCCATGCGGCCCAGGACGGAGGTCATGGAGCTGTTGGCACCGTATTCCGCCTCGTTGTAAGGCTTGTCGTTACGGATGGCGTCGAAAAGGTCGTCGTGCTCCTGCTGGTAGGGGTCTTTGCCGCCGCCCTGGTAGCGCCACTTGTTCTCGCCGGTGAAGGTGTAGCGGCCGAGGTTCGCAACGCCCTTGGTGCCGATGGCGTGTTCGGAGACGTCGTTCCAGCAGCCGAGCTGGTGGCGGCACTGGCTGAAGCAGACGGAGCCGTCCTCGTACTCAAACTCGACGACGTGATGGTCAAAGATCTCGCCGTAATCCTTGCCCTTGCGGGTTTCGCAGCCGCCGTTGCCGCGCGCCTTGACGGGGTGGCCCTTCTTGACCCAGTTGATGACGTCGAGGTTGTGGATGTGCTGCTCGCAGATATGGTCGCCGCAGAGCCAGACGAAGTAGTACCAGTTGCGCATCTGGTATTCGAGTTCGGTGAGCTTGCGGCCGTAGGTCTTCTCGAGATCGGCGCGGGGCTTGACCCAGGGGGTGTTGCCGTTCCAGTAGGCGCGCATGGCCTGGATGTCGCCAAGCTGGCCGTCGTGGATGCGCTTGATGGTCTCGATGTAGCCCGCCTGGTGATGGCGCTGGAGGCCGACGCCGACCTTGAGGTTCTTCTTCTTGGCCTCGGCGGCGGCGGCGATGACCTTCTTGTAGCCGGCAACGTCCACGCACACGGGCTTTTCCATGAAGACGTGCTTGCCCTGGCGGACGGCTTCCTCGAATTGCATGGGGCGGAAGCCGGGAGGGGTGGCGAGGATGACGAGGTCGGCCTGGGCGATGGCCTTCTTGTAGGCGTCGAAACCCATGAACTTGTTCTCGTCCTTCACCGCGACCTTGTCCTTGTGGGCCTTGGCGAGCTGGGCGAGCGAGCCGTCCATGCGGTCCTTATGCACGTCTGCGACGGCGACGAGCTTGACGCTCTCACCGGTGCTCAGCGCCTGATTGGCAGCGCCGGAGCCACGGCCACCCATGCCGATGAGGGCGACCTTGATGGTATCGCCGGGCGAAGCGCCGTGGACGAAGCGCTCGACGGGCAGCGTGCTCAAGGCAGCCGCCGTGCCGGCGATCTTGGAGGAGGTGGAGAGAAAACTCCGGCGTGTGACCGAAGCGGAGGCAGGAACAATCAGGTTGCTCATAGTTTCAATCGCTTGGACTTGAGCGCCGGCCACGACATTCGCGGCAACGACACCGGTCCGTTCACCAAACTGGGAACGGGGTGAGTGTAGGGACGGCGGGCGGCTTGTCCAGTACGACGGCAAGCCGGGGGTGCGACGATGGCGTTGCGCGGCGGGCCAAGGTTGGGTAGTTTCAGACCATGAGCATGGCCGAGTTGATACGCGAATTGGCCGCCCTCCCGTCGGAGCGGCAGGACGAGCTGGCCGCCTACCTCCTGCACCTGCGCCTCGAACGTAATCCGGCATGGCGCACGGAGATGACGCAGCGCATTGATAATCACCAGCCCGGGCAGTGGGTCAGCTTGGACGATTGGAAAACGGAGCTGAAGGCAGCGACCGAAAACCCATGACGTATCGTGTCTTCCTTGCACGCGAAGTCGTGGAGACGCTGCGCAAGCTACCGCTCCGGCAGCGTCAGGAACTGACCAAGTTCATCGTGAGCTTGAAAGACTCGCCCTTTCAGCAAGGCGATTACACCGAACGGGATGACGTGGATCGCCGCATCGAAATCAGCATCCTCAGCCGGTACGCCCTATGTTACTGGGCAGATCACGCGGTAAAGGAAGTCAAGGTGGTTGACCTGAGACCCGCAGGTAGTTGAAGGCATCCAGCCACTCACAGCCCCAGCCACTTCATCCCCACCCGTATCCACAGGGGGATCGTCACGAAGCCCACCGCCGAGGTGGCAATCACGACGCGCAGTGCAGTAGGACCATCGCCCCCGAAGTGGCGGGCGGCGATGATCGCGAAGACCGCCGAGGGCATGGCGGCTTGCAGCATGATGACGCGCTTCAGTTCGATCGAGCAGGGCAGAAACTTGGCCAGGACCAGAAACAGCATGGGAATCAGGCCCACCCGCAGCACGCACGAAGCCGTCATCACCCGCCAGCCCTGCTCGGAATGAAACTCCGCCAGGTGATCGGCCACCATCGCGCCGATCAGGATCAGACCCATCGGGATCGCGCAAGCACCCAGCATGTGGGCAGTGGTCTTCACGAACTCCGGGATGTGCGGCGCGATGCCAGTGAGGTTAAGCATCAGCGTGAACACGATGGCCAGCAGCGGGGGACTGAGAAGCTTCTTCCACAACGGTTCGTTGGGCGCGTGGGCGAAGACGATGGTGCCGAGGAGCCAGAAGGCGATTTCCGTGCCGAGGTTGTGCACGATGAGCACGCCGACGGTCTCGCGGTTGAACAACGTGATGGCCAGCGGCAGCGGGATGTAGCCGTAATTATAAAGGCCGCTGCTGAAGGCAAACGTGCGGCCCACTGAATCACGTCCGAGCCCGGCCAGCCGCAACGCCAGCCAGCTCACCCAGATGCCCAGGGCCACGGTGCCGAAGCCGACGAGCGGCGGGAGGAACAGGTTTTCCGTGCGGTGCAGCGCCGGGTTGTTGAGCACCTTGTCGAAGATGAACGCCGGCACGAGCAGGTTGATGGTGACGCGCAGCAGCGAGTGGTCGGCCTCCTCGGTGAGCCAGTCGAGCTTGCGCATCGCCACGCCCGCGACGGCGATGGCCAGCACGGGCAGGACTGCGGAGAGGACGACGTAGAATTCGTTCACGGAAATCGGGACCTACTTTTCTTCTGGTAGTTCTTTGGCGTTCCGGAACGGAATACCAGTATCGTCGCGATGGTAATCGAATTGGGCATAGCGCATCTGAAAGAATGTCTCCAAATCAGCCTTGGCTTCGAACAGTTGCGACCAGACCTCATAGCCGTCGATCAAGGCGTCGCCATCTTGGTAGTAAGCTTCCTGCCAGGAGTGACAAAGGGCACCGATGGAGTCGGCATAAACGTCAGCCTCTTTTTCTGCTTTCGCAAACGCTTCATCGAAAGACTCCCCCGAGAACACACAGATCCGCTCCTCGAAGATGTTCATTCCATCGCCGCGTGTCCCCCAGAAGAAAAGGGACCTGACGCCAAACCACTGAAGTTGTGGCTTCTCGCTCATTGGGCCGTGAGAAGGTAATCCAACACCACTTCCGTCTCGGCCTGCTGGAGACTGCGCAGGAACTGACTCCGCGCGTCCGTTACCGGTTTGCCGGCAACTGCTTCTACGGCATCCACGAAGGCGAAGGCGTCCCAGGCGCCACGTGGAAGAATTTGCGCGGCGAGCTTCGGGTCGCTGGCGAGCAAGGGGGTGGCGCGTTGTGCGAGTGCCGCAAAGCACGGGTGCGGGCCGACGCGGCGGAACCAGTACTTCGAGTTCCAGTAGTCCGGCTCCCGCCGGTGCAGGATGCCGTGGACGAGGCTGCCGTCGGGGTTTTCGATGCTCTGGGAGATCGTGTGCGAGGCATCGTGGTGATCGTGCCAAAGGAGCAGAAGCGCACGGATGAGTTCCGCCTTGGCGGGCGCACCGTGGCGGCGGAACAGCTCGTCGAGCGCCCGGTTCAAGTCGGCTAGCGCGAGCGTGCCAGGTCGCGACTCCGGGCCGAGCGCAGCCGGGCCGGGCTGCGTGATGAGCGCGTGAAGTTCAGTGGAGAGCGAGAACATTTGCTTGGCCCGCGAATCACGCGAATCGTCGCGAATGAAACTGGGTCTTGAGTCTGATTCGCGGCAATTTGCGTGATTCGCGGGCAGAAAATCAGCGACACCGCTCATCGGCCCCTACTGCTTCGCGATCATCTGACGGAACTCGGCGAAGAGCGGGTTCGAATCGTGCGGTCCGGGCGAGGCCTCGGGGTGGTACTGCACGCTGAAGATCGGCTTGGACTTGTGGCGCATGCCCTCGACCGTCTGGTCGTTCAGGTTGATGCGGTTCACGGAGACGTTGGACGGCAGCGACGCCGGGTCAACCGCGAAGCCGTGGTTCTGCGAGGTGATTTCCACGCGGCCGGACTCGAGGTCCTTCACCGGCTGGTTGCCGCCGCGATGGCCGAACTTGAGCTTGAACGTCTTGCCACCAAACGCCTGGCCCAGGAGCTGGTTGCCCAGGCAGATGCCGAAGATCGGTATGCCGGTGTCCACGAGCGTCTTCACCTCGCGCACGATGTAGTCCAGCGCGGCGGGATCGCCGGGGCCGTTCGAGAGGAAGATACCGGCGGGCTTGTAGCTGAGGGCCTCGGCGGCGCTGGTGGTCGCGGGCAGGACCTGCACCTTGAACCCTGTCTGCCGGAGGTTGCGCAGGATGTTGTACTTCATCCCGAAGTCGAACGCGACGATGGGGATGTCCGCAGGTGGCAGGGGCTTGCGGAAGTTCCGCGAGTCGGTCTTCACGTTGCCGCGCACCACGGTGAACTCGGCGCTCTGCTTGTCCTCGGGGTCCCACGCAAAGGTCTCCTTGTGCGTGACTTCCTTCACGTAGTCCACGCCCACGAAAACAAACTCCTTCGCACGCTTCACCGCCTCGGCCTCGCTGATGGCGGGATCGGTGGAGAGAAAGCCGTTCAACGCGCCGCGCACGCGCAGCTTCTTGGTCAGCGAACGCGTGTCGATGCCCTGGATGCCGGGGATGCCGTTCTGCGCGAGGTAGTCATTCAGCGACCAGTCCGCGCGCCAGTTGCTCACCACGGGCGAGAGTTCGCGGATGACAAAGCCCGAGGCGTGCGGCCGCCAGGACTCGATGTCCTGCGCGTTGACGCCGTAATTGCCGATGAGCGGGTAGGTCATCGTCACGATCTGGCCCTTGTACGAGGGATCGGTGAGGATCTCCTGGTACCCGGTCATGGACGTGTTGAAACACACCTCGCCACAGGCCGACGCTTGCGCGCCGAAACCCGTGCCGTGGAACACTGAACCGTCTTCGAGGGCGAGAATTGCTTTCATCCAGTCGCAAACAAATTGGGCGGACTGTAGGGTGGGGCCAGAAGCGGTCAAGCCCTTTGCCGCTGCCACCGGGTCAAAAGCCGAATGACCACCCCTGCCCCAGCGTCCATGCCTCGCTGTAAATGCTCATCCGCACCACACGAAAAAACGCCTCCCCACCGGATAACTGCCCCGGTCCGGTGAAGCGCCGCGAGTTTTTGCGCGTGGGGCTGTCGGGGTTTGCCAGCCTCTCGTTACCGGGACTCCTGCGGCTCCGGGCCGAGGCAGCGGCGGCGAAACGCGAGCGGCGGGCGATCATCCTCGTCTGGTTGCGCGGAGGTTTGTCGCACTTGGACACCTACGATCCCAAGCCCGAGGCCCCCGAAGAGTATCGCGGCATTTTCCGGCCCATCCCCACGCGGGTGCCGGGCATGAACCTCACGGAATTGCTCCCGCTCCACGCGAAGCTCGCGGACAAGTTCACCCTCGTCCGCTCCTTCTCGCACAACGGCGGCGGGCACCCGGCCGGTTCGCTCCAGATGCTCACGGGCGACCCCGACCCGCAGGACAAACCCAAGCCGATCTACCCCGACTGGATGACGGCGGCGAACTACCTCCTCGCCGACCGCACGCGGAAGATTCCCAATTGCGTGGGCGTCAACGGCATCACGCGCTACGACAGCTTCACCATCACGGGCAACGCCTACGTGGACCCGGCCTACTCGCCGTTCATGGTCACCGGCGACCCCAGCGATCCCAAGTTCGAGGTCCCGAACATCGGGCTCAAGGACGCCACGCAGAGCGCCCGCATCAATGACCGGCTCACGCTCAAGCAGCGCCTGGACACCCTGGCCCGCGAGGCCGACCGCTCCGGCGCGATGCGCGCCGTGGATGAATTTGAAGCGCAGGCCCTCAACCTCCTCACCAGCCCCGAGGCCCGCAATGCGTTTGATCTGAATCAGGAAGACGCCCGCACGCGCGACCGCTACGGCCGCCATCAATGGGGCCAGCAGTGCCTCCTCGCCCGACGCCTCGTCGAGGCCGGCGTGGAGATCATCACCACCACGTTTGACGGCCCCCTCTGCGGCCGGGTGGGCAACTGGGACGACCACGCGGTGAACCATCACGTTTTCGAAGCCCTGCAGTTCCGTGCGCCCCACTTCGATCAAGCCGTCACCGCCTTGATCGAAGACCTTTACGCACGCGGCCTGGACCGGCGATGCCTGGTCGTGGTCTCCGGCGAATTCGGGCGCACACCGCGCATATCCAACGTGGCCAGCAGCGGCGGCGGGGTGGCCAGCCGGCCCATGGGCGTCGTGCAGCCCGGTCGCGACCATTGGCCGCGCGCCTTCTCCAATCTCTGGTCCGGCGGTGGCATCCAGACCGGCGGCATCATCGGCGCGAGCGACAAACGCGGCGAGGACGTGAAAGAACGACGCCTGAGCCCCGGCGACTTCCTCGCGACGCTCTATCACCACCTCGGGATCAACGCCGAAGAAATCAGCATCCCCGACTTCACCGGCCGCCCGGTCCCCCTGCTCTTCCGCGGCGGCCAGCCCATTGCCGAGTTGCAAGGCCGGGCTTAATCAGCGCCCGTTTCAGCGCATCCCCTTCGTCGTCCTTTAATTTAAGTCAACGCGCTCACGCCATGAGCGAACGGCTGACGCTGCCCCGCAGCCAGATCGAAGATGCCAGCTACAATTTTTCCCTGAGCCTGCGAACCAGCCTCCCGGTTTGCTTGCGGCCGGAAAATCTGGTTCACTTTGTCTGGTGACACGGTCTCATCCAAAAATTCTGGCCCTTTGCTTCGCGCTTGCCTGGCTCGTTCTGGGAGCCCCGGGCGCGTGCGCAGTAAGCATCACAGACTTCGCGCCGACCAACGGCGCGCCGGGCACCACGGTATCCATCACCGGAACGGGATTTCTCACCGCCACGGTAGTCAAGTTCGGCAATTCCTCGCCTGCCTCCTTCGACATTCTCAATGACACGCATATTAACGCCGTTGTGCCGGCCGATGCTGTAACCGGCGTCATCAGCGTAACTTTCAACGTTGGCACGCTCTCCAGCCAGAAGCCTTTCACCGTCGCGCCGCGCGTGGATTCCTTCACCCCCGTCGTGGGCACGCCCGGCACGCAGGTGACGGTCAATGGAGCCAATTTCAACCCGACGGCCGGCCAGACGGTCGTGCGTTTCGGCGGCGTCGCTGCGACCGTCGTGAACGTCACGGCCCCAAACCAGCTCGTGGCCACCGTGCCGGCTGGCGCAGTCACCGGACCGTTGTCCGTCGCCACGCCCATCGGCACCAACCTGACCACGACGAACTTCGTCGTCTCCGGCACCGCCATCATCACCGGTTTCTCGCCCGCGATCGGGCCGACGGGATCGGTCGTGGTCATTTCCGGCGGCGACTTCTCGACCACAACCGCCGTGCAGTTCAACGGCACCAACGCCACCTTCACGGTCACCGCCCCCTCGCAGATCTCGGCGAAGGTGCCGGCGACCGCCACCACCGGCCCCATTTCCATCGTCACCCCTTCCGGCACAGCCACGACCACAAGCAATTTTGTCGTCAGCGGACTGGCCCCGATCATCACCGGCTTCGCCCCCATCGGCGGCAAGCCCGGCGACCCCATCGTCCTGACCGGCATCAGCTTCACCGGCGCGACGAACGTGACCTTCAACGGCTCCAACGCCCAGTTTGGCGTGACCTCGGACACGCAGATCTCCGCCATCGTACCCGCCGGCGCAACCGCCGGTCCCATCAGCGTTTTCAATTCCGCCGGTTCCAGTTCCTCCGGCAGCAACTTCATCATCGGCCCGTTCATCACCGGTTTCAGTCCGGTCTCGGTCCAGGTCGGTTCCCAGGTGGTCGTGGACGGACTGAACTTCCTCGACGTGACCAACGTGGCCTTCGCCTCCGCCGCCGGCGGTTTCACCAACGCGACCTTTAACATCGTGGCCGCCACGCAATTGCGCGCCACCGTGCCCGTCGGCGCCACCAACGGCCCGCTCCAGATCATTTCCCCCAGCGGCACGAACGTTTCGTCCAGCAACCTGACCGTATTCGTGCTCGCCCCGGTGATCAACAGCTTCACCCCCACCAACGGCCTGCCCAATTCGTTCGTCACCATTGACGGCGCGAACTTCCTCGGCGCGACCAATGTGACCTTCAACGGAGTCAGTGCCGCGTTCAACGTCACGGCGGACACCCAGATCACCGCCACGGTCCCCGCGTCCGCCAGCACCGGGCCGATCTCCGTAAGCACGCCCGGCGGCTCCGTGACCAGCAGCGTGTCCTTCTACCTCGCGCCGCGCCTCACGACCTTCAGCCCCGCCACCGGCCCGGTCGCCACGGTGGTTACGCTCAATGGCACGAACCTTTCCGACGTGGTGTCCGTCACCTTCGCTGGCACCAACTCGACCACGGTCGCCGCCCCTGTCTCCAGCATCAGCGCCACCCAACTCGTCGTGCTCGTGCCCACTAACGCCGTCTCCGGCCTGGTCACGGTGATCACGCCCGGCGGCGTCATCACGAGCACCAACACCTTCACCGTCACTCCGCGCGTGGACTCTTTCGCGCCGCTGCTGGGACCGGTGGGCACCACCGTGACGGTGAACGGCTACAATTTCACCGGAACGACTACCGTGCAGTTCAACGGGGTCACCGCCGGCTTCAGCTCGCTCACGGACACGCAACTGGTCACCGCCGTGCCGTTCGGTGCCAGCACCGGCCCGCTCACGGTGACCACGACTGATGGCATCGGGGCCGGCCCGGTGAACTTCATCGTCACCACGCGGCCCGACCTCGCTGTATTGCAAACCAACTCGCCGACCATCGTCCCCTTCGCTTCCAACGTGACCGTCACGGTAACCATCACGAACAAGGGGCCTTCCATAGCCAGCAGCGTCGTCTTCACGGACACGCTGCCGTTTGGCTACACCTTCATCTCGGCCAACAGCACGCGGGGCGTCGTCTCGTTTGCCAGCGGCGTGCTCACCTGTCCCATCGGTGCGTTGACCAACGGTCAGGCGGAAATCGTGACCATCGTGATGAATGCCGGGATCAACGGTCTGGGCGAGAACCGCGCCAGCGTCACGCTGGCCGAGAGCGACGCCGATTCCAGCAACAACTTCACCTCCCTCTACGTTCCGGTGATTACCACCGCCGAGCGGACCCTCACGTACGACTTCGTGGCTGGCATGCCGTTCTTTGCGGTGCACTGGCCCGTGAGCGCGGTGACCTTCACGCTGGAATTTAACACCAATTTCCTGGTAACCAACAACGTGTGGAACGTCGCCAGCCCGGGGCCCGTGCGGGTGACGAACAACCTCGGAATCTTCAACTACGTGACCAACGACACCACGCTGCCGGGGAAGTTTTTCCGCCTGCGTGCGCCGTGAGGGCGGAGCACCGGACTCCGACCCGACGTTAAATCATGCCTCGCCACCACCCCGGATCGGAGACCAGTGCTCCGGTTGTCCGGGTGAAAAGGGACCAGGAAAAGGTTATCGTATTGGACATGCCGCACGTCGGCCAAACCCGCGGTTCGAGGACCAGGCTCGGATGACGGCGCGCGCCACCATCTTGAATCACTGTTTCGGCGGGAGATATTTCGCCGCGTAAACCTTGATGGCCTCGGCCAGAAATTTTGCCGTCTCCTCGCGCTTCGCGGCATCCGTGCGGAAAGAGGCTCCAAACTCCAATTGAATGGCGTCCACGCCGTTTGTGGTGTGACTGCCGTAAGTGCGGACAATGTAGCCACCGCCAAACGCCCGCGTCTCGGGCGGTGTGCCGGGTGGAGTATTCGGCGGCTCGATCTTGATGCCCTTCGTCGCGAGGTAGCCCAGAATGCTCGCTTCGCCCGTGAGCGCGACAGGCCCGTGCTTCGCCACCATTTTCAGCACCGTAGTGCCGTTCTGGGTGCCCCGGTAAATCGTTCCCGCACTCGCGGCCTGGCCGTGGAAATCCAACAGGACCGCGCCACCCGGAAATTGCTTCCGCACTTCATCCACGAACTCCCGCACATGCGCGTGAAACGCAGCGTGAACCACCCTTGCCCGCTCGTCTTCCACGCCCTCCTTCTCCGGGCGGTTTGGGTCCACGTATTGCCGGTGCACCTTCATGGCGACGAGATAGGGCTTCTTGCCAGCGAGTTCCTCGACCCGCTTCACCGTGGCTGCGGCGAGTTCAAACGTCCGCGTGTCCTGGGCGGTGACGAACTTTCCGTTGGTGCGTTCACCCTCCTGGCCAAGGCGCTTGGGCACGCCGGGAATGGCCAGGGAACCGCCATGGGGCGCGGTGATGATGATGGGCAGCTCGCCGCGCTGGACTTGGAGAAACTCATTGGTGGCGAAGATCTGGGCAGAAGCAGAGGTGAGGAGCAAGGCGAAGCTGGCCACCAATGCGATGCACCAAAACAACGCAGCAGCAGGAGCCTTCTCCCTTCGCGGAGCGAGGGGAGAAGGTGGCCGGAGGCCGGATGAGGGGTGCGGCCGCCAACGCCGACGCGCGCCCCCCCTCTCCATGAACCTGCGGTTGTCAGGGGGTGCCGGGACTGAGGACGAGTCCATGTTTGCGGGCCAGCCTTTGCAGCAGCCATTGTTCGGTGCGCGCCACACGCGTTTCATACTTTATGTTTCTCCCGTTGACTCAGGTGCCATTCAAGGTACCGACGGAAATGGGGCCAGGTGCGAAGTATTGCTGCCTTTCTCCGAAATCCCGCCTGAAAACGGACAACACAACGCCGATACCTGAGTCAACGGGAGAAGCATATCATACTTTTTGAGGCCCTCCTCCACATAGTTCCGTCCGTGAACCATCAAGCGCCAGAAGAGCGCCGCCAGTTTGCGGGCCAGCGCCTGATTGGCCACCAGTCCTCCCCGCCGGATTTTCAGCCGCCGGTAGAACCCGCCCAGCGCCTTGTCCGCGCTGCGCCCCACGCTGCGCGCAATCACGCAGAACCACCGGCCGGCCCGGTTGCGTGCCCGCTTCTGGCTGCCTTTGCGTTTGCCACTCTGCCGGCTTCCCGGGGCCAGTCCCAGCCACGCCGTGAAGTGCTTCTCGGTCGGCCACCGGCTCAGGTCCGTGCCCACTCCCCCGATCCGTTGCAGCAGGGTGTAGTCGGCCACGCCGGGCAGCACCGTCGGGTCTTTGCCCCCACACCTCCGCCACAGCAGCCCGTGCAGCCCGGCGATCTGCGGGGCGTTGGCCCCGCCGGGCTGCGTGGCTTTGGGGGCCGGGGCTTGCGGGTCTTCGGGGCCGGCCAGGCCGTGGAGTTCGCGTTCGAGCTGCGCATCGCACTCGCCGATGCGCTGCTGGTAGAACGCCCAGCCCGCCAAGTCTTGCTGGAGCGCAAACAGGTGCTCCGTCTTCCAGATGCCGCGCAGCGCCTCTTTGAGCGCGCCAGCCTTCTTCTTCTGGATCTGCACGTTGCAGAGTTCGAGCAGCCGTTGCGGCTCGCGTTCGCCCTGGAGGATGGCCCAGATCACTTTCAGGCCGCTCACGCCCGTCAGGTCGCTGATCACATCGTGGAGCTTGAGGTTGAGCCGTTCCAAGGCCTGTTGCATTTTCTGCACGTGGCCGGCCGCCAGCGTCACGTGGTCGGCGCGCAGTCGCAGGTAGTCTTGCAGGCGGCGGATATGCTCGGGCGGCACGAAGCCGGAGCGCAGGAGCCCGTGGGCGTGGAGCGTGGCCAACCCCTGGCAGCCCTTGAGGTCGGTCTTGCGGCCGGGAAGGTTTTTGACGTGTTTGCCGTTGACCACGAGCACGCGCAGGCCCGCGTGTTCGAGGACTTCGTAGGCGCAAAGCCAGTAGACGCCGGTGGCTTCCATCGCCACCGAGGCGACGCCTTGTTCCTGGAGCCAGTCACGCAGGGCGTGGAGCTGGCCGGTGGTGGGGCCGAAGACCTTGGGCAGGTCACCAGCAACGAAGACGTGGAGGGTTTCGCTGCCGACATCAATGCCGGCGGCCTTGGGATCGAGGAGGGGCAAGGTTTGCATAGGTTTTATCAGGGTCTGCGGCGCTGGTGCCCGGTGGCACAACCAAGAGGACAAACCTCTCCAGCGGGAAGCACCTGCTCGCCAAACAATACGCGTGTTGCCAGCCGGAACCATCCTGCCCATCGGGCAGCCAAAGCGCGCCAGAGGAAGAAACGGTCACACTGCGCCAGGCCGCAGACATCGCCCTCAGGCTAGCAGGTTCAAGGTCACAATGTCCGGTGTTCGGACCGTGGAAGCTCCCCCTGAAAGCCGTGCCGGCGACTTGTAGTCGCCGTCGTTGGACTACAGCAGGACGAACCAGCTTGGAGTAACCGACCCGCAACGCGGCGACTGCAAGTCACCGGCACGGCTTTCAGGGGTTCAAAGCGCGTATTTCTCGTTGGGAGAATTCTCACCTCGGCCCTCTCGTCTTTCTCCGCAAAGTGAGAGGGAGAAGCGGCGCGGAGTTTCACAGGATGCAATCGGAGCACACGCAGACACCAGCTGCTACTTCGCCGTCAGCCGGCGCGTGATGAACTGCCGCACCTGGGGCAGCTGGCACTTCGCGAGCAGGAGCGCGGCCTTGGTCTGATCGGCGGCGACGGCGGGCTCGATGCCGTACCACGTCAGCAGCGGCAGGTCCTTGTCCGTGGCGTCCTCGGCGTGCGCGAGCAACGCGGTGGCCAGTTCCCAGCGGTCGTTCACCGGCAGGCGTTGCAACGCGGAGGCGAGGCCGAGCCGGACGAAGGCGGACTTGTCCTCACGCGCCATCGTCACGAACTTCGCAAGCAACGCGGGGGACACTTGCTTATCCTCCGTCAACAAACGAATCCCCCACCAGCGCGCGTGCTCGCTCGCGTGGTCGAGTTGGGTGGTCAGCAAGGCTTGATTCGCTCCCCCCGTTACGTGCAAGGCCCATAGCAAGCGAAGCTGGCGCGGCACATCCTTCTCCGCCGCATGCTGCGCCCGGAGCGACGGGACAGTAACCCTGGACAGGGTGCCCGCCACGCCGCGCTCCTGCAGCAGCCGCTGTGCGTGACGACGTTGCCATTCGTTCGCGTGACCGAGCAGCTTGACCAGTTCAGCATCGCTGAGCTTCGCGAGATTGAGGTCCGTCACCGACTTCGGTGTGCCATGGGTGACTTTGTAAATCCGCCCGCTGCTGCGGTACGAGCCGTCACTGTCATGGCACTCGCCAAGGTCGTTCCAGTCCGTGATGAACACGCCGCCGTCAGGACCGTAGTACTGGGCCGTCGAGCGGAACCAGGGATCGTCCGCCATGAGGAAGTTGCCGCCGTGCTTGGTCGTGTAGCCCGAGCCGTTGCGCGACGGCACGTCGTAGAGCACACGGTTACCGTGGATGTTCCCCATGAAGGCCCGCCCGCGCCACTCCGGCGGGAAGTTGTCACCCTGGTAGATCATCAGCCCGCAATGCGAATGCCCGCCGCCCAGGGCATCGTGCGCCGGGCCACCGCGCGCCTCGCTCCACTTCGCGCCCGCCCAGTGCAGGTGATCCGAGCAGCTCTCCATCAGCTCGTACAGATGTGGATTGTCGTGCGAGCCGAACATGCGGCGGTAGTACGCCCCGGGAATGACGTGCCAGTAGTGACCGATCACGTTGTTCGAGAAAAACGCCTGCCCGTTCTCGTCCCAGTCCAGGCCCCACGGATTCGTCGTACCACGGCAGACGGTCTCGAACTTCTTCGTCACCGGGTGATAGCGCCAGATCGAACAGTCCAGCGTGACCCACTCATTGGTCGGCGTGCCCGGCCGGCCCACCGTGGACTTCGTGGTGATGCCGTGGCGGCCGTAGAGCCAGCCGTCCGGACCCCACGCGAGGCCGTTCACGAAATTGTGCCCGGCCTGGAGATTCCAGCCCGTGAGATGCACCACCGGCGGACCATCCGGGACGTCATCGCCGTTGGCATCGGGGTAGAAGAGCAGGTCCGGCACGGACAACACCCAGACGCCGCCGAAACCCGGCAGGACACTCGTCACGTTGCGGCCGTTTTCGAGGAACACCTTCCGCTCCACGTTGCGCCCTGTGCCATCGCGGTCGGTGAAGATCAGGATGCGATCGGGCGTGGGGTTGCTGATGCCGTTGTTCTTCTTGAGCGCGGGATACGAAAAACACTCCGCCACCCACAGCCGCCCCCGGTCATCGAGCTCCATCGCAATGGGCTGCATGACCTGCGGCTCGCCGGCGAAGAGCTGGACGTGAAAACCCGGCGGCACCGTAAGCTTCTTCAACGCCTCGGCCGGGGGCAACGGCACGTCCCCCGGCTTCTGCGAGTTCGTCACACCCGGCGGGAGCTGGGCGGGGAGGGAAAGGCAAAAGGCAAAAGGTAAAAGGCAAAAAGTGCGGACGGCGTACGCGAGTGAACGGAATTGCATGGGGCGGTTTTAGGGCAAGGCGGGGAAGGAGGCAAGAATCAGTGAATGGTTGCCTAGTTATTTTGAGGCCTTTTCTGCTGATTCCTTCGTAAATCCTGCATACTTCAGAAGTTCATTCCCGGCCCAAGTCACTCGGTATCTCGGCTCCCTTATGGTTCGAGTCACAAACCGATAACTGAAAACAAATGCAAGGCTACCAATTATGGCTCCAGTAAGAGCCGGAATCGAAAGGATCGTCTGTGTCATAGGAAGCTTTGCAACGCTCCTGAGCGCCTCTCCAAATCGCCCAAAATCGAGAATTGCAAACGCAAAAACCCACACGTAAATCAGAGTGAAAATGTCGAACGCAACCTCACCATAGTCACGTTCGACTAGGCCGACCGCTTCCAGGCGATTTGCATGCACGAGGCAATCGTCATGAACGAAACGGCTCTTTGCCCCAAGTAAAGACGCCCGGAACGAGCCAAAGTAGGAACGCTTTCGCCTGCTAAGACTAAGGAGTAATGCAGCCATTGATCCATCTACTTGTTTCATCATACCGACTAGCTCCTTGGAAACCGGCTTCCCCTTGAGTATATCGCACAATACCTCGCGCCACATTTTTGTGAGCATTGGCTCCTCATCGCCAACGTCTTGCGCTCCTTCCGCCCACTCCCCAAAACGTTCCAAGTTCTGGTAAGTTACGCTATCGGGCAATGGTTCGCGCAGTGAGTCACGCACGGCGGCAATGTGCTTACCCAGGTTTTCGTTCCGGCGGCGTTCCTTTGCGGCGTCAATCGATTCCTTAAGAAACGTCTTAAGCTCCGCCCCCAACAATTTAGCTGAAGGCTCCAAAACCGCCTTGACGAGACTTGAAATCGTAGAATTCGCTGATGTCTGTTTGTCCGGTTCTGCCATGGCCAGCAAGTTGGTTAGTTGATAGTCCGAATGCGATCGCTTTACTACAAGAAGCTAATCATTTGGCCCTCAGTTCCGCCAAGCATAGAAATTATTTTTCCATCAGGCTCCTGCGTCGCTTTATCGAACTGGGCTCACCGGCCCCGCCTGCCTCTGAAACAGCGGCAGCGACTTCTGCACGGATTGATACACGCCCCAGCCCAGCGGCACGGCGATCCAGGTCCAGGCGATGATGAGCGCGATGATTTTGAGGGGCTTAGACATGGGGTGAGCCAAGGATGTGGTGTTTCGGGTCCACCGGTCGGACGAGCAGGTTCGCGAGGAGGCCGATCAACAGCAGGCCGGCCATGAGGTACATGGTGAAGTTGTAGGCCTCGGCCTTGGGCACCCCGGCTTCGATCTTGGCGGTGGAGATGTAGTTGACGAGGCTCGGCCCCAGCAGCGCGGCGATGGACCAGGCGGTGATGAGCCGTCCATGAATGGCCCCGACCTGGTAGGTGCCGAACAGGTCGCGCAGGTAAGCCGGGATGGTCGCAAAACCGCCGCCATACATCGAAATGATGACGGCCGTTACGGCAACGAAGAGGGCCTTGTTCTGAACATTCTGCGTCCAAGGCACGGCGCAATACAGCAGCGCGCCGAGGATGAAGTAGAGGCAATAGACCGTCTTGCGACCGGTGTAGTCGGAGACGGACGACCAGACAAAGCGCCCGCCCATGTTGAAGATGCTCAACAATCCCGCAAACCCGCCGCCGACGGCGGCGCTGACGCCAAACATGTCGGAGCACATCTTCGAAGCCTGGCCAAGAATGCCGATGCCGGCGCTGACGTTCATGCACAGCACGACCCAGAGGCACCAGAATTGAGGCGTCTTCCACGCCACGTCCACCAGAACATCGGCATTGGTGATCATCGGCTTCACGTGTTGCTTCGGCTCCCAGCCCTCGGGTTTCCAGTCCTGGGGCGGCACGCGGACGATGAAGGCACCGAACAACATCGAGACCGCGTAAAGACCCGCCATGGCGATGAACGCCTCCGCAACCCCAACGGAGTCCGCCGACTTGAAATGGTCCACCAGTTTCACGCCCAACGGCGCGCCGATGAGTGCCCCGCCACCGAACCCCATGATGGCCATCCCGGTGGCCATGCCTGGCCGGTCGGGAAACCATTTGATCAACGTGGACACGGGTGAAATGTATCCGAGGCCAAGGCCGATACCCCCGGTGAAGCCGTAGCCAAGGTAGAGCAACCAAAGCAGCTTCAGCTTCACACCGAGCGCCGAGATGAGCAGTCCACCGCAGAAGCATGCGCAACTGGCCACCATCGTCTTGCGCGGACCGCTGCGCTCCACCCACTTGCCAAACACCGCTGCTGACATGCCGAGCATGAAGAGCGCGATGGAGTAAATCCAACCCACCTGCGGAATGGTCCAGCCCGCGCCCGCCTGGGTCAGCGGGACGTTGAAGACGCTAAAACCGTACACCTCGCCGATGCACATGTGCACGGCAATGGCAGCCGGCGGCACCAGCCAGCGGTTGAAGCCGGGCGCAGCGACAGTGGCCTCACGCGAGAGGAAGGTGCTCATGCGAATTCGGCTGGTTGATTGGTGATCCACATTCTACGGGCGAACTCCACTGCTTGCCGCCCGTCCGGTAACGAATCTCGACGGATCGGCAGGACCGATGGAAGAGGCCGGACGACATACGTAGCGCGGGCAAGGCTGCCCGCGCTACGGCGTTTCCCCTTGTCTGCACCGGCAACGGTGACTTCGCGAAAGAGGGAATTGCTCATGTAGGGCGCTTGGCGGAACGGTCATTCGACTCACTTCGCCACCTTCAAGACAACTTGCGGCAGATCCATCACGGCCGGGCCCGGCTTGGACTTGGGCTTCACGGTGAGCGTGTATCTGCCGGGTTGGGTGAAGGTCATTTCACCGATCTCGCGCTTCACAAAGGCCTGAAAGCCGCCGGTCTGCTCGACCTTGAACAGCAGCTTCTGTTCGCCGACGGCGAACTCCACCTCGCTGCCGCCGCTGCCATTGCCGCAGCCATACGTGATCTCCATCGTAAACTTGCCGGGCTTCACCACCTCGAAGTCCCAGCTCGCCCAGTCCTTCGGATCAATCCAGTAGCCAAGCGTGTTTTTGTGCGGCAGCGGCTCGAACCGCAACATCACCCCGTGCACATCCGCGTGCTGGCCAAGCATGATGATGGTGCCGTCGGCGATCTGCTGGCTGGGATGGTAGGCGGGATTCGGCTGCATCATTTGCGCGCCGGTCTGGATGCGCCAGGTGTCGAGCTTGGCGACCATCGCCTTCACGCGCGCGGCGTGCGCGGGGTCTTCGGCGAGGTTCCGGTTCTCCCCGGACTTGAGGTCGAAGAGTTCCACCCGGCCAGTCTCATAAAACTCGATGAGCTTATAGTCACCTTCCCGGATCACGCCACCCGGCTTGCCTCCCTGGTTGCTGTAGTGCGGGTAATGCCAGAAAAGCGGACGCGGGGCATTGGTCCCGCCATTGAGCACCGGCACGAGGCTTACGCCATCAATGAGGTCGAGGGTCGAGGGTCGAGAGTCGAGGGCAGCCGAAGTCGAGGCCTTCCCCTCGACCCTCGACTCTCGACCCTCGACCGCCTTAATCCCTGCCAGCTCCAGCATCGTCGGAAAGTAATCCACACTGCTCATGACATTCGTGGCGGTGCTGCCCGGCTGGATGCCGGGACCGCGCACGATCAAGGGCACTCGGATGCCGCCTTCGTAGAGGTAGCCCTTACCCTCGCGCAACGGGGAGTTGATCGTGGACGGGGTGCTCGGTCCCTCGCGCGTGGCGAGACCACCGTTGTCCGAGGTGAAAAACACCACCGTGCGATCCGCAATCTTCAGGTCCGCCAGTTTCTTGAGCAGACGCCCAACGCTGTCATCCACGCTCTCGATCATCGCGGCGTAGATGGCGTTGGTCTGCTGGCCGCCCTTGTTCTCCGCGTGGGGATATTTCGCGACCACGTCGGCCTTGGCCTTGAGCGGCGTATGGACGGCGTAGTGCGCCAGATAGAGGAAGAACGGCTGGTCCTTGCTGCTCTCGATGATCTTCTCCGCCTCAGTCGTGAGCCGATCCGTGAGATATTCGCCGTCCGAAGCCTGCTCCAAGCCGGGCATGTAACGCTCCTTACCATCCTTGGACTTGCCCTTGAACGGAGCAAAGTAACTCAGTGGCGTGCCCGTCACGTCCCCGGCGATGTTCACATCGAACCCATGCTGCTGCGGTCCGTAACCCTCGCCGCCGAGATGCCACTTGCCGACATGCGCGGTGCGGTAACCTGCGGCCTTGAGCCGCTTCGCCAGCGTGATCTCGGAGAGCGGCAGTTGCTGGTTGATGACCGGACGGGCGAGGCGTTGCGCGGGGAGATCGCCGCGTCCGGGCAGCCAGTCGGTCAGGTGCAGTCGCGCGGGATACTTGCCAGTAAGGATGCTGGCACGCGTGGGTGAACAGACCGGACACGCTGCGTAGGCGTCGGTGAACCTCATGCCTTCAGCGGCGAGGCGGTCGAGGTTCGGTGTGCGGTAGAACTTGCTGCCGTAACAGCCCAGATCGCGCTGCCCGAGATCATCGATCAGGATGAAGACGAAGTTGAGCTTCGGCGCAGCCAGGGCGGGAAGTTGCAGCAGGAAGACCGTAGTCAACAGCACGCCAAAGCGAAGTAAGGAAAGGCTTTTCACGGCGGTGATCGTGGCGAACACATTTGCCGATGACAAGCGCCACCACACGCACCCTGAGTTTGACAAAGCCAGGGGTCCGCAGGACAAATAAGCCATGAGCACCGCCGTGATCATCTCGCAGATCAAGAAGCTCCCGCCACGTCAGCGCCGCCGTGTTTTCGACGCCGTCGAGAAACTGAGCCAGGCGGAGGAAGATCAGATTGATAATGAGCTTGCCGATCGTGCACTGGCTAAAGCCGGACCGAGCATTCCCTTTGACGAATTCAGGCGGCGTATTGGCCTCACATGAGCCGCTACCGCCTCGAAGTCCGCCCAGCAGTTGAACGTTGGTTTTGCAAAATTACGTTCGCGCTGCTGCTGCTCT
>RFSE01000107.1 GCA_009924135.1 Pseudomonadota bacterium | reverse complement strand
CCCTGGCCCGTGCGGCAAAGCCAATCGCTCCCCGGCGGCTGGGGCGTGACGGTGGATGACCTCCTCGCGGCGCTGTATGTAAACCTGGTGAGCTTGCCGTTTTTGACCTGAAGAGGGGTCGAACAAAGACCGCGTAAGGGGCGAAAGTTTGCGGGAAAACTCCCTGTCTTACAACGGCTGGCCAGCTCAGGATTACGCAAAGCTCCGTCGTGTGGAACGCGATACAGCAACGTCCAAATCGCAGAGCTCACAATGCCAATGAATGTTACAGAAATCACGGCAACCCTCGCCATGCTCGGCCTCAGTGGAGCTGAGCTGATAATGATTTCCGTCGTCTTGCTGGTCCTGTTCGGCGCGAATTATTTTCCCCCTTTCTTCATGGGCTTGAAACGGGGCATAAACGAGTTTCGCAAAGCCGGCAAAGATATCAACGATTCCATCGAAGCGGGCACTCGTCCGCCCCTGATCTGGCCCGTGGCCGACGCGCTCACCCACACCAACCAGACCGTCGAATGCGATCCGCCGCCGGAGCCGGAGGTTGAGTGGTCTGATCCGCTGGTCCTTTGGATCGCTCAAGGCTTCGGTGCTGGCCGGTTGAAGCCCGGTCCGGGGACGTGGGGATCAGTGGTCGGCCTGGTCTGGTTTGCCATATTGGTACAGACCGGTTCGCTCTGGAGCTTCTTCGGCAGCATCCTGATCAGCATTCCGTTCAGCGTCTGGGTTTGCGGGCTGGCGGAGAAAGTGCTCCGTCAGAAAGACCCCGGCTCCGTCGTCATGGATGAAATCATCGCCATCCCGCTGTGCTTCAGCGCGTGGGTATTGAATCAATTCCATGCCACTGGACAGGTGCCGTCGGCCAGTTACTTCTTCAGCGAGAACCATTGGCTGGGCGTTATCGGCATCTTCGCCGCCTTCCGCCTGTTCGACATCTGGAAGCCCTGGCCCGTGCGGCAAAGCCAATCGCTCCCCGGCGGCTGGGGCGTGACGGTGGATGACCTCCTCGCGGCGCTGTATGTGAACCTCGTCAGCCTGCCGATTTTGACCTGAAACGACGTCGCGCGAAAGCCGCGAAGGAGGCGAAGGAAAACAGCAGGGCGGACTGAATAATTTCACATCGCAGCCTTCCCTGTCGCAACGACCAGAACTCATTTGGGACCGATGAGTTTCAGAAAATCAGTCCGGCCGTTCTATGCGAATTGCAACAGGAAAACCGCGGCTGACGCGGATGGCGCGGATGAAGGACCGGTTGCGCATGCTCGTTACTGGCTGGGTTAGTTATCCAACGCAGCGCTGGAACGCTCTTTCCATCCGTGTCATCCGCGCAATCCGCGGTTTCCACTTCAAAGTTCGGGCTCATTTCGGCTGTCGGTTGGAGCTCAATCACACGAGCACGCCTTTGGCTGACGGACGTCGAAACGACGTGAACGCCGCGCTCCGGCGGCCACGCCTTCGCCGTTTTCGCGGCCTTCGCACGACACCCGCGTCACCCTACTGCTCGATACGGTACAGCGTCTTCGCCGTGCGCACGTAGAGCGCCTTGCCTACCGCGATCGGGGCGGCTTCGACGGAGCCTTCGAGCTTGCTCTCGCCGAGGAGCTTGAACTCCCGGCCCGCCGCAAACACCACGCCCTTGCCTTCGCGGTCAAACGCATACACGTGACCTTCCGCGCAGATGGGCGAGGCATAGACCGCCTTGAGCACGCGCTCGGACCACAGCACCTTGCCGGTCTTGGCCTCGACGGCGCTCGCGAATCCGCTGTTGTCCACGAGCAGCACGAGGTCGTCCTGGATGATCGGCGACGGTGTCTCGGGCACGCCCTTGATCAGCTTCCAAGCGAGTTGCGGCTTGCTGGGATCGGGATCGCTGTCTTTCGAGGCATCGAGGATGTTGCCCGCTTTCCAGGCCGATGACGGCGGGGGTTTGATGGCGTAGAAATGCCCCTTGGAGAAACCGGCCGAGAAATAGATCAGGCCGTGCGCGTAGATCGGCCGGGCACCGGTCGAATGGAACGGCTGGTTCTCCACCTGCCAGTACTCCTTGCCGGTCAGCGGGTCGTAGCCGTAGTGCGCCTTCGCGCCGTTGCTCAGCAGCACCGGCTTGCCCTCGATCATCGCCACCTGCGGCGTGCCGTAACCCTTGCGCAGGTCGCCCTCGGCCTTGGGTTTGCCGGCGGCATCGAGGTCGCGGTAATCCGTCGAGCGCTTCACGCGCCACACGTCCTTGCCGGTCTGCTTGTCCAGGGCGACGATGAACTGGTCATTCGCACCGTCGAACTGCAACACCAGCAGGTTCTGGTAGAGGATCGGCGAGGAACCCGCGCCGCGATAGTGGTTGCACTTCAAGTCGCGCCGCTCCCACAACTTCGCACCGGTCTTGGTATCGAGACACGCCGTGCCGGCCTCGCCAAAGCTCACATAAACGCGGCCTTCCTCGATCACCGGCGTGGGCGAGGCGTAGCTGTTGTAACGCATCCACAGCTCCGGCTGTTGCGCCTCGAAGAGCTTCACATCGCGGACCACTTTGCCGGTGTTCACGTCCAACATGAGCACGAAGAGTTCCGTGCCATTCGTGGTGGCGGTGGTCAGCCAGAGCTGATCACCCCAGATGACGGGTGAAGACCAGCCCTTGTCGTGGATGGGCGTCTTCCACTTCACATTTTCCGTCTCGCCCCATTTCACGGGCAGACCCTTGGCGGATGACTGGCCGTCACCGGTGGGGCCGCGGAACTGCGGCCAGTTGTCAGCGGCGAACGTGAGCGAGGCCGTGCAGGCCAGCGCGGAGAGCAACGAGGCGAATTTCATTAGTGCAAGTCTAGGCAAAGCTTTCCCCGCAGGGCAACTCACCCGTGCGAAGCGGGGCTTGGACGGACCACACGGGGCGGACACTCAACAACTTTCCGCCTCCAGATTTCACCTTACTGGGGCTCCCCTACTGAAACGTCTGCATATCGCCCCGGAGCGGGGTGTGGCATTGGTTCATCGTGCATACGGCAACCTATCACGGAACTTCATGAACTCTCTCACGCCTGTCTCCCCACGCTGGTTCGTCGTGGACGACGAAGCGCTCATCCTCAGCATGACCGAACAGGTACTCCGCCGGTACACCGTCGCCGTTGTGCGCGGTTGCATGGACCCGAGCGAGGCCCTCGACCACATGGGTGCGGCCCCCGAGTGCCTCGAACTCCTCGTCACGGACCTGAACATGCCGGGCATGAACGGTCTCGAGCTCGCCAGGCGCGTCCGCATCCTGGCACCGCGCGCGAAGGTCGTGCTCATCACCGGCAGTGCCATGGCCCTGCCCGACGCACGCACGCTGGCCGCGCATGGGGTTGATTTCCTGCTGCCCAAGCCGTTCGGCGTCATGGAACTGATGTCGGCGGTACGCGGGCTGTGTGGGGCCGAAAGTTTCCGGGCGAACTGAAGCGGGTCAAGGGCTTTGCCTTTCCCCTCGACACGCTTCATTCACCCGGTAACTTCCGCGCTTTCCAGCGACTGCGCTGGACACCGACATGAGCAGCAACGTCCCGGCCAATCCGAAGGTCTCCGTCATCATCCCGATCTATGGGAAAGCGGGCGATTTGCCCCGCCTCGTGGACGCCCTCCAAGCCCAGACGGTCCGCCCCTACGAGATCATCCTCGTGGACAGCAGTCCCAAGCCGATCGACAACCCGCCGCCCGGCACGCGCCTAGTGAAGAACCCGGTGGATGTGGCCCTGAGCTGGGACTACAACCTCGGCGCGAAAGAGGCCACGGGGGATTACATCCTGAACATGCAGCAGGACTGTGTGCCCGAGGACAAGGGCGCGCTGGAACGGATGCTCAAGCAACTTCACGAAGTACCGGGCCGCGTGTCCGTCGTCGCGCTCGTCACGCTGCCGATGGAGAACTTCCTCCAGTACAACTTCTGGGGCCAGGTGCTGATGGCGCGCTGGATTGGCCGCATCCGGCAGGGCATCAGCGGCAAGTTCGACCTCCACCGCGCGGACGTGTATCGCAGCATTGGTTGCTACAACACCGCCCAGTTCCATTTCGCCGGTGAGGACATGGACCTCTTCATGCGCCTGAGCCAGAAGGGCGAGGTCTTCGTGAGCGATGTGGAGATCATCCACTACCATTTCCAGTCCCTGAAGACGGGCTGGCAACACCTCTACCGCAAGCACTACCAGGTCGCCGAGTCCTTCGGCGCGCTCTTCCGCACGTGGGGTTTCGGCCTGCGCCGCATTCCTTACGCGGGCCACTGGACCCATCATCTCGCGAAGTATCTCTACTGCCTCGTACCGTTGCTTCTCCTGCCGCCGCTCACCGTCCCCGCTGCGCTGGCCATCATCGTGGGCAGCAATCTCAGCAACATGGAGTCCTGGCGCGTGAAGTCCTGGAAGACCTGGGCCTATCTGCCGTTTTTCAACGTGTACCTGTTTTTCGTTGGCTTCGTGGGCACAGCCGTCGGTTTGCTCACCGGCAAACAGCGCTATTCGCAGAACAAGTGACGTTTGGGTTTGCGGACTCTTAATCTTACACTTTCTCTTACTCTTACTCCCCGGACGTCTTGAGGAGGAGTAAGAGTAAGAGAAAGATTATGAGTAAGAGCAGAAAAGCAGCCAGCCGGCACTTGACGTTCCCCTGCCCTGCTCCTAGGTTGCGGCCAATCTAAAACCCCATGAACCCCTCCGAACCAGCCGTCCGCGAGTTCGCACAGCACCTCGCCCACCTGCTGATGTTCCGCACCGCACTGCGTTACGGCACGGTGTGGTTGCTGGCCGTCGGCGTGGCCGTACTGGTGGCACGCGTGACGGGCTTTGTGGCGTCGCACTGGCTCATCAGCGGGCTGATTGGATTGGTGCCGGTCATCGCGTGGGCCGCCTGGATGGAATGGCAACGTCGCCCGCAACTGGCCGTCGTACGCGCTGCGATGGACCGCCATAATCACTCCGGCGGTTTGCTCATGGCCGCCGCCCAGGCGGATGTCTCTTCCTGGCAGGCCAACGCACCAGTCGCACGGCCCATCGTACGTTGGAACAGCGGCCGGCCCATCACCCTGTTTGCGGCAGCGGGGCTGTTCCTCGGAGCGTCGATGCTCATGCCCGAACGTTTCATCGTCGGGGCGGCGCAACGTCCGCTCGATGTGGGCAAGCTGGTCACAGAATTGACCGCGCAAATCACGGCGCTGGAAGAGGAGAAAATCCTCAAGGAAGACAAGGCGCTCGAACTCAAAAAGGAGCTGGCCCGGCTCGGCAAGGAATCCGCCGCCAAGGACCCCGCGAAAACCTGGGAATCGCTCGACCACCTCAAGCAATCCAACAGCGACCTCGCCAAGCAGGCCGCCGAGGAAGCCATCCAAAAGACCGACGCCATGAAGCAGGCCGAGACCCTCGCCGCCGCGTTAGGGCTGCTGCCCGACTCTGCGTCGTCACTCTTGGAACGCGCCATGCAGGATATGGCGTCCCTGCTCCAGCAGGCGAAACTGGAGCAGGGTCTGTTGGCCGCCAAACTTCCCGAGGAACTCCTCAAGGCCGCGAAGGACGGCAAGCTCACTCCCGAGCAGCTCAAGGAGTTGATGAAAGCCCTCCAAAGCAACAAGGAGAAGCTGGGCGAGTGCCTTAACAAGCTCGCCAACCTCAAGCTCATCGACCCCAAGCTCCTCGAGGCCTGCAAGAACGCCGGACAGTGCCCCAACCCCAAGGGCCTCGCCGACTTCCTCGCGGAGAACGGCGCGAATCTTGATTCCATCCTGCTGGTCGTGCAGTCCTACGGGGCTGGTCAAGGCGGAGTGGACCGGGGGCGCGGCGATGCCCCGCTGACCTGGACCGACCCGTCGGATGAGTCCGGCATGAAGTTCAAGGACACCGCCCTGCCCATGGGGCAGCTCAACGGGCTCAAGGACGCGCAGCTCGTCGGCATCAGCCGCAGCGCACCCGACGTAACCGGCGACAAGGAAACCGCCTCAGCCGGCGCGCTTGCCGGAGCCGAAGCCGGCGGCGGCGCAGCGAACGTCCAGCAGCTGCTCCCCCGCCACAAAGGCGCGGTGCAGCGGTACTTCAAGCGGGAGAATTGATTCAGGGCTGCTCACTGCGTTCGTCTCGCTGCTTGAGATGAGGCCCTCTCCATGAATCGAAGAGGGTCAGAAAAATGGAATCAGAAAAATGGGACAGGGGTTGAGTTGAAATCTTTCTGACCCCATCTTTCTGACCCATTTATGATGATGGGATCAGATGAACTGGTCTTGGTAGGGCGCGTCTGTCCTCAGCGCGCCGCCGGCCACCCGGACGCCACCAGACCTTGGCGGCGCGGTGAGGACACCGCGCCCTACCTCCGACATGGGTTCATGGTCCCATTGCGCGGTATCGGACCGTGGGAGCTACCCACGCAACCTCCATTCCGCTCTGGCCTGAAGATTCCAGCCATTCTATTTCTTCGGTTTTACCGGCGCAGGCGCAGGCGGCGGGAAGTTGTCCGTGCGAAACGGTGAAGCGGGCAGCCCTTCCTTGTTGAACAAATTGACGACGGGGAAATCCGCCCAACCATACCGGACGGCAACCGGTTTCTTCACCGTCGCGGCACTGACCAGAATGGTGTTGTCCGGCTGGATTTGGGCGTCGGCCCAGACGTACTGCTTATCCTCACCGCAGATCGCGAAGCCGGTGAGCTTGTCCCCCCGCGCGACCAGCCCGGTGCCAACATTGTCGAACCGCAAGAGCACCTTCTCCCCCTGAACCGCCTGCTCCTTGAAGACCGGCCCGCTGGCGATGATCTTCTCACCGTAAGTCAGGGCCCGGGCCGCCAGCGCGAGCCGCGCGCCCACGGGCTCCTTCCGATTCGGATGGATGTCGTCCTTCTCTCCGACATCCGTCGTGACGACAAAAGCGTAGTTGGGCACGGCCTTACCCGTCTGCGCCTGCACCTCTCGGAGCCGCGCCCAGTCGGAGTCTTCGGGCGTAGCGGTGATCTGTTCAAGCGCACGATTGCGCCCCTTGTCGAAGGGCGCGAGCTGCACGGCGAGAAACGGGAAATCGCCCTGCTCCCAGGCGGCGCGCCAGCCTTTGATGAGTTCGGGGAAGAGCAAAGTGTACTGGGCCGCGCGGTCGGCATTGGCTTCGCCCTGATACCAGATCACACCGCGAATGCCGTAGGGCACGAAGGGAGCCACCATGCCATTGTACAGTTCCGAACCCAGCCAGACCGGCATCACCGGGGCCTTCGGCGGTGGGGTGGTCGGACGCTTGCCCTTCTTTTTCACGTCCTCGGCTTCGGCATTGTATTTCTGAACGGCTCCCCCGTAGTCATTGCGCAGCTTCTCGACGCGCTCGGCGAAATCGCGGCGCAGGTCCGGGAGGCCCATGGTGCTGCGCGTGGCCCACGCCTCGGCGGGCGTACCGCCGTAATAGGTGCCGATCAATCCAATGGGCACGCCGAGAGCTTTTTGCAAGTCGCGCCCGAAGTAATAACCCACTGCCGAGAACGCTCCCGGCGTGCGGCACTCCTGCCATGCCACGCGCAAGTCACCGACGGGCTCGGCGGCCTTAAGACGTGGGACAGTGAAGAGCCGGATCAACGGCTGGTTGGCGACGGCAAGTTCCTTCTCGGCATCGGCGGACTTCAGGAGGGGAAACTCCATGTTGGACTGACCGCTACAGATCCAAACATCGCCCACGAGCACATTCTTGCGCTCGACCCGGTTCTTACCCTGCACGACGAGCGACGCGGGCGTGGTGCCGGCCTTGAACGGCCCGAGCTTGACCTGCCAACGGCTCAATGGATTGGGCAGTTGCCGGAACGCAGTCGCGGTAGCCTTCTGTCCCTGAAATTCGACCGTCACCATTTCACTCTCGTCCGCCCACCCCCAGAAGGTGAGCGTCTGATCGCGCTGGAGGACCATGTTGTCGGAGAATATCCCAGGAAGTTTCACATCGGCCCGCAGCCCGGAACACAGCGAAGTGAGGGTGAGGCACAGCCCGATTGACCGGCGAAGGGAAACGGCGGGGTTCATGAGGGCATTCAACCTCCGCCGGAGAAAACGTCAACGGAGAAAAAGCGTCACAGCCCGCGATTCGCCCGCCACAACAGCCAGCCGCCAATCCCCTGAAAAAGAAAATTTGGCACCCAGACGATGAGTTGGGGATGCAAATGCGGGCGCATCTCCCATGACTGGCCAAGGATGATGAAACTGTAATAAACCGCCGTCAGTCCCAGTGCGGCGGCAATGCCGAAGCTGGTTTCACGTCGGTGCCCGCGAATGCCCAGCGGAATGCCGATGAGCGTGAAACCAATGCACGCAAAGGAAAACGACACCTGCCGGTTCATGTGGACCAGCACGGGCGTCACCTCCACGCCCTGCCCCCGGCGCTCGCGCAACTCGGCCAGCAATTGTCGGAATGACATCTCGCTCAGTTTCGGTTTCCCCTCGGACGGCTGGGTGCCGGATAAATCGAGCTTCACCGGTGGGGCTTCGTCGAAAAAAACCATCCCCCATTCGCCTGATCCAGTGGGAGCGGAGTTGGTGGTAGCGCCCCCCGTCGGTCCATTGGTCCCGGCCAGCGATTTGGTGAAAACCTCCGCCTCGAAAAGCCGGAAGAGAACCTGCCGCGTCACGGGGTCCGTCGTGACCTGTCCACGCCGGGCATGAATGCGCTGGGTCAACTGGTCCTGTTTCAATTCGTAAAGTCGTACCTGCTCGAACTCGGCCTCGCCCGTGCGTTTGCCGAGGTAAATGGTCCAGCCGGGGAACTCCGTGATGAAACGCTGTTCCACGAGCAAGGCCGTGGGACGTGCCACTCCAAGTTCGTAAAGCAATTCCTTGGAACGCACCCGGCACCACGGAGCCAGTTCGAGATTCAAAAAAGCCGCCACTCCGCTGGCCACCACACTCAATCCAAAGACCGGCAGAATCAGCGACAACAGACTCACCCCGCCAGAACGGACGGCGGTGAGTTCCTGATCGGCCCCCAGCCGGCCGAACACCAGCAACGTCGCCGTTAACAGCCCCATGGGCAGGGCAAAGACCAGTCCGAAGGGCAGCAGCATGGCCACCACTTCGAGGACGTTGGCCAAGGGCACATGCCGTACCAGCAGCGGGAGGATTTCCTTGAGCGCGTTGACGATGAGGAAGAGGCCGGTAAATACCGCCACCGTCATGGCGAGCGTCGCCAGCACCTGCCGCAGTACGTAAAGATGCAGGGTTCTCATCCGGCCAGCGGGCGGAGCGGTTCCAAGGGTTCGAACATCAAGCCAAGGGTAGCTGCCGGCGGACAGGTTGTCACGCGGGGTTCAAAGGAGCGCGCCGACCTGGTCACAGATCAACATCGTCACCATGCGATTCCGTCACCTACGGCAGCTGGATGACCCGGTAGTACCGGTGGACTCCACCAGCCGACGCAGGGTCGGTGAAGTTCACGACTCCATAGCCGCTGTTCACGGTGGCAAGCACGTTCCAAGTATGCAGATCAGTGGAGTAGTCGATGCGGTAGGCGCGCCCCGGCTCACCTGACACGCTGATGACAAACTGGCCACCCGAGAAACCAGCACTGCCCAAGATCGTCGGGATGAGGGTGTTGGAGCTGCCGTTCAGCCGGGCGATATGACCGCGAACAGCATTGTTTACCGTGGTAAAGTCACCCGCCAGCACCACCTTCAAATCGGACTGGAGCAGGACCGTATAAACCAGGTTATCCGCCCCGGCTCCGGTGACAAAGGAAGCATCCAGCGACCCGTCGGCGAGCAGGCGGGTAATGCGCGAGGCCGGCGTGCCCGCCGCCAGGAACGATCCCGCCGGGGTGACTGCGGTGGCCACCACATCGGCTCCAGGGGAAGCATAGCTGAACGTGGTGGGTGAACCGATGGCTGTAACCGTAATCGCACCGTCAAAACCAACTCCCACTCCCGCGATGTTGACCCGTGAGCCAATGGCCATCCCATGACCGCCAGAAGTGGTCAGCGTGGCGACATTGGCAGTGCGTTGCTTGAGGGTCACCCCAATACCAGGAGCAGGTGGCACACCGGTGTCGCCGTTGACGCTGGTGAACGCCCCACCGGCGACAATGCGGCCATCGGGCTGTACAGCCAAACTAAGGACGGTGTCGTTCATGACCGGGAAGAAGGCAAGGTCAAGCGACCCATCCGCATTCAGCCGGGCCAGCCGTGAACGCGACACGCCGTTGATCGAGCTGAACAAGCCGCCCACGAGGATTTTTCCATCAGGCTGGAGGCTGACGGTGGCCACGGTGCTGTTGGCACCCGTCCCCGGATTGAAAGTAGTATCCTGAGAGCCATCCGCGTTCAGGCGCACCAGGCGGTTGACCGTAACCCCGTTGAAAGTAGTGAAGGAACCAACCACCAGCACCTTGCCGCTGTTGGTGCCAGGCGGGTAAACAGCGATGCCAAAGACAATTCCATTGGCACCAGTGCCCGGAGCGAAGGAAGTGTCCAACGAACCGCTGGTGTTGAGCCGGGCGATGCGTCCCCGGGCTGTACCATTGAAATTGGTGAAGTTGCCACCAATCAACGTCTTTCCATCTGGCTGCAGGGCCAGGGTGTTGACCGAGTTGTTTGCGCCCGTTCCGACCGAGAAGGAGGTGTCCAGCGTTCCGTCCGCCAGCAACCGCGCCACGCGGCTCCGCAAGCTGCCACCCACTGAGGTAAAGTCACCGGCGATGACCACGCGGCCATCCGGCAGGAGGGCCAGTGCATTCACACTGTTGTCAGGTCCCAGCCCCTGGTTGAACGAGGCATCCAGGCTCCCATCAATGTTTAAGCGGGCCAGCCGGGCACGGCTGGTGCCGTTGAAGGCCGTAAACCGGCCCGCTGCCACCAATTGCCCGTTGGTCTGCTGCACCACTGCGTAGACCGAACTGTCAAAGCCAGGACCGGGGTCAAAGCCAAATTCCACGCCGCCAGGACCATCGTCGTCCACAATGCTCAGGGTCGCATTGCTGGTTCCCAGACTCGCGCCTCCCAGAACGTTCGTCAGCCACAATGCCACCGTTTCGGTCGGCTCCACGAGCTGGTCATTGAAAACCGGCACCAGGAAGGATTTTGCGCCGGTTTCACCGTCGTTCCAACTGAGCGTGCCACTGACATCAGCGTAATCCAAACCACTGGTGGCAGTGCCACTGCCGAGCGTGAAATACCGCACCGACACCGCACCGGAGCTGCCGCCGGAACGGGCCACGGTCACGATGCCGTTCGTACCGGCTTCACTGACGAGGAAGTTGGTAGCCGTAAAGCCAACCGAGCCAACGCTGTCCAGAATGGTAAGCACGGCGTTGCTCACGGTCAGGAACGCGCCGCCCGTGGGGTTCGACAGCACCAAATTGACCGTCTGAGGCGGCTCGATGACATGGTCATCAAGCACCGCCACCGTGAAGGTCCGGTTCGTCACTCCGGCAGCGAAGGTAAACACGGCGTTGGTGGAGAGATACCGGACTCCGGGCACCGCCGTGCCATTGGTGGTCGCAAAAGCGACGCTGACGGAGACGTTCGTAACGCCGGCACGATTGATCCCGATGGTAACCGACCCGGAAGTTTCGCTGACGGTGTAGTTGGCGGCACTGAAACCGATGCCGATGTCATCATCCACAATGGTCACCGTGGCGGTGTTCGTGACCCCAAGCTGCGCGGCCCCCACCGGCAGCGGATTGGCCATCGTCAGACCAAAGATCTGATTACCCTGCGGGATCAAGTCATTCAGGATAGGAATGTTGAAGTTCGCGTTCGACTGTCCCGGACCGAACGTCAGGTTTGTGGAAATGAGGTTAAAGCGGCCGCCCGGCGGAGCGGCCAGCGGGCCGGTCAACGCCACTGCCGAGCAAACCACCGAGACGTTCCCCGTGTTCTGACCAAAACGCAGCACGGGCACGATCAACTGACCCGCCGATTCGACAACAGTGTAATTTGCCGCGCTGAAGCTGAAAATGTTGTCATTATCCAAAATGGTCAGCGTGGCCGTACTGTTCGTGCCGAGGCTGGTGTTATTCGTGGTGACGATGCTGTTGGAAGTCGAGGTCGCATTCGCCAAGGTCAGGTTGAGGATGCGGTTGAATTGCAATATCTGGTTGTCCTTGACGGTCACGGAGAAGTTCGTGGTCGTGACCCCCGGCAGGAAGACCAGCGTATTGGTGACCCCCAGATAATCGATGCCGTTAACGGCCGTGCCATCGCTGGTGGCATAGGTCACACTGCCAACGAGATTGGTCAAGCCGTACCGGGACACCGTAACCACCGCCGTTCCCGCGTCCTCCACCACCGTGTAGTTGGTGGCAGTGAAGCTAAATTGCATGTCGTCATCGATGATGCTGATCGTGGTGTTCGTGATGGTGCCCAGCACCGCGTTCCCCGTGGGACCGGTAAGGATCAGGTTGATGGTCCGGGTCGGTTGGACGATGGTGTTGTTGATGATCTGCACGGTTACGTTGCTTGATCTCTGCCCGGCGGCAAATTGCATCACCTGGGACACCGGGACATAGTCTGATCCGGAATTGGCCGTACCTCCGGCCGTAACCAAAGTCACGGAGACTGCGCCCACGGCACCGCCCGTACGCAGCACCGTGACGGTAACCCCACCGGCCGACTCCACCACTGAATAGCTGTTCGTGCTGAACTGGAAGGTTCCGAAAGAATCGTCATCCAAGATGGTCAGGACGGAGTTGGTCAAGCCCAACGCCACCCCGCCCGTCGGATTGAACAACCCCAACGCAACGGTCTGATTGCCATTGACAATGTCGTCATCAATCAAGGGCACGTTGAAGAACTTGGTGGTCTCGCCATCGCCGAAGGTCAGGATGCCATTGGTGCCTTGATAACGGACCCCGGCGGTCGCCGTGCCGACTCCGTCCACCGTGGTAAAGTTGACCGACACGGCTCCGGAGTTGCCATTGGTGCGGGTCACGGTAATGACGGCCACCCCGGCGCTTTCCAGCGCACTGAAATTAGTGGCGGCAAAACCGAGAACCCCCACGC
Source organism: Pseudomonadota bacterium (assembly GCA_009924135.1). GTDB lineage: Bacteria > Verrucomicrobiota > Verrucomicrobiia > Limisphaerales > SXTU01 > SXTU01. Next base: position 6,776 of record RFSE01000107.1, on the reverse strand, counting down.
CAAAATGGGTTTCAATGATCGTCAACACCGCATTCGACAGGCTGCCGACTGCTCCGATTCCAATCGGCCCCGCATTCGTCAGGTAGAGCCCGACGGTCTCGTTGCCATCCACGAAGCCGTCATCAATGATGGGCACGAGGAACGTCTGCGTGCTCACCCCCGGCAGGAACGTCAGACTGCCCGCCACATCATTGTAATCCTGAATCGGCACCGCAGTCAGCCCGGCGGTGTAATAGTCCACCGTGACCAGCTCGTTGGTTCCGCCAGAGCGGACCACGGTGACGAGCGCATTGGTCCCATTCTCCGCCACGCTGAAGGCACTGGATGCAAAGCCCACGAACGAGTCGTTCTCCTGAATGAAGAGGGTCGCGGTCGGCGGAATATCCAGCGAGGCGCCACCCGTGATGTTGGAAAGCGTGAGGAACACCGTGCGGTCCGGCTTGACCAAAGTGTCATCCACGACCGGCACGACGAACGACCGCAAGGTCTCCCCCTGGGCGAAGAACAGCGTGCCGCCCACCGGCAGATAGTCCACTCCGGCCACGGCCGTGCCCCCAGATGCGATGGAGTAATCCACGGACACCTGATTGCTCGTGCCGCCGGTGCGGATCACGCTGATGACCGCGTTCGTTCCCGCTTCGCTCACCACGAAAGTGGAGGCACTGAACGACACCAGGCCAGAGCCGTAATTTTGACCGCCGTTCAGGCGCGTATACCGATTCTGCGGCACGCCATTGAACGTGGTGAACGCACCGCCAACGAGAATCTTGCCATCATTCTGCAGGGCCACGGCAGCCACCAGATTGTCAGCACCGGTGCCGATGTTGATCGTCGGGTCCACTTTCCCGGTGCCATCCAGCCGGACGAGGCGGTTCCGGCTGTAGCCGGCGAAATTCTTGAACGCACCCCCCGCCAAGATTTTGCCGTCCGACTGAATCGTCACCACCGTCACCAAATCATCCGGGCCAGCCCCTGGATCAAACGAAGCATCCAAGGTGCCATCCTGATTTAACCGGGCGAGGTTGAAGCGGCTGACGCCCACGCCGTTGGTGGCGGCAAAGGTGCCACCAATCAGGATCTGGCCGTTGATCTGCAACGCCATGGCATAGATCGAACCGTTGGTGATCATGCCCCCGGAGACAAAGGAAACGTCTGCGGTGCCGTCGGGGTTGAGCCGGGCAATGCGCCGGTTGGGCACGCCAGATACTGAGTCAAAGTCACCCGCGATCAGAATCCTTCCGTCGTTGAGTGGCAGGACCACGCGAACCTGGGCGTTGGGACCACTGCCGGGATCGAACGTCGTGTCCAAACTGCCATCGAAGTTGAGGCGGGCAACGAAGCTGCGGTTCGTATTGTCAACCGCAGTGAAGGCACCCCCGACGACCACGCGCCCGTTGTTCTGAATGGCCACACTATTGACGGCATTGTTGACCCCCGCCCCGGTGTTGAACGTGGTGTCCAGCGTACCATCTGGATTGAGCCGGGCGACGTTTCCACGGGCGGCTATGCCGACCTGATTGAACAGACCACCCACCACCACCTTGTTGGCGTTCACCCCGTTGGTGTAGGCCCCGATGCCACGGACTTTGGCGGCATTGATGACGGTGGACGCCGTGCCCGGAACGCCGGCCCTGGGTACTGCCGCCAACGTGACAGTTCCAGCATCAGCCACGGCCGGACCGACATTCGTACCGGCCTGTGAATAGACAAAGGAGTTATTGTTCGGCACCGCAGTCACGGCAAACAGACCGTTAAACGAGGTATTGGTTGTTACATTGATCGAAACGGTGTCACCCACCTGAAACTGATGCGGTCCGACCGTGGTGATGGTCGCTGTACTGGACGCGTTGGCACGGCTCACCGCCGCTACCTGGGAACTGAAAGCGGCATTGTAGGTGAAACTCGTCGATGACAACACAGAAGCCACCGTAAACGCGGCACCGTTCATGAAGGTCCGGTCCAGCCCGGCGATGGTCAAGTTTGCCCCGGCCCCAAAGCCGTGCGGGTTGGCCGTGGTAATGGTCACCTCATTGGTATTGGCGACCGCCCGGGTAAGTATGCCCACGGAATTGGTACTGAGATAGGTAAACGTCGCCGGGTTAAAAGCGTTGTCCACGGTGCCGTCGACGTTGATCCGGGCGACATTCTGCAGCGCCGTCCCGTTAAACGAGTGGAAATCGCCCGCAAGAATTGCCTGCCCATTGGTGGCCACCAAGATGGAGAAGACGGTTCCATCCGCCCCGGACCCGGTGATGTATCCGAAGTCAACCGAGCCGGCGGCGTTTTCATTGTCCACGATGCGCACCACGGCATTGCTCAACCCGAGCAACGCCCCGCCCGATTCCCCGAACAGGCGGATGCTGAAGGTCCGGTTGCCGTCCTGCAGGCTGTTGTCGATCACCGGCACATAGAAGGTCTGGTTGGTGACCCCGTTGGTAAACGTCAGCGTTCCAGTGGTATTGGTGTAGGAATGAACGCCCGGCAACACCACTCCGCCGGAGTAGGCCACCGCGCTGTCGTTGCCATTCGTGAAAGTTGCGTAACGGACAGAGACGGAACCGGTGAAACCGTTGGTCCGGGTGACCGTTATCAATGCATTCGATGCACTTTCCGAAACGTTGAACAGCAGCGTACTGAAACCGAGCACCCCCGGAGCCGAATCCTTGTCCAGAATGGTCAAGGAGGCAGCACTGGGAATGTTGAGGCTCGAACCGCCCGTGGGGTTAAACAGAAGCATGTCCACGGTCCGGTTGCCATCCACGATGTTATTGTTGAACAACGGGATCACAAAGGTATGCGGGCTGCCATCCCCCTCCGCCCAGGTCAAGGTGCCGGTGACTGGCGTGTAATGGAAACCGGGCGTGGCCGTGCCCGTATTCGTCGTGGCATAGGTCACGGAAATGCTGCCCGTGGTGCCGCCAATCCGTCGTACGGTGATCACCGCCGCCCCGTCATCCTCCCGGTTCGTGTAGGTGGCGCTGCTGAAGACCAGGTTGCCGTAAATCAGGATGTCATTGTTGAGGATGGTCAAGATGGCCGAGTTCTGGAAGCCGATCACGGCTCCGCCGGTGGGGTTGAACAAGTCCAAAAAGACGGTCTCGTTGGTGCCATGCACCAGGTCAGGCAGGACGGGGACGTAGAAGGTCTTTACCGTTTCACCGTCAGCAAAAGACAGTGTCCCGCTCGTGGCCAGATAGTCCAGGCCAGCGATCCCAGTCCCGTTGCCGGTACGGTATCCCACGGAAACGACGCCCGAGCTCCCGTTGGACCGGGTGACAACGATCTGGGCCTGCACGATCGTGTCACTGGCGTTGGTGATATAGTTACCCTGCGAGAAATTGAACACGCCGGGCGCAACATCATCATCAATGATGGTTACCACCGCCGTGACCTGCCCTGCCACCGCGCTGCCCGTCAAATTGGTCAGCACCAATTCGATCGTCTGGTTGCCGTTCAAAATATTGTCATTGATGATCGGCACACTGAAGGTCTTGTTGGTCTCACCTACGGCAAAGACCAGTGTCCCGCTTACCGGGGTGAACCTTTGGTTCGGTGCGGCGGTGCCATTGGTGGTGGTCGCGAACTGGACCGCGACCTGCCCCAGGGTACCGCCCGTGCGCAGCACGCTGATCGTCACGTTGCCACTGGGAACCGCTTCACTAACGTTATACGTCGCAGCACTGAACCCGATGCGGGCGTCATCGTTCACGATGGTAAGCAACGCGTTCGTCTGGCCACCAGGAGCCGCTCCGATGAAATTGGAGAGCGTCATGTTCACAAACCGGTCCCCATTGACGATCTGATCATCCACGACGGAAATGTTCGTCGCCACGAAGGTCTCACCCTCGGGGAAGTTCAGCGTGGCAGAAACATTTGTGTAATGAATTCCGTTGGTGGTGGCCGTGCCGTCCGACGTCGAGAAGTACACCGACGCCGCCCCGGTGGTCCCCCCCACGCGCCGGACGATGATGGTTCCCGCACCGGCATTTTCCGCCACATAATAATTCGCAGACGTAAATTCCAGGCTGCCCGAACCGGCGATGAGTCCGCCATTTAACCGGGCCAGATAATTTCGGGGCTGGCTGTTGAAGGTCGTGAAGCCACCCGCGACCACGATCTTGTCATCCGCCTGCAATGCGATGGCCGCAATGAAGTTGTTCGCTCCGGTCCCCACGTTGATGGTCGGATCGGTGGTGCCATCCGGATTCAACCGGGTGAACCGGTTGCGGCTCACGCCGTTGAAACGGGTGAAATCACCGCCGAGCAACATTTTGCCGTCCCGCTGGACAGTCATGTAAAACACCGCGTTGTCCGCTCCCACTCCACCGGGATTGAAGGTGCTGTCCAAGGCGCCCGTGGTCTCCAGGCGGGCCACCCGCCCCACGGCCGTCCCTGCGTAATTGGTGAAGGAGCCAGCCATCAGGATCCGCCCATCCGTCTGCACGATCAACGACCGCACCGTGCTGTTGGCCCCGGAGCCGGTGTTGAAAGAGGTGTCCACCGAGCCATCACCATTAAGCCGTGCCAGATTGGTCAAGGCGATCCCGTTGACCGTGGTGAAATCACCGCCAATCAGCACCTTCCCATCAGCCTGTACGGCCACCGCATACACGGGGCCATTCGCACCTGTCCCGGGATCGAAAGTATTGTCGAGTGTGCCGTTTTCGTTCAGGCGGGCGATAAAGTTACGCCCAATTCCGTTGAAGGTGCTGAATCCGCCACCGATGACGACCTTGTCATCCGGCTGCAAGGCCACTGAATAAATCGCATTATCCGTCCCCGCTCCGGGATCAAAGGTGAGATCAACCGAACCGCTTTGATTGAGCCGCGCGATGCGGGAACGGTTGGTGCCGCTGATCTCAGTGAAGAAACCTGCCACCAATATCCGGCCCGTATTGAAGCCGTGATAATAGAAAATCAGTGACCGGATGGACCCATCGGCCCCGCCTAGATTGAACTGCGGATCCAACGCTCCGGTGCCATCTAAGCGGGCCAGCCGGTTGCGGGAAACGCCGTTGACAACCGTAAAGTCACCCCCCAGCAACAGGTTGCCGTCCAGTTGCAATGCCAGTGCGTAAATCGCATTGTCCGCGCCCGATGAGGTATAAGTGGTGTCCAGGGAACCCGCCGGCGTGTTTACCGACTCATCATCAATGATCGAGAGCACCGCCGTTGTCGGAAACACCAACGTCGCATTGGTCGGGTTGGAGAGCAGCAAATTGACCGTCCGCGTCCCGTCCTGGATGGCATTGTCGATGACGGCAACTCTGAAGCTGCTGCTGGTTTGTCCCGGTGCCATCGTTAAAAAGCCGTTCGTCGCCACGTAATCGCGCCCTGCCACGGCAGTGCTGCCCAGGACGACCGTGTCAAACCGGACACTCACCGTGCCCGCCACCCCGCCCAGACGCACAACCGTGATAATCGCCTGCCCGCCGTTCTCGTTGACATTGTAGGCGGATTCACTGAAGGAAACCGTGCCGAAGGCATCATCGTCCACGATGGTGAGCACTGAGTTGCTCACCGCCCCGACCGCTCCGGCGATGGAAGGATTGATGAGCGCCAGGTTCACCGTCCGGTTGCCGTCCACGACCTGGTTATCAACCACTGCGACCGAGAACGTCTTGCTGGCCGATTCCCCGTTGGCCCAGGTCAAAACGTTGGTGGCAGCGAGAAAATCTGCGGGGGCGACCGCTGTGCCACCGGTTACCGTCGCCTGCACCGTAACCGCCCCCTGACTGCCACCGGAACGCTGCACGGTGATTACGGCCGTGCCGCCCGACTCAGAAACGCTGTAATTGGTCTGGGAGAAGCTCAGCCGGCCGGCGGCAAAGTCATTGTCAATGATGAGGATCGCCGCGTTGGTCAAACCCAGCGTGGCTCCGCCCCGCGGATTCATCAACTGGATCGCGATTATCTCATCCAGTTCAACCAGCGAGTCGTCAATGATCGTTACGCTGAAAGTATTGGTCAATTGACCGGAGGCAAATGCGATGGAACCGGAGGTCGCAACGTAGTCAAGCCCCACCGTCGCAGTGCTTCCCACGACGGAGGTCAGATAATCACACGAGACAGGGCCCGAACTGCCGTTGGTCCGAATTACCGTCACCACCGCTGTCCCTACCCCCTCGTCGACCCGGAAGACGGTTTGCGGGAAGGTCAGCACCCCGTAATTGAAGTCATCATCCACAATGGTCATGGTGGCGGCGGCTACGCCCAGCGCCGCGCCCGTCGGCATGCGTTCACCCGCGAGGAACAACTGGCTCTGCGGTTGGGAAAGCACCAGGCTGATCGATTCATCCCCCTCAACCAACGAGTCACCCTGCACCGTCACAAACACATCAGTCTGCCCGCGGAGCAGGTTGTTCGGACCCGTGTTACCGTCACTCGCACGAGCGCCACCGAACGTCCAAGTTGGAACCAAGCGGGTGGTGACATAGTCTGATCCGGCCGTGGCCGCCCCCGGACCGAAAGGCAGATCAATGGTGGAGAAGTTTACCGACGCGGCACCAACGGGGAAAACCTCGCCGGCAATCGTGCCGTTGGTGCGGTGGAGGGTGATGAAGAGGCTGCCGGCACTCTCATCAATCGTATATTTGGGCTGGGTGAACTCAATGTTGCCGGGGCCACGGGAGGCGCCGCCCTTGACCCGGGCAAAATTGCTTCGCTTGCGGATGTCCGCGCGCGGGAAAACGTTGGGCTGCGCCAGCTTGTCGGAACGGTCGAAACCCGCCAGCGGCAGGCTCACCTGATTGGCACTACGATAGCCGGGGCGCACG
>RFSE01000106.1 GCA_009924135.1 Pseudomonadota bacterium | reverse complement strand
GCCCCAAGGCCGAAGAACTCGACAAATGCTATGCCTCCGGCGTGACTAACTGCCACACCGTCGGCGGAGCGTGCCTGCTACTGCCGTTTTTAGGTTCATGCGCCCCGCTGGGGCGCACCCAGTGTTGGCGGCCGGGTCCGGTGGGTGCGCGCTCCTTTCCGTCGCGGCTGTCCAACGGCTACCTTCATTGGCCCCTCCAGGGCATAGCGATCCCCCCTGACGGAATCATCGTTTGATGGCCGCCAGCCCACCAGTCGTCAACCCATGACGACTGCTGCAATGAAACTCGCACGCCGCTCCTTTCTCACCCGTTCCGGCCTCGGCTTCGGCGGCCTGGCGCTGGGCACGATGCTCGCGCGCGATGGCTTCGGGCTGGAGAGCAGTTGGCGGCCGCCCACGGGCCTGCCGCATTTCCCGGCGCGGGCGAAATCGGTCATCTGGATTTTCCTGCGCGGCGGGTTGAGCCACATGGAGAGCTTCGATCCCAAGCCCGCGCTCACCCAGTACTCCGGCAAGACCTTCGATGAAACGCCGTTCAAGGGCGTGAACGACCCCGAGAAACGCAAGCGCGTGCGCGTCGTGGTGGTGAACGACGCCAACGGCCAGCAGCGCAACAAGATTTACCCGCTCCAGATCGGGTCCGCACCGGGCGGCCGGAGCGGCATCGTGGTGAGCGACTGGTTTCCGCACCTCCGGGCGTGCGTGGACGACCTCGCCATCGTGCGCTCGATGTGGACCACGGACGACAACCACGGGGCCCAGGTGCAGTTTCATTCGGGCCGGCACATGCTGGATGTGCAGGAGCCGACCATCGGCGCGTGGGTAAACTACGGGCTCGGCTCGCTGAACGAAAACCTCCCGCAGTTCATCAACATGGGCCCGCGCTTCTTCGACAAGCGCGACGGGCGTTACCTCGGCCCGGCCTACGACGCCGTGCCGCTGGTGATCGACCCGCGCGAGCCGCTGGCCTACGCCCGGCCGGAAGGCGACATCACCTCCGCGGAACAGCAGATTCAGTTCGACCTCGTGGGCAAATTAAACCGGCTCAAGGCCACGCAGTATCCCGGTGACCAGGCGCTCGACGCCCGCATCAAGAGCTACGAACTCGCCTACCGGATGCAGATGGCCGTGCCCGAGGCGGTGAACACCGACCGCGAGACCGAGGAAACCAAGAAGCTCTATGGCCTGGACCAGGCGGAGACGAAAACGTTCGGAGCCCAACTGCTCGCCGCCCGACGCTTCGTCGAGCGCGGGGTGCGCTTCGTCCAAATCCAGCACGGCGACGGCGCGGCGGGCGCGTGGGACGCGCACAGCGGGTTGAAGGCCAATCACACGAAGCTCTCCGCGCAGGTGGACAAACCTACCGCCGGCCTCTTGCAGGACTTGAAGCGACGCGGCCTGCTCGACGAGACCATCGTCGTCTTCGCCACAGAGTTTGGCCGCACGCCTGGCTCACAAGGTTCGGATGGCCGCGATCATCATCCCTACGGTTTCAGCGTCTGGCTCGCGGGCGGTGGCATCAAGGGCGGCGTGGTGCATGGCGCGACGGACGAGCTGGGCTTCCATGCGGTCGAAGACGCGCATTACGTCACCGACATCCACGCGACGCTGCTGCATCAGCTCGGGCTGGAAGGCCGCAAGCTGGAAGTGCCCGACCGCAAGCGCCTGGATCAGGATTACGGGGAAGTGATCAAGGCCATCCTCGCCTGAGCCGGACGGACCTTACTTCGGCGTGCCGTCGGATTTGAGTTCGAGCCGGATGGGTTTGCCCTTCGCCCGCATCAGCACGTCGAAAGTGCCTTCCGCCGGGCCAAAATTCTGTTCGAGGCGGACGAGGAAGGCGTTTTGAGCACGTAAGGCCTTTTGCACAGGCTCGGGGGCTTCGCCGGGCGGAATCTGCGCGGTGACGAGCAAACCATCGGCCCGGACCGTAACGGAGTGTTTCAGGTTGCCCCGTACAAAGAACGCTTCACAAAACGTCACCCCGTCCTCCTCTGACCGGAAGATGTGGACGAGCCGGTGGTTGCTCAGGTGGTCTTTGATGGTCTTGAGCGCCGCTGGCGGAACTTCCGCAAACGTAACCCCTCCCGCCACCAGCGTGCCACTGTCGTCGAAGATCCCGAGGCGCGTGCGGTTGTTGGCTTCCACGGTCACCTCGAAGGTGACTTCCTCACCATCGTCCACCTGTTCAATGCGCGTGGTCGGCGCGCCATTGAGCCATTTTTGGACGCCGGCACTCACGGGCGCCGGCAGATCGGCGGCCAGCAGTTGCCGTCCCACCAGCCAGCCATCGGGCGCGATGATGAGCGAGCTTTTTACCCCGCCGCGTGTGAACTCGGCAAAGTAAGCCGGGTCACCGTCGTCGTTCACCCAATAGAGGTCACCAAGTTGGGCATCGGCGAGCTGCGCGCGCAGGGTCTGGGCCACGGGGGTGGGCAGCTCCTTTTCGAAAACCTGCTTGGAGATCAGCATCCCGTCGGAGGCGAGGGTGAAGTTGCGCACCACCCCGTCACGGCGAAACTCGCCTTCAAAAACCGGCCGGCCGTTCTCGGTGGCACTCTCGATGCCGTTCAATCGGCCGTCGCCCACCAGGGCGAGCACGGACTGTCGCACGGCGGACGGGAGCAAGGCCTGCTTTTTTCCTTTCGGCTCCGCAGCGGTGGCCGGGACGACGAGCAGGCTGAGGAGTACGATCCGGATCAGGTTGGCTTTCATGCAGCGGCAGGAGCCTAGCACACCGGCGGGCGGGCGGGAATTCCTTCCCAACTCGTGCCCGCCGGCAGGGTCTCGCCCTTCATCAGCAGCGACAGGCTGTTCAGGTGCGAATCCGGTTCCATCCGCGTGTCATAGAGCACGAGGGAAAGCGCGCCGATGGTGCAGCGGTCGCCGACGTCCACCGTGGACATCTTCATGACGCGGTCCTCGAACAGATGCGTCTGGAGGGTGGCGTCCGCGTTGACGCACACGTCATCGCCCAGACTCACCAGATCGTGCTCGGTGATGTCCGTCGTCTCCAGATAAACGCGCCGGCCGATGCGGGCACCGAGCGCCCGGAAGACCCAGCAGATGAAGGGCGTGCCTTGCAGGATGCCGACAAACCAGTCGTTGCTCAGGTGCTCGTGAACGGCATTCACGAGTTCATTGCGCCACACGAACGTGCTCCACAACGGCCGCTCGCCCGGGTGATAACGGCCCACGATGATCCACTTCAACGCAATGAGGAACAGCACCGCACACAGGCCGCAAGCACCGTAGAGCAACGGAAAGGCGGCCAGTTGCGCCCAAGGTTCCAGATCGTCCTGCAACAACACGACGCCCGAGAAGAGCAGGCTCGTGAGCACGACAAATCCGCTCGCCGGCAGCAGCACGCGGATGAACTCGATCACCGCCCGTTGCGTGCGCAACCGCTTCGTGGGGGTGAACGTGTTTTCGGCCGAGAAGGTCGTGCTCTGCTGGCGGCTGGGCAGGAACATCGCCGGCGAACCCAGCCATGTGGCCCCGGGCCGGGCGGCGTCTTCGGGGTTCACGGGTGGCAGGGAAAGACAGCCGACGAGCGCATTGTCCGCCACCCCGCTGCCGGGCGGGAGCATCGCGCTGTTGCCGACGAAGGCCCGCTTTCCCACACGGCAATGCGCGAGCGTGATGAAGCCGTTTTCGACGCGGGCCGCGCCGAGCGTGACGCTGTCGGCGAGGAAGCTTTCGTCGCCGATGTCGAGCAGGTCGGGCGAGACCGCGCCAGCGGTGGAGATTTCCGCCTGCTTGCCGAGCTTTGCCCCGAGCAGCTTGAACCACGGCTCCAGATACACCGAGGCGTAGAGCGGCCCGAGGAAATCGAGGCTCAGGTCCATGAGATGATCCACGAACCATTTGCGGACGTAGAACCAGCTGTGAATGGGATAACGGCCGGGCTTTACCCGGCCAAGCAGGAGCCACTTGAACGCGGCGATTTCCAACCCAAGCAACACAACGTAGCTGAAGGCCACGAGCGGCGCGAGAAACAGGTAGGAATAGTAGTCGTCCTCGTAGTTGAAGTGGTTCATCAACACGACACCGGGAAGGATCGCCGCGAGGATGCACGCGGGGAACACCGCGACGCCGATCGCGTGCAGGCAGGTGAACCAAAGCCGGCGGAGCGCCGAGCATTGTTCAGCGACAAGGTGTTCTCCGGTTGCTGCCGGGCGAGGGACTGCGCTCCGCTTCGCCGGCGAGCCGAGCCAGCGTTCACCGGTGGGAATTGTTTGTCCGGCCGGCAAGAGCGAAAGGTCTTCCAGCGCCGCGCCATCGGCGAGGGTTGCGTTCTCCCGCATCACGGCGCGCGTGCCGAGGAAGCAGCCTTGGCCGATGCGGACGTTGCCGATGATCAGCTTCCCATTCTCGACGTGATAGCCCGCCGCCGTGGCATCCACGCCGACGCTCGTATTGTCGCCGATGTCGAGCAGGTCGTAGCAGGCGAAGTTCGGGCTCGCGAGATGGACGTTCTGGCCGACGCGCGCGCCCATGAGGCGGAAGTAAACATTCAGCAGGGAGGTACCAGCGAGGTAATGCACCGGGATGGCCGATTGAATCGTGTTCACGAACCAGAAGCGAACGTAGTAGCCGCCCCACAACGGATACTCGCCCGCCCGGTAGCGGCCGATGACGAGCCATTTGATGAGGATCGACGTCACGAGCAGCGCCGGGTAGAGCACCACCAGCACCCCGAATGCGCCGACGATGGCCTCCCACCGCTCGAAATCCTCCTCATACATCCACGTGTAGGTGAGGTAGGGCGCGAGCCATTGCAGCGAAAAGAAGCCGAGGACGAAATACAGCCCGCCGAGCTGCCACAGGCCGCAAAGGAAGTGGCGGAGGCCGTTTGGAGCGTAGATGCCTGCGCTGGGAGCGCCGGACTCCGGCCCGGCATCCTTCGGTGCGCTGGGAGCAGCTTCGCGCCGGGCCGGAGACCGGCGCTCCAGCTTTGCCGCGAGCTTCTCCACCGTCGGTTGCTCATACACGTCGAGGATCGAGACCCCGCGCAGTTCAGCGTCCTGCCGCAGTTCGCTCACCAGTCGGGCGGCCAGCAGCGAATGCCCGCCCAACTCGCGGAAGAAATCATCGGTCACCGACACCCGTTGCGGCGCAAAGAGCTTATCCCAGACCCCGACCAGCCGGCGTTCCATGTCGGTGCGAGGCGCAACGTGATTGGGATCGGCCGCCGCCACCTCGCGCGGTTTCGGTGCCGGCAACGCGCGCCGATCCACCTTGCCGCTGGGCAGCGTCGGCAGCGACGCGATGACTTCGATGAGCCCGGGCACCATGTAAACCGGCAGCCGTTCCCGCAGGCGTTCTTTCATCGCGGCCTCGGCCACCGTCTCCCCCGCCCGGGCCACGACGTAGCCGACGAGTTGTTGCACACCGGGCACATCCTCGCGCACGGCCACCACGGCGGCGGCCACCCCGGCGCACGCGAGCAGGACGGATTCAATCTCCGCCAGTTCGACCCGGTAGCCGCGCAGTTTGACCTGCGAATCCACCCGCCCGCGAAACTCGATTTCGCCCGCTGCATTGAAGCACGCCAGATCCCCGGTGCGGTAGAGCAACGGCGGCTCGATGCCGAGCGGATTGGCGATAAACTTCTCCCGCGTCAGGTCGGGGCGGCCCACATAACCGCGCGCCAGACCGATGCCGCCGATGCACAACTCGCCTTCCTGGCCGGTCGCCACCGCGCGTTGCAGCTCGTCGAGGATAACGATCGCGTAGTTTGGCACGGGCTTGCCGATGGTCACCGGCTGCCCCGGCATGAGATCGCCGAACGTCGCGATGACCGTGGCCTCGGTCGGACCGTAGGTGTTCACCATGCGCCGGCCCGCCCGCGCCCAGCGGTTGACGAGGTCACCGGGGCATGCCTCGCCGCCCACGATGAGCAGCCGCACGCCCGGCACATCTTCGGTCATCATGGCGAGCTGCGTCGGCACCGTGCTGAAGACCGTAACCCCGGCCTCGGTGAGCAGCCGCGAAAGCATCGGCCCCGAGTGCACCATCTCGCGCGTGCCGGCGACGAGCGTGGCCCCGGCATGCAAGGCCAGCCACACCTCCTCGACCGAGGCATCGAACGCGATGGAGAAGCCCTGATACACGCGGTCTTCGGGCCGGACGTTGAAAATGACTCCCTCCGCCCGCACCAGATGGCACGCACTGCGGTGCTCGATCTGGACGCCCTTCGGCCGGCCGGTCGTGCCGGAGGTATAGATGACATAGGCAAGGTCCTGCGGCGTGGTGCCCGTGTCGCGGCGGGTTGGCTGGGTCGTCGGCTGCTGGGAGACAACTTTTGCATCACGATCCAGCACGACCTGTTTTCCTGCGAACCGCCCAGCCTTCTCTTGGAGCGCCGTCACCGTCACGAGCACGCCCGCGTTCACGTCACCCAGAATGTATTCGACGCGGTCCGCCGGATAATCCGGGTCCAACGGCACATAGGCCGCGCCGGCCTTCAGTACCGCGAGCAGGGCGACATACACATCCAATGAACGCGGCAGCAGCAGCGCCACGAAGCTGCCGCGCTGGACCCCCAGCGACCGCAGATGCCGGGCGAGTTGGTTCGCCCGCTGCTCGACCTCGCCGTAAGTCATCCGCTCGTCACCGCAGGCGAGAGCGATCTGGCCTTCTTCCTCCGCCGCGTTGCGCTCGAACAATTCGTGCAACAACTCACTGCGGCATAGTTCAGGCGCCTTGGGATACTGTAAAGCGGGGGCCTGAATGGACGTTGGCGGCATCGTTGTCTGGTTCGCGTGATTCTCCCCGCACGAGACGCACCCTGTCACGCCTTGGTTTCGAACTTTGGCCAAACCAGCGCAAACCCGCTCGACCGCAGGCGAGCCGTTTGCTTTCCTCAGGACATGAACCTTCGTTCCGTCACCGCGGGTTGGGCCGTGCTCTTCGCCATGGTCGGCACCCTCCTGGCCGCGCCCAAACTCAACGTGCTCTTCATCGTTGCGGATGATTTGAACACCCGGCTCGGCTGTTACGATGACGCGCTGGCCAGCTCGCCGAACATCGACCGGCTCGCCAAACGCGGCGTGCGCTTCGAGCGGGCCTACTGCCAGTATCCGCTCTGCAACCCCTCGCGTTCGTCCTTCCTCACCGGCCTGCGCCCGGACACCACGCGCGTCTCCGAGAACACCACGCACTTCCGCAAGGCCGTGCCGGACGCCCAGACGCTGCCGCAGACCTTCCAACGCGCTGGTTACTCCGTTGTCCGCGCAGGGAAACTCTACCACTACAATGTCCCCGCCGGCATCGGCACGGACGGCTTCGACGATCCGCCGTCGTGGCAGCGCACCATCAACCCCTCGGGCCGCGACAAGGACGAGGAGAAAGCCATCCGCAGTTACACGCCCAAGATCGGCCTCGGTGCCGCGCTCGCCTGGCACGCCACGGAAGGCGACGGCACCGACCACACGGATGGTAAGATCGCCACCGAGGTCATCGCCTTGCTGGAGAAGCACGCCGCGCAGCCTGACAAACCCTTCTTCATCGGCTGCGGTTTCTTCCGTCCGCACGTCCCGTGCGTCGCGAGCCAGAAGTACTTTGATCTCCATCCCGTGGAGAAATTTTCACTGCCGAAGGAGCCGCTCGCGCATCTCGCAAAGATTCCCGCCGCCTCCCCGCTCGTGCGTCCGCCGAATTACGGCGTGGCCGAGCCGGACCTGCGTAATTTCATCCGCGCCTACTACGCCAGCGTGAGCCAGATGGATGCCCAGGTCGGTCGCGTCGTGGATGCGCTCGACCGCCTCAAACTCACGGATCACACCATCATCGTATTCCTCAGCGACCACGGCTGGCTGCTCGGCGAGCACGGCGGGCAATGGCAGAAACGAAGCCTCTTCGAGGAATCCGCCCGGGTGCCGCTGGCCATCGTCGTGCCGGGCAACCCGGCCAACGGCCAGGTGAGCCGCCGCCCGGTGGAACTGGTGGACCTGCACCCGACTCTGGCCGATTTGACGGGCCTGCCGATCCACCCGGCCCTCGAAGGCAAAAGCCTCCGGCCGCTCCTCGCCAACCCGCAGGCCGCCTGGGACAAGCCCGCCTTCACCCAGGTCACCCGCAACGCTGAAGTCAGCCTCGCGGTCGGCGTGGACCCGAAGAAAAAGTCCCTCCTGGGCCGCAGCGTCCGCACGGATCAATGGTGCTACATCGAGTGGGACGAAGGCCGCGCCGGCACGGAGCTTTACGACGCACAGACCGACCTGAAGCAATACCACAATCTCGCCGACGACCCGAAGCACGCCACGACCGTGGCGGAGCTGAAACGCCTGCTCGCCAGTCGCGCAAAATAGTCCATTGCAAAACGGCGGCTCGCGAACGGGCTTGCCCCGAAGCGGCTCCGCAACGGTGGCGTGGCCGTCCTGCGGCAATGCATGGCCCCTGCGCCGGCTGGGATCATGCCTGTCTGCTCAAATTACTGGGTCCAAGATCCATGCATATTCCAATGAGAATCGGTGGAAAGCGGTGGTAGGCCGTGCCCTTCCTCTTCCTCATGAACCGGTGCCGGCGTTCAGGGCGCGTTAGGGGCTTTCGCCGCCGCTCGACTCCAAGCAGTTCGGCAATCGCATTGGTCAGAATAATTGGGTCAGAATAATTTCCACTTGGGTCCTTCCCCATCTTTCTGAACCTCTTCGGTAAATGGTGAGGAAGAAGGCGCGCAACGGAGGCAATTCACCGGATCCTCCTTGGGAATCGGTATGAGATGCGTCCGTTCATTTTGGATTCACCAGTTCCCAACAAGGAGCAAGTTGCGAGGCGTTTTGCGGGAAATGTGATTGTTCCAAATTCAAAGCCGTTTCCCGATTGGAACTTGGTATCAGGCTGCTTTCTCTTGCGCGGGCCGGTTCACCCACAGCTTGCCCACCACCAGCGAGATAATGAACACCCCAATGCACACCATCACGATGGCCGGACCACAAGGGATGTCCCAGTGGTAGCTCGCCACCGTACCGGCGGCGCCCCCGAACAAGCCGATGATGAGGCTGAGGATGATCTGCTGCCGCAGGTTCCGCGCGAGGTTGCGGGCCGCAGCGGGCGGGATCACGACGAGTGAGGTGACGAGAATGATGCCCAGCAGCCGGATGCTCAGCGACACGACGACCGTGAGCACGAGCACAAACGCGTAGTTTAGCCAGCGCGTGCGCACGCCGCAGACATGGGCAAGGTCCTCGCTGGCGGTCAACAGGGCCAGCGGGCTCACCTTCACGAACAGCCATACGCCGATCGCCCCGCACAGCACGACCGCCAGCCACACATCATCCGGCCCGACGCTGAGGATGTCGCCGAAGAGGTAGCGGTGCAGTTCGCCGCGCCGGTTCTTCAGCAGGCTCAGCACGATGATGCCGAAAGCCACCGAACCGGAGAGCAGCAGCGCCATGATGGTGTCAGTCAGCAGTTCCGTGTGTTCCTTCAACCAGAGAATCGCCGCTGCCACCAGCAGGCTGAAGAGCACCATCGGCCACGTGGGATCTTCAAACCCGAGCAAGAAACCCAGCGCAATACCCGCGAGCGCCCCGTGCGCGATGGTGTCGCTGAAGAAGGCCATCCGCCGCGCGGTGACGAACACGCCGAGCAGCGCGCACAACGGGCCCATGACCACGGCCACGGCGAAGGCGCGGAGCATGAAGGGTTCGATATCGGAGAAATTCACGGGGGATTAAGATTACGATTAAGAGGACGAGCAAGAGGGGGTGAAAACAGTCGGGCCGTTCTTAATCGTAATCATGCTCTTAATCTTAATCCTCATTGCGTCATTGGGGTTGGTCAGTGCGTCACGCCCGGCCCGTGCGAATGGCCGTGATGGTGGTACGGCGTCACATTCAGCCCGTACGCTTCCTTGAGCGAGTCGGCGTTCATCACGTGCTCGGGCGTGCCTTCGCAGCAGACGACGCCGTTGAGCGCATAGACCCACGAGGCGTGGCGATAGACCATTGAGAGATCGTGCGAGACGAGCACGACGGTGAGTTTGTGGCGGCGATGCACCTCGGCGATGGTCTCGTAAAAGTCCTGTTCGCCCGGCGTGTCCACGCCGGCGGTGGGCTCGTCGAGCAGCAGCAAATCAGGCTGCTTCAGCAGGGCGAAGATGATCAGCACGCGCTGAAGCTGGCCGCCGGAGAGGGCGGCGATGGGGCGGTCCAGCAACGACTCCGCGCCCAGCTCGGCCATCGCGGCACGGAGGCGGTCGTCGGTGTCACGGTGCCGGTGCCAGAACCAGTGCTGCGTCTCCCGCAGGCGCAGGGCGAGAAACTCGCGGACGCTCAGGATGAAGCTGCGGTCCAGCGCGAGCCGCTGCGGCACGTAGCCGACACGCGGCAACGCCTTCTTCAAATTGCTTTCCCCGAAAAGTTTCACCTCGCCGGAGTCCGGCTTTTGCAGACCCACCATCGCCCGGAGCAACGTGGTCTTGCCGGAGCCGTTTGGCCCAATGAGCGCGACGAGCTGCCCGCGATGCAGATGCAGGTTCACCCCCCGCAGTATGGCCTGCCCGCCGAGCGTGACGCGCAGGTCGCGCACGGACACGGCGATGTCGGCGGCGGAGTGGCTGCAGGTCGTATGGGAAGGCTGGTTCAAGGGTGAAGGTTCAAGGTTTCAGAATGAGCGGCAGTTACCCCGGCAGCATTTCACCTTCGGGCTGTGGAAGGTGGAGAATCGCAGCGACGTCTCCATTCGCGGCGGCTCGCCGAATCCAATTCATACCCTCCGCGAAATCTTTTAGCCCCCCCTCACCAAGGCATACCATGAGCCCGAAGTTGTATTGAGCGTCAGCGTGACCCTGTTCAGCAGCCAGGCCATACCAATATCGGCCCTGCGTTGGGTCCAGAGGAAAACCACCCGCACCAACAGCGTAGTAGCAGCCGACATCCCGCTGGGCTTGGGCGTTACCCAGTTCTGCCGAATGGAGCAGCAGATTTACGCTATCTGTTGACTCTGGCGCTTTGAAATCCCACTCATCTCCCATGCACGCCAGCCAATAACAAGCCTCTACGTGATTTTGTGCAGCCGCTCGCTCCAACCATTCACGCGAGGCTGCTTTGGTCACCTCAGCTCCAGTATAGTACAACGAGCCCATGAGATATTGGGCCTGCGCGTTGCCAGTTTCGGCGAGTGGGCGTGCGAGTGACTCAGCCAACGAGAATTCTTCGCGGTCCATGGCAGCCTGGGCTTTTGCGAGCGCGTCGTTCACTTCAAATGCTTCAGCAGCGTGTTCAGATTCCGCCGCAGGCCTTCTTCGTAGGCGGTGGGTTTGAGCGGGCCGGTTTCTAGGGTGTCGAGTTCGGCGACGGGCACTTTGACGTCCTGGGAGATGCGTTGAGCGAGCTTCGGGGAGAACTGCGGCTCGGTGAAGATGACCTTCACATCCTGCTCGCGCATGACCTTGAGCAGCGCGGAGAGATATTTCGGCGACGGCTCGACATCCGGCACTTCCTCGATGACCCCGACGAGATTGAGACCATACCGGCGCGTGAAGTAGGGGAAAGCGTGGTGATAGGTGACGATGCGCCGGCTCTTGAACGGCGCGAGCGCGGTGGTGAGATCGGCATCAAGCGCTTGCAGGCGCTCGACGTAACGGGCCGCGTTGGCCGCGTAACCGGCGGCGTTCTTCGGGTCGGCCTTTTGCAGGGCGACGAGGATGTTCGTCACGGCCTGGGCGGCGAGCGTGGGATCAAGCCAGAGGTGCGGGTTCGCGCCGCCATCGTGATGGTGCGCGTGCTCGCCGGGCAGGTGGATGTGCGGGAGTTCGGTGACGAGGTTCGTTTTGGGCACGCTGGCAAACGCTTCGATGACGGTCGCGGTCTTGGAGCCTTTGCTCGCCTTCACCGCCTTCGCGAGCCAGTCCTCCATCCCCAGGCCATTCACGATAAAGAGCTGCGCGCTGGAGAGCTTCCGCAGGTCGCGCGGGGCGAACTGGTAGTCGTGCGGGCCGACGTTGGCCGGGAGGAGGTTTTCAACCTCGGCCAGGTCGCCGGCGATGTTCGCCGTGAAGCAATAGACCGGGAGGAAACTGGTGAGGACGCGCAGTTTGCCGGCCGGTTCGGCGGCGCGGGTACAGGCGGAGAGGCCGAGCAGGGTAAGCAGCAACAAGGCCAGCAGGTGTCTTGGCAGGGAAGACGCAGCCGCGTTCCCAGCCCTGGAGCTGCGGGGTTTGGTCAGGAAAATTGGGTCAGAAAGGTTTCGGCGGCAATTTTTCTGACCCCATCTTTCTGACGTGTTCCCAGCGTTCGCGGCCTGAGCGCCGTTCGTTCTGGAAGCGGCGATAAATTCGGCAGCGCAGGGTTGGGCTGGAAGCGGGTTCACAGAGTTACTCATAGCGCAAGCCGTTGCTTCATGCAAACGATTTGCAGTCTGCAAGCACAAAAACTCCGCCTCGGCGCGGGGCCAGAGGCGGAGGGTGAAAACTACTTCATCAACAGCATCTGCCGGGCGCGCTTGATCGCGGTCGTCACACGGCGCTGGAATTGCGCGGGGAGACCGGTGTACTTGCGCGGCAGGATGCGGCCGTTGTCGGTGACGAACTGCTTGAGCAGATTGACGTTCTTGTAATCAATCGCGTCGAGCGTGAAGTCGAGCTTGGGCTTGGGCCGGGGAGTACGGCGCTCCGTCGAACGGCCTTTGGCGTCTTTCTTGTCGGTATTGGTCTTGCGCGGCATAGAGATTACTTGATTTCGCGGTGCAGGGTGTGACGGCGGAGGGCGGGATTGAATTTCTTCTTCTCGACCTTCTCCTGCTGGAGCTTTTTGTTGCGGCTGGTCTGATAACGCGAGGGGGACTTGCCTTCCTTGCGCGCTTCAGTGCACTCGATGGTTACAATTTCACGGGCCATAAATTATTCTTTTTCCTTAGCGGGTTTTTCGTCGATGTCTTCCACGTCGCTTTCGTCGATGTCGGCCACGGCGGTGGACTCCATGGAGCCGAGGGCGGCCAGACGTTTCTGGCGCAGGGCGCCTTCGCGTTCGAGCTGGGCCTGGGCTTCGACCGTGAAACGGGTCCAGGGAATCGCCTCGAGGCGGGCCTTGGGGATGACCTTGTCGCTCAACTCGCAGATGCCGAAGGTGCCGCGCTCGATGCGCTTGAGCGCTTCCTCGATCTCATAGATCGCGTCCTGATCGGACGAAAGAAGGCTCAGGGCAAAATCCCGGTCGAAATTATCCGTGCCCGAGTCACCCATGTGAAGGCTGTAGCTCTCCATCTCGGTAGCGGACTCCTTGGCGAGGCCGCTCATCTGGCTTTGCAACCGCTCGCGGAGGTCCAGCAGCGTGGCGTAATAACCCTGCCATTCCGGCTTGATCTTGACCTTGCCGTTGGGCGTCCACATGACGGACTGCTTCGGCTCCTGCTTCGACGAAGCCTTGCCGAGAATCGCGTCCAACGTCGCCGACCCGACGTTTTTGGCCTTTTTGGCCGGAGCCGTAGGTTTTTTCACAATGATCTGCTTTTTAGTCACAGCACAAATCTGGTTCTGCTGCGTGGCGGGCCTGCAATTTCATCTCTGAACGGCAAGGCCGCCCGCAAAAGAGTGCGCGAATGTATCAAGGTCGCGTTTTTGTGCCACAAAAATTTTTGGCTATCTTTCCGCCGCATTGGGCGGTGGTCGTGGCTAAAAATGTCGCCCCGGCCAGTCCGACGCCCCCGGCGGCCCGCTCACAACACGTTCGCCGCCAGCTCGGCCAGCTCGGAGCGCTCGCCCCGTTGCAGCTCGATATGCGCGGCAATCGGATGGTCCCGGAACTTGCTGATGATGTAGTTGAACCCGTTCGAGGAGCTGTCCACGTACGGATTGTCGATCTGGTAGGGATCACCGGTGAAGATGATCTTCGTGCCATTGCCGACCCGGGTGACAATGGTCTTCACCTCCAGCGGCGTGAGGTTCTGCGCCTCATCAATGATCATGAACTGGTTGGCGATGCTGCGTCCGCGGATGTAGCTCAAGGCTTCCACGACAATCGTGCCGCTGCGCAGCAGGTCGCTGCTGCGGCGATGGTCGTTGCCCATGTTCAAGTCGCTGAGCAGTTCGAGGGCGTCGTGGATCGGCTGCATCCACGGGCCGAGCTTTTCCTCGAGGCTGCCGGGCAGGAAGCCCAGTTCCTTGCCCATCGAAATGGTCGGGCGCGCGACGACCAGCCGGCGGAATTCACGGTCCATCACGGTGCGTTTGAGGCCGGCGGCCATGGCCATGAGGGTCTTGCCGGTGCCGGCCTTGCCCATGAGCGTGATGAGCTTGATGCGGTCATCGAGCAGCGCGTCGAAGGCGAAGTGCTGCTCGCGGTTGCGCGGTTTGATACCCCAGACACCCTCGCGTACATCAATGATCGGAATGAGGTTCCTGCCCGTGGCATCGACCTTGGCCAGGACCGTGCGCTTCTGGCTCGCGGTTTCGCTGAGGGTGCAATACTCGTTCGGGAAATACTGGCGGTTCGTCGGCAGGGGCAATTCCTCGTCCGTGCGGAACTTCGCAATCTGCTCCGGCGTCACGGCCAGTTCGAACATGCCGCAATACAGATCCTGCAACCGCACGCGATCGGTCTCGTAGTCCTCGGCGGACAGGCCGTGCGCGTCGGCCTTGATGCGCAGGTTGATGTCCTTGCTCACGAGCACCGTGGCGATTTCGGGCGTGCGCTGCATCACGCCCAGGGCGTGGGCGAGGATGCGGTTGTCCACGTTTTGCACGGTCGTGTGCAGGCCGCCGTTGCCGTTGCCGGGGACCTTGCTGTCGAGCAGGATGCGCAGATGTCCCCCGGTTTTGAGCGTCACCCCTTCGCTCAAGCGGCCCGTGCCGCGCAGGCTGTCGAGCAGCCGGGAGACGCCGCGCGCGTTCTGTCCCAGCTCGCTGGGGTCGCGCTTGAAGCGGTCGATCTCCTCCACCACCTCGATGGGGATCAGGACGTTGTTGTCCTTGAAGTTGAGGAGCGAGTTCGGATCGTGGAGCAGGACGTTGGTGTCGAGGATGTAGTTTTTCACGGGTGCAGGGATAGGCGCCGTCGCGCGCCGTTCCGGCCACCCGGCCGGGTTGAAGCGACGACAGTGTGGCAGGTGGGTTGAACCATCAGGAGGAAATCAGTGGGGGAAAGTCGGTGGCACGCACCTTGGCCATGCGCGCATACCATGCCTGGATCTGCGTGTGCGCGGCGGGCAGCTCGTAATGGCCCGAGGCCAGGAAGTTGCCCAGCATTCCGTAGAGGTCGAAGTCCACGAAGCGCGGACGGTCACCCAGCAGGAAGGGCTTGCTCAACAGCATCTGCTCGTAGGGAAGGAGCTGCTGTTCCAACTGGGCCAGCAGTTCCGCCTGTTGCGTGCGCCATTGCTCCAGGCAGCCGCGCCCGAACTTCCGTTCCTTGTGGCGCACAAACGCCAGCCGTTCCTTTTTCGCGATGAACTCGGGGTAGTAAATATCGTTGAGGCGGAAGCCCAACCCCTCGATTTCATTCTCAATGTCCCGCCACAGGATCGTCTGCAAGCCGCGCAGCTGCGGCGGGAACAACCCCAGCGCCAGCTTGTGATCCACATACTTCGCGATCACCTGCGAGTCATCGGCGGTCTCAAAAACGACCTGCTTGCCGTCGCGCAGCAGCGGCACCTGGTAGCTGCGTTCCCGCGAGAGCTTCCAGATGAGCGTGCGGTCAGTGTTGGGGATGTTGGTGATTTTGAAGCGCACCCCGGCGAACTCCAGTATGCGCCGCTGCACGATGCAGAAGGGGCTCCACGGAAACTGGATCAGTTCAATCATCAACTGGTGCGCGGAATCTAGGTCTGCCTCCGGGGTGAGACAAGCGGAAGTTTCGGACGCCGCCGAATCGTAACTTGGGTTTCAAAGCGCTGCGTAGCGCGGGCAGCCGTGCCCGCGCGATCTTGGTCCACTGGGCGGCAACGCGCGGGCAGGGCTGCCCGCGCTACGATTCCGTGCGGACCCGTGCCGCTCAGGCCGGACTTGGCTTTTCGCGCGCACTTGGCCAGCCTTTCGCCATGAGTTGGTGCTACCGCTCGCTGGTCCGCCCCGTCCTGTTTTCACAGGACTCGGAGGCGATTCACAACCGCACGCTCGCCGCCCTGGGCGTCGCTGCCCGGCAACCGCTGGCGTGTGCCGCGCTCGCGGCCTTATACGATGCCCCGGAACTGCCGGTGGAACTCTTTGGGCTGCGTTTCCCAAACCCCGTCGGTCTCGCCGCCGGCATGGACAAGCAGGCCGCCGCCGTGCCCGTCTGGCGCTCGCTCGGCTTCGGCTTCAGCGAACTGGGCGGGGTCACGTGGCATGCGCAGCCGGGCAACCCGCAGCCGCGCATGTTCCGCGCCGTGGCGGACGAAGCGCTCGTGAACCGCATGGGCTTTAACAATGGCGGGGCGCGGGCGCTGGCCGAACGCCTCGCCGCCTGGCGCGCCGCCGGCCGCTGGCCCGATCACCCCGTCGGCATCAACCTCGGCAAGTCCAAGGTCACGCCGCTCGTAAAGGCGGCCGACGATTACGCAGATTCCTTCCGCATCCTCTGGCCCCACGCCGACTTCTTCGTGGTCAACGTCAGTTCGCCCAACACCCCCAACCTGCGCCAGCTCCAGGACAAGGCCGCCCTCGACGAAATCCTCGCCGCCTTGCAGGCCGTGAACGCGAAACAGGCCCGTTCCGGCAAAACTCCAAACTCCAAACCCCAAACTCCAAACCGGCCCAAGCCCGTCCTTGTAAAGGTCGCGCCCGATCTCACCTTCGAAGCGCTGGACGAAATCCTGGAACTCGTCGGCCCACGGCAGCTCGCCGGCATCGTGGCCACCAACACCACCATCGCCCGTCCGACGACGGATGACGTGCGGCTGAAGCAGGTTTATGCCGAGACCGGCGGCCTCAGCGGACGTCCGCTTCGCACGCGCAGCACCGAGGTGATCCGCCACCTTTACCGCCAGACGCAGGGCAAGGTGCCGGTCATCGGCGTGGGTGGCATCTCCTCGGCGGCCGATGCGTGGGAGAAAATCACCGCCGGCGCCTCGCTCGTGCAGGTTTACTCCGGCCTCGTTTATCAAGGCCCCGGCCTCATCCGCGACATCGTGCAGGGTCTGCGCTGGCGGCTGGAAGTGGAGGGAATGAAGGACCTTCGGCAGGCGGTGGGCACAGGTTCGGTCTAATGGGCGAAGACTGCCCTTATCCAATGATTCAGTTGAGCCACGGATGGAACACGGATTAAACACGGAGCCAACGGTGCCGGGGCCGCCTCGCCCCGCTGCTTGACCCGCACCGTTTGGTGCCGACAGGCACCTTCCCCAAAACGCGTGCTCAGCTCGTCCCCATCCGTGTTCTGTCCGTGTTTCATCCGTGGCTAATGAATCGGTCCGGCTAAGAGGACGTGCAAGTGATTGCGCTCGTTCTTGCTGCGCCGGTTTGCCCTTGAATCACCCACGGCTGTGGCCAGTCTGAATCCCCCGATGCTCCGGCCTGTTCGACTGGTCTCCGCCCTGCTGCTCGCGTTCTCCCTGAATGCGTTCGCGGCCCCGTCGTTCCGTGAGGACATCATTCCGTTGCTAACCCGCGCGGGGTGCAACATGGGCGCGTGTCACGGCAAACTCGCCGGGCAAAACGGTTTTCGCCTCTCGCTGCGGGGCTTCGCTCCGGACGAGGATTACGAGCATCTCACGCGTGAAAGCCGGGGTCGCCGGGTGAACTTCGCCCAGCCGGATGCGAGCCTGGTCCTGACCAAGGCGCTGGCGGCCGAACCGCACGAGGGCGGGGCGCGTTTTGCTCCCGGTTCCCGCGAGCACACGCTGCTCCGCGACTGGGTGCTCGCCGGTGCGCCCGGCCCCGTGACCAACGAGGCGCGCGTGGTGAAACTCCAACTGGTCGCTCCGAACCGTCCGCTCAAGTCCGGTGAGAAGGTGTCCATCGTCGCGCGGGCCACCTACACGGACGGCCACGAGCGGGACGTGACCTGGCTCGCACAGTTCTTTGCGAACGACGAATCCACGGTGAAGGTGTCGCCCGAGGGCGTGGCCACGGCGGTGCGCGCGGGCGAGGCGTCGGTGCGGGTGCATTTTCAGGGGCTGGTCGAGGTGGTGACGTTTACGATGCCGTACGACAACAAGGTGCGGCCGGCAGATTTTACGGCACGGCAGAACGCGATCGATGATCCGATCTTCAAGAAGCTGCAGGCGTTACGGCTCCCGCCCGCGCCCGGATGCGATGACGCGACGTATTGCCGGCGGGTCTATCTGGACCTCACGGGCACGCTGCCGTCCGCGGAAGTGGCGGCGGCCTTTGTGAAGGACCCCGCGCCGGACAAGCGCACGCGGCTCGCGGACGAATTGCTGGGCAATTCACGCTTTGTGGACTACTGGACCTTGCAGCTCGGCGATTTGCTTCAGAACCGCAAGGAGCGTGATCACGACGTGCGCGGGACCAAGGGTGTGCGGGCTTTTAACACCTGGCTGCGTTCGCAAGTCGCCGCGAACCGGCCGTGGGATGCGCTCGCGCGGGATGTGCTGACCGCGCGCGGGTCGGTGGGCGAGACGCCGGCGGTGGGGTGGTTCATTTACAACGTCGGCGAGAAGCGGCAGTCCGAACAGTCCGACCTGCCGGACTCGGTGGCGCAGGCCTTTCTCGGCACGCGCATCGGCTGCGCGCGTTGCCACAACCATCCGCTGGAGCGTTACACGCAGGACGACTTCTACCATTTCGCCGCGTTCTTCGCGCGCGTCTCGCTGGACCGCAAGGAGCCGATGGACGGCGTCACGCAATTGCTTGTCGCCACCGAGCGCGAGACGCAGCTGCAGAAGGAATTGAAGCAGGCCGAGGAAAAACTGGCGAAGGCCCGGGAAGCCGCCGCGTCCGCCAACCTTGAGCCCAAGGAAGCCGAGAAGCGCACCAAGGAAGTCGCGTCCGCCGAGAAGCGGGTCGCCGAACTGGGCCAGCAGATGAAGTCCGCGCAGGCCAAGCCGCCGGCCGTGCAGCAGCCGCGCACGCGCCAGATGATGGCCGCCCAGCCGTTGGATCGCCGGGTGCTCGCGATGCCCGAGGGCACGGACCCGCGTGCGACGTTTACGGACTGGTTGACGGCTCCGGAGAACCCGTTCTTTGCCAGTGCGATGGTGAACCGCGTCTGGCGGCACTTCATGGGCGTGGGGCTCGTCGAGCCGGTGGATGATCTGCGCGACAGCAACCCGCCGACCAACCCGGAGCTGTGGGTGCTGCTCAAGCGCGAGTTCGCGAGCGGTTACGACCTGCGCAAGCTCATGCGGCTGATCGTCACCTCCCGCGCTTATCAACTCGGCGCCGACACCACGCGTGCCAATGCCGATGACCGGCGCTTTTACTCGCACTTTTACGCGCGCCGGCTGCCGGCCGAAGTGTTGCTGGACGCCGTGAGCGACGCGACGGGTGTGCCGGAGACGTTCCCCGGTTATCCCGTCGGCCTGCGGGCCGTGCAGCTCCCTGACCCGACCGTAAATAGTTACTTCCTCACGCTCTTCGGTCGCAGCGAGCGCGTGACGGCCTGCGCCTGCGAGCGCTCCGGGGACGTGACGCTCCCGCAGCTCCTGCACCTGAACAACGGCGAGGACCTGGGCAAGAAGATCAAGGCTCCCGATGGTCGTCTGGCCCGCTGGTTGAAGGAATTCCCGGACGACGGCAAGCTCACGGAACATCTCTACCTCACCGCCCTGGGCCGTCCGCCCACTGCGGCCGAGCGCGAAGCCGTCACCCGCCAGCAAAGCGCCGCCGACCCGCGCGAGGCGTTCTACGCAGACCTCTTCTGGGCCTTGATGAACACGAAGGAATTCGCTTTCAACCACTGAAGTCTTGCCATGACCCGAAAATTTGGCAGTAAGATTCCGAGCAGGAAAATTGGGAGAAAA
>RFSE01000105.1 GCA_009924135.1 Pseudomonadota bacterium | reverse complement strand
TGGGGTGAGGGGTGGCGTGCGTGGGCGAGGGTGGCCGAACCCCTCATCCGGCCTCCGGCCACCTTCTCCCCTTGCTCCGCAAAGGGAGAAGGCTCCCCAAGTAGCATCCCGGAGTGCAAGAAACTGAGCTGTGCCCGAGCGTATGTCCTCAGCGCGCCCTACTTCCCTTTCACTCCGTCGCCCAGCGATTTGACGAAGGCTTCCAAACGGGGGACGAGGTCCGGCGATTTGCCCAGCTCGGCGATCTGGTTCACCACCGCGCTGCCGACGACGGCCCCGTCGGCGGCGAATGCAACCTGACGCGCCTGTTCGGGGTTGGAGATGCCGAAGCCGATGGCGATGGGCAGCGAGGTGTGTTTGCGGATGAGCGCCACGCGGTCGGCCAGATTGCCGGCGACCTTGGCCTGCATGCCGGTTACGCCCTCACGCGAGATGTAGTAGATGAAGCCCGTGCCGCGTTTCACGATCTGGGCGATGCGGTCATCCGGCGTGGTCGGGGCGACCAGCCAGATGGCGCACAGGCCGGCATTGCGCATCAACTGTTCGTAGGTATCGGCCTCTTCGGGGGGCAGATCCAGCACCAGCAGTCCATCCACGCCCGCGTGCGCGGCGTCGTTGATGAACTTCTCCACGCCGCAGCGATGCATGAGGTTGAAATAAACGTAGAAGACGATCGGGATTTGTGAATCGCGCCGGATGGCGGCCACGGTCGCAAACAACTTCGGGGGCGTGGTGCCGCTCTCCAGGCCGCGCTGGGCGGCGAGCTGGTTCACGAGCCCGTCGGCCAGGGGATCGCTGAAGGGAACGCCGAGTTCGAGGACGTCCACGCCGGCGCGGTCAAAGGCGAGCGCGAGCTGGCGCGTGGCTTCGAGGTGCGGGTCGCCCGCGCCGATGTAAACCACCAGCGCCTTCTGGGCGTCTTGTTTCAACCGGACAAAGCGGGCTGCGATACGATTCATGCGCGGTGGATTCTCCGGCTGGCGCGGCGCGTGGCAAGGATGTTCCTCATTTGAGCGGAGCAGCGTGCGCCAGCCAGGTGAGGCGCAGGCCTTCGAGCGTGAGCTTGGGCTCGACGGCCGTGATTTCCGGCAGCTTGGCGGCGATGAGTTCCGCGTAGCCGCCCGTGGCGACCACCGGCAGGCGGCGGCATTTCAACTCGCGCTTCAACTCGGTGATCAACTCGCGCACCAGTCCGCGATACCCGTGCACCGCGCCGATGAGCATCGCCTCGCGCGTGCTTTTGCCGATCACGGAACTCGTTTCTTGAATCGTAATGCGCGGCAGCAGGGCGGTTTTGTCGTGCAGGTAATCCGTCATCGCTGCGAGGCCCGGAGCGATGATGCCGCCGACGTAGTCGCCGTTGGCATCCACCACGTCGAACGCCAGGGCCGTGCCGAAGGCCACCGCCACCGAGGGGGTGCCGAAGTGATGCCGGAGGGCCACCGCGTTGGCCAGCCGGTCGGGACCGATGCGGTTGGGCTGGGGGTAATTGATGCCGACGCCCTTGATGGTGCGCGGGGAGAGTTCCAGCGCGGTGACACATAATTCCTCCTGCGCGAGCGTCACCGCATGGCCGGTCACCGCCGGGACCACGCTGCAAAGGGCAACCCCCCTGATGCGCGCCTTGCCGACGAAGCGAAGTATCGGTCCAGTGGCTTCGCTGGAACGCCACAGCGCGGTTTTGATGTTCGCCTGCTTGCGCACTCCGCTTTCATTCGCGAGTCCGAGGTGCGTGTGGGTGTTGCCGATGTCGAGGAGCAGGATCATGGCAAAAAACTGGACGACCAAGGCAGGCCCAAATCCCAAGCTCCGAATCCCAAGCTCCAACCGGTCAACGAACTGGGTTTGGTGTATGAAGCATCCGCCCCCCTTGGAGCTTGGAGCTTGGGATTTGGAGCTTCGGACTTCACGGGCAACATAATATCCACTTTGCGGCCAGCCTCATTTCTCCACCGTCACGTCGCCGCCCATGATGCGTTCCAGGCGGCCATGCTGAGTGCGCAGGAGCAGCGCGCCTTCGGGGTCCAGTGCCTCGGCCACGCCGGACTGCGCCCGGTCGCCGATGCGGATGGTCACATTCTGCCCGATGGTGGTGCACTGCTGTTCCCACTCGTCGGCCAGTTCGTCAAATTTGCCCTGGCGCACCCGGGCATAGTCAGCGTCCAGTTCCCGCATCACCGTTGCTGCGAGTTCCGGTCGTGACACGGGCTGGCCGCTCTCGATGCGGAGGGAAGTGGCGATCTTCCGCAGTTCGGGCGGGAGTTCGGTGGCCGAGAGGTTCACATCCACGCCGATGCCGATGATGACGTACTTGATGTGATCCAGTTCGGCGCTGAGTTCGGTCAGGATGCCGGCCACTTTTTTGCCGCGCAGGAGAATATCATTCGGCCACTTGATCTCGGGTGTGAGGTTGGTCTGCCGCCGGATGGCCCGGGCCAGGGCGGTGGCCGCCAGCACGGTCAACTGTGTGGCGGACTGCGGGCGCAGGTCAGGGCGAAGCAGGACGGAGAACCAAAGCCCCTTGTGGGACGGGGAAATCCACTGCCGGCCCAATCTGCCCCGGCCTTTGGTTTGGGCTTCGGCGAAGACCACGACGCCTTCCTTCACGCCGTCGCGCGCAAGCTTCTCCGCCACGTCGTTAGTTGAGTTCGTTTCTTCAAAAACGCGGATGTCCCGGCCGACAATCTGATTATCCGGCAGGCGGGCGAGCAGGTCGTCCGCGTGCAACGCGTCCGGTGTGCCGAGGAGCCGGTAGCCTTGATGCGGGTTGGCGGTGATTTCGTAGCCCAGCTTGCGCAGTTCCTCGATGCGGGCCCAGACGGCGGCCCGGCTCATGCCCAGCTGCTGCGCGAGGTCGGCCCCGGATACCGAGCCGGTACCGGCACGCCGCATCGCGCTGAGAATTTGGGCATCTACGGTCATGGCGGTCTTGGCTATCAGCTTTCGAAGTCCAGCGCAATGTCCACCGCGCGCGCGGAGTGCGTGAGGGCTCCGACGGAAATGAAATTTACGCCAGTTTCGGCGATGCCCCGGATGGTCTGGAGATTGACCCCACCGCTCGCTTCCGTCTGGGCCCGTCCGGCCACGATGGCGACAGCGGACCGCAGATCGGCCAGACTCATGTTGTCGAGCAGGATGATGTCGGCCTGTGCGTCCACGGCCTGGCGCACCTGTGCCAGCGTGTCCGCCTCGACTTCAACCCTGAGGTTGGGATATGCCGCGCGGGCCCGTTGCACGGCGGCGGCGATGGCGTTGGGCGACTCATTTCTCAGGGCGGCCAGGTGGTTGTCCTTGATGAGCACCAGATCGTACAAGCCGACGCGATGATTCCGTCCGCCGCCGCATTGAACGGCGTATTTCTCGAAGCGGCGCCAGCCCGGAGTGGTCTTGCGCGTGTCCAGCAACTGGGTGCCGGTGCCCTTGATCTGCTCGACAAACCGGGCCGTAATGGTGGCGACGCCGGAGAGACGCTGCACGAAGTTCAACGCCACCCGCTCGGCGGTGAGAATGGCCCGTGCCGATCCGCTCACGCGCAGCAGGATTTGTCCCGTGTCACAGGAATCCCCATCCGTTGTGTGCGGCGCGACGACCAGTTCCCGGTCCAGTTCGTGGAAGGCGGACTGGGCAAAGGCCAGTCCGGCGAGCTTGAGCGGTTCACGGGCGACCATCGTGGCGCAGAGCGTCGCCGACTCCGGGACTGTGGCGAGCGTCGTGACATCGCCCGGGCCGATGTCTTCAGCGAGGGCGGCCCGGACGGCGGGTTGAATTTCCTCAACGGACAATTCCATGGGCAGAAAGATGTCGGAGCCGGGGTTCGGGAGGAAAGCAAAAGGTTTGTCCGCAGTCAGCGCGCGGCTTCCTCGGCGGAGATCCAGTCGCGCCACCGATAGATCCACCAACCGATCCGTTCGTGGAGAACCCCGCTCAATTTGACAAAGCCTCCGACGTCCGGGATGAATTCAAATTGTTCCCGGCCATAGATGCTCACCTGGGTAAGGAAGGAGCTGGGCGCGGGAAGGACTTCGAGGGAGGTGGTAGTTCGGAAGACCGCCACCGCCCGTTTCATGTGGCTCGCCGAAGTGACCAGCAAGATGCTTTTCCAGCCGCGTTCGCGCGCGAGGTTGCCGACCTTCTCGGCCTCGTGCCGCGTGTTTTTGCAGCCGCCGAGGCTGATGGTTTCGGGGCCGCCGAGTTTGCGCCCGTCCAGAAGCTGCTTAAAAGAGTCCGCCTCGCAATAGACCTCGCCGTTGAATCGGGAGGCCCCGCCGCCCACGACCAGCACCGGCGCTTTTTCCAACCGGATCAGCTCCAGCGCGTTCACGGCGCGATCTGCGTTGGCATTGAAATGGACTTGTCCGACCTCTTCACGGGAAGGCGCGAGGAAGCCACCGAGGAGGACCACGGCGTCGGCCTTGGGCAGTACCTCCCGTTTTACTCCCGCCCAAGGACGCTCCAGCGCGGCGAGAAGCCGGCCAGGCAGCGGGGTTGAGCCGGTCACCCACATCAGCACAACCAAGGCCCCGAGCACGGCGGCGGGCCGGGGTTGCTTGCGGCGGTATAAGAAGATGGCCATGCCGATCAGGCAGACCCAGATGAACCCAATGGGTTCCAGCACTGCCAGCGCATTACGCACACAGAAATTAAGCATCGCCACAGGGTAAAGCGGGCGACGGTGGCGGCACGACGAAAAAGGCGCGCTTGGAGTACCGGGGCTGGCTTGCTAGGCTGGGGGGGTGAAGTGGCTGATCCTGATTGTATTGGCGAGCCTGGTTGCGCCGTTGCCGGCGGTGGCGGCCACCAAGGCTGATGCGCCCGCGCCGAAGTTCTCGACTTCGACGCTGGATCCCGTGGAGGCAGATTTCCAGCGGGTCATGGCCCTGGATGACACGGCGCACGAGGAGATCGACAAGTGGATCAAGGACAACGGAGCGTTTGCCAAGAAAGGGGCGGGATTGTCCGATGCCTTGCTGAGTCTGAAGATTGAACAAAGACTCGAACCGGTGAAACAGGCCTACGAGGATTTTCTCCAGCGCCATCCCAGGCACGCGCGCGGGCAACTCGCCTTCGGCAGTTTCCTCAATGATTTGGGCGATGAGACCGAGGCCCGCAAACGTTGGGAAAAGGCCGTCGAGCTTGATCCCACCAATCCTGCGGGCTTTAACAACCTCGCCAATAGCTATGGCCAGACCGGTCCGGTGGCGAAGGCGTTCGAGTTGTATTCCAAAGCCATCGATCTGAACCCGAAGCAGTCGATTTATTACCACAACCTGGGTTCAGTCATCCTGCTGCATCGCAAGGAGGCGGCGGAACACTATCGGATCGCGGAGCAGCAAGTACTGCGGCATGCCTTGGAACTCTATCGGCTTGCGGAGAAGTTCGACCCGGCCAATTTCCAGCTCGCGACGGACATTGCCCAAGTTTACTACGGGCTCCAACCGCCCGACTATTCAGCGGCCATCACCGCCTGGACCCGGGCACTGGCCCTGGCCCGGGACGATTTGGAACGTGAGGGCACGCACCTGCACCTGGCCCGGGTCATGGCCACGGCGGGGAAACTCAGCGAGGCGCGCAGCCATCTCAATGCGGTGACGAACGCCACGCTCCTGACCATCAAGGGGCGGCTGGCCAGTGAGCTCATCGACAAGGCACTTCCGCCTCCGGCGCAGACCGAGCCGCGACGTCTTAACCTGCCCGGCACGTCCAAGTGATCGGGTGCAAGGCGGGTGCAAGGCTTGTGCCTTTGGCGTTGAGTCCTGTCCCCGAAAAAGCTATAGCGGCACAGAACTGGTTATGGTGAACTCTGCCCCGGTCGAGCAAACTGGGAATTTCCATAATCGAAGTTTGAGCGGTTGAGAGATAAAAATGAACTTTTTTGTCATGCGGCGAGGCCAGAAGCTTGGCCCCTATCCGGATAGTGAAGCCGACGGGATGTCGGCTGCCGGAGTTGCGCGCCGGTGATCTGGTTTGCTGGGAAGACCAGCAGGACTGGCTGCCGGTCAGCCGCTTTCTGGAGTTGCGGCATCAGCGGGCCAATGATTCTGGGGAAGGTTCGCAGGACGCGGCTTCCGCCGGAGCGGCTGCGACTCCAACCAAAACCTCCTTCCTGCGCCGAAGCGTGGAGGAGTTGGACGAGGCCACTTTAACGGAGGCCGAACGGGAAGTCATCGCGGGTGGCCGCTTCGTGGTTTATCGCTACTGCTGGTCGCTGGTCGTTTCCTTCAAACACACATCGGCGCCGCTTTTATTGCGTGCCGGCGATGACGGGTTTGGTCCGGCGTTTCGCTATTCGTTCATCTCGCTTTGCCTGGGTTGGTGGGGGATTCCCGGCCCGATCTGGGCCATTTCGACCATCCGGCACAACGTCATGGGCGGGCGGGATGTGACGCTGGAAGAACTCACGCGCCAGGTGGGGCATGCCCGGGCGGCAGCGGCCTGTGCCCGGCATCGTGCCAGCGGGGCTCCCGGGGTTTTGATGCGCAGTCTGGCCGGCATGATGACAACCCTCGCGCTGGCCGTGTGGCTGGGAATCGGGTGGCTCGGGTGGGCGGTGGTGCACAACGACACGGAGGAACCCGCTCCCGGTCCCGGCTCGCAGGAATTTGGCCTGGCCGACCGGCAGTTGGTGGAAGCGAAGCGGAGCTCGGTCTTTGGCAATGACATCAAGGCGATCGAACTGGCCGATGCCTTTAATAATGCCTTGAAAGAAGCCTATGCTGCCGCAGCACGTGCGCAGCCTGCCATGCCGGGGTTCGAGACCAACACGCCGGCCATTTCCACCTACTGCGAACTGCATCGGGACCGGGTCGTGTTTCTCGCCCAGGTGCCCGGTCTGAATAAGATCCCCGCTGCGGCAGGTAAACACCTCGCTGCGGACGCGTGGAAGGCGTCGTCCGTCGCATTAACCGACATCAAGGCCGGCTTCGCCGGTTTGCGGGTGGCGGTCGGACTGCGCAGCCCGGCGAAGTACGAACATGTGATGACGGGCCGTTACGTGCGCGAATTTGAGGCCAACAGCACCGGCCTGCGCGGCACCAGTGAAGGTAACCGCAGCAAGGCCAAATTGTTTCCGCTGTTCGTGCCGGTGGACCAGCTGGAGTCGTGGAAGGAAGAATAAGCTTCGACCTCAGTTCCGCAACTTGGCCACGTAAGCGCCATCCACACCATCGCGGAAGGGAATCAGTTCCCGTTCCGATTCCAGTTTGTAGTGCGGATGCGAGGCGAGAAAGGCTTTGATCTGTTCAGAGTTTTCTTCCGGCTCCAGGCTGCAGGTGCTGTAAACGAGGATGCCCCCGGGCTTGACGCGTGACGCGGCCAGGTGCAGGAGCTTCAACTGCGTCTCGCAGAGCCGCTCCAATTCTTCCGGCTTCACACGCCAGCGCAAATCGAGCCGGCGACGGAGCACCCCGGTGTTCGAGCAGGGCGCGTCCACGAGCACCTTGTCGAACTTGCGGAACTCCAGCGCAGCCTCGGGGTGATCGCCCAGCGCGAGCGTCTTGACGCACGTCACCCCCAGGCGCGTGCAGTTTTCCTTGACCAGTTTCAACCGGTCGGCGCTTTGGTCGCAGGCGATCAGCTCACCGTCATTTTCCATTTTTTGGGCGATGTAGGCGGTCTTGCCGCCGGGAGCGGCGCAGAGGTCGAGAATCGTTTCGCCAGCCCAGGGATCGAGTGCCTGCACGGCCAGCAGGGTGCTGGGATCTTGGACGTAGAACCAGCCCT
The DNA here is from genome assembly GCA_009924135.1 of Pseudomonadota bacterium. Classification (GTDB taxonomy): domain Bacteria; phylum Verrucomicrobiota; class Verrucomicrobiia; order Limisphaerales; family SXTU01; genus SXTU01. The sequence continues at coordinate 12,171 of RFSE01000105.1, read as the reverse complement.
CGCGGAAGCTTTCCAAAACCGCCAGTGACGGGTGTTGTTTGAGCGCGAAGACATGACCCTCATCCGCCCAGGGGCAGCGGACGAAGTCATATTCCACGCTCTCCTTCAAGCGCCAGCGGTCCAACAGCGCCACCGGCGTGGTCTTGAGTGTGTTGACGCGGATGTGGGTGAGGGGAGCCGTGTTGTTCCACTCCAGCAGTTTCCGGGTGTCGTCCGCACCCCAGCGCGCGGTCCATTTCTGTACCAGCCACTCGGGATGGGAGAAGCCAACATGAGGTTGGGTGGCCTGCAATTCGGCGAGCAACAGCTTGATCTCCGCGCGCTCCGCATCGCACCGACGGAGGATGGCGTTGATGAAGTTGGCCTGATATTCGAACCCCAGCCGTTTGGCGATCTCCACCGTCTCGTAACAAGCGGCGTGGGGCGGAATGCGGTCGAGGAAAAAGAGCTGGTAAAGCCCGAGGCGCAGGAAGACCTGTACCTGCGGGATCTGCGGGCGGTCGCCGGTCTTCCGGGCGACGAGCCAGTCGAGCGTACCCTGCCAGCGGACGCAGCCATAAACCATCTCCTGCGTCAGCCGGCGGTCATCCGGCCGCATTTTGGTGGTGGCGAAGGCGTCGTCGAGGAGATCTTCGACAAACGAACTGGCTTGCAGGCGGCGGAGCAAAACGCGGGCGGCGATTTCCCGGGCGGCCGAGAGCGGTGCGGCTTCTTCAAAGGGCTGCCGGGCGGCGAACGGTTGATCCGCTTTGGCACCCTCGGAGCGAATGACGCGCTTTTCCAGGTGCGGGGCAGGCCGGTCGAACCGGCGCGGCCGGGAATCCCGTTCGTCGCGTGGGTCGGGGCGGAAATTGCCAGAGGCTGACGGCGTGCCCGGCTCGCGGCGGCGATCCTGCCACGGACGGCGGTCTGGCCCGCCATCGCGCGGGTACTCGGGGCGGCGTCCATCTGAGGGCGGACGGCGGAACCCAGCGTCAGACCGGTCCGGGCGGCGGTCGAAGTTCTGGTCCCGGTTAAACGGGCGATCACGGGGAGCGTCCCGCCGTGGACCTTCATCCCGTCGTGCGCTGGAACTGAAATCTCGTCGCAAACCGGACGAGGCACCGAGCTGGCCGGGCCCTTCGTTTGACGGCAGGGGATTGTCCCGCGAAGACGGAACATCGCGGCGGGGGCGATCCTCGTAATTGCGCGCACCCGCCGAGGAGGGGATGCGTTGTGGCCGTTCGCTGGACTGCAGCCCGCGACCGGGCTGGCCCTCCCGGTCATCCCGGGGCTCGGTGCGTTTGGCCTTGGGCCGCTTCAAAAACGGTTCGTAAAACTTTCCCGCCTGGGGTTGGGTTTCTTCGCCGGGCTGTGCCCCGGTGTCGTCTGGCCGCGACTCACGCGGTTCAGCCGGCGGGTTATCCGAACCCTCGGGGAGCCGGGTTTTCCATGGCCGCGGGCCGGCTTGGGAACCGGGCTGGCCCCCGGAATCATTGCGAAATCCTGCGGCTGGCTTGCCGAAAGGCTTTGCATACGGCGGGCCGGCCGGCTTGCGGAAAGGCTTGTTAAAGGCTCGGTCGTTCCGTTCGCCGGACATTTCTCTTGGTTTTATTCGCTGCACGACGTAACAATGACGGACATTTCGCATAGAGCGAGTTTTTTGAAACTATGAGAGACGAACTGGAAAAGTTGGCCATTGCAGGAAAGATCGGCAGCAAGCACATCGAACCGTTGCTGACGTTGGCGCAGGGAGGCTACTGCGCCCATAAGAGCTGGGGGTTCGGGCGCATCACCACCGTGGACACGGTCTTCTGCCAGTTCACGATCGATTTCCAGGGCCGGCCTGGTCATAAGATGGACCTGTCATTTGCCGCCGAGACGCTCCGCTCCATCCCCGCCGATCACATTCTGGCCAAGAAGTCGGCCGATTTGCACGGGCTGCGCCAGATGGCGGCCCGTGACCACCTCGGGGTCATCAAGCTCGTCCTCAACAGCCACGGCGGGCGCGCTTCGCTGGATCAGATTCAGCGCGAGCTGGTCCCCGATGTCATCACCGAGGACTGGAAGAAGTGGATCGAAGTCGCCAAGCGCGAAATGAAAAAGGACGGCCACTTCATCGTGCCGTCCAAGAAGACTGATCCCATTGTCTATCAGGCGCAGGAGACCTCCATCCAAAAGCGGGTGATGGACCGTTTCAAGTCCGCCAAAGGACTCAAGGCGCGGCTCGTCGAGGCCGCCGAACTGCTCAAGAACGTCGCTGATCTGGACAACGCCCCCACCGTCGTGGCGGAGGCCGTGGTCACGCTGAACAGCGAGATTAACAGCCACCAGCGCACCCAGCCCGCGCTCGCCTTGGAAGCGGTTTTCCTGCGCGACGAACTCAAGAAGGCCATCGGTCTGGCCGCTGCCGAAGGTGAACTTACCGAGACGGTTTTCTGGAACCAGGGCAGCAAGCTCGGTCCCATTCTCGAAAGCATGCCGTCGGCCAAGCATCGCCGCACTCTCGACTCGTTCAAAGATGCGACCCCGACGCTCTGGCACGAGGCCGTCATTGGTAGCATTAACATTGTGCCGGCCAAGCTCGCCGGCGAATGCGCCGCGATGCTCATGGAGAACGGTAAACTGGACCTGCTCCGCGAAACTTTGGCGCGTCTCATCAGCCAGCACCAGGCCAGCAGCGAGCTGTTGCTGTGGTTGGCCAAGGAACGTTCTGACACGTTTGCTGACATTCTCACCCCTGAGGTGTTCCGGGCGATGGTCAGTGCCATCGAGCGCGATATCTTCAACGAGAAGAAGTCGAACAAGCTCCGGGACTTCATCCTGGCCGACCACGACTTGCTGCCGGAACTGATCTCCTCGGCTGATATCGAAGTGGTGAAGGATCTCACCCGTTCACTTCAGCTCTCTCCGAGCTTCGATGACATGGACCGGCGTTCGCTGCTCGCGCGCATCGTGAAAGTGTTCCCCGTCGTCAAGGAACTCATCACTGGTGAGGCCGTCAAGCAGGACAATACCTACATCGTTTCCTGGGAAAGCCTTGAGCGCCGGCGGAACGAATACGATGACCTTTGCAAAAAGCGCATCCCGGCGAACTCCAAGGACATCGCCCTGGCCCGCAGCTATGGCGACTTGCGGGAAAACCATGAGTACAAGGCGGCCAAGGAAATGCAGAAAGTCCTCATGCGCCGTAAGAGCGAGCTGGAAATCGGCCTTAACCGCGCTCGCGGCACTGACTTCGCCGGCGCCCGCACCGACATCGTGAGCATCGGCACCAAGGTGACGGTTCACGACATCAACAACTCGAAGACGGTCACCTTCCAGATTCGTGGAGCGTGGGATTCCGATCCGGACAACGGCGTCATCGCGTATCTCAGCCCCATCGGTCAGGCTCTCCTGAATCACCCTGTGGGTGACGAAGTGGAGTTCGAACTCCAGGGTGCGAAGCACAAGTTCCGCGTGGATGGCATTGCGGCGCTCCCCGCAGTTGCGCCCGCCGTGCCCGCCGCTGAGACAGCCGCACCTGCGGCGAACTAACCTAACGCTTCCCGACCCGCTTACCCGCCTTGACTGCCTTGACCGGCGGCTTGGCGGGTTTTGCTTTGCGACTGTTGACGGCGGGCTTCTTGGTGCTGGACTTCTTGACGCTGGGCTTGGCGGCGGGCCGGACCGGGGCTTTCGCTGGTGTGGCGGCTTTGGCTTTGGCCGGGGGCCTGGCTTTTTGCCTGCTGGCCGGCGGCTTGGCTGCGGGTTTTTCCACCTTGGCTTTTGCCACTTTCACCACGGGCGCGGGTTTGGCCTTTGGTGCCGGCTTTACCTTCGGGGCGGGGGGATTGAGATGATATTGCCACACCAGCCGGAATGAGTCGGCGAAATCCCGCGGCCGTTCGGCCATCCAGCGGTTGATGTGATCGGCCTTGAAGAATGCACCGCACTCGAGTTCATCGAGATTGAGCCGGAACGGTCCGTTGGATTCGACGCGATAAACCCAGACGAATTCCTGGCCGGTCTGGTCGCAGGCCTCGATCTTGAAGAGCCGCTTCGGCGTGCGCTCCAGGACCAGCCCGATCTCTTCGCGTGCCTCGCGCACCGAGCAGGCATCGTAGGTTTCGCCGCTGTCCAGATGGCCGGACGCACTGGAATCCCACGCGCCGGGGAAGGTGTCCTTCCGGAACGAGCGCTTTTGGAGGAACACTTCGCCGCGCGGATTGAAGACCAGCACGTGCACCGCCCGGTGTTTGAGACCCTGCCGATGGACCTCGCGCCGGGTTTGTTTGCCAATCACCCGGTCACGGTCGTCCACTACATCAAATATTTCGTCGCTCACGTGCCCAGCAGTCTGCAAAATTTCGTGAATATTTCCAAGCTAACCTTTTCAGCCCGTTCCTGAGGGGAGATGCCGAGCTGTTGAAACGCGGCGTGCAGCCGGTCTTCGGGCCACTCGGCCTTCAACAGTTTCAGCATCATTTTCCGCCGTTGAGAGAAGGCCCGCTTCACGACGCGGACGAAAAGATCCGTCTCGTTTTGATCCAACAAGGGCCGGGTGCGGCGCTTCAGGGTGATGCAGCCGGACGCCACATCGGGAGCGGGGAAAAAGCAGCCCGGTGGGATGCGGAACAGGCCGCTGTGTTCATAGTGGAGACCGATCAACAGCGTGAGCAGGCCATAATCTTCCGCATCACATTCCGCCGCGATGCGCTGGGCCACTTCCAGTTGGAGGGTGACTACCATGCGCTCCGGGCCGTGCGGGTGCAGCGCCAGCTCGACCAGGATGGGAGAGGCCACGGAGTAAGGCAGGTTGGCGACGAGCTTCCAGCCGGACCAATCGTTGACCTCGTTTGGTGGGGGCGATGCACTGGTGCCGCGTTGCAGATATGCCAGCGCGTCGTCGTGAATCAGCGTCAATCGCGGCTGGCCGGCGTGCCGCTCGCGGAGAAACGTGGAGAGCCGTCCGTCTTTCTCGATGGCCAGCACGCTCGCGCCACTCTCCAGAAGCAATTCCGTCAAGGGGCCCAGGCCGGGGCCGATTTCCAGCACCTTGTCGGTCGCGGTCAGTTCCGCCGCCGCCGCGATGCGCCGTAGTTGGTTGCCGTCGTGCAGGAAGTTCTGACCGAGGGATTTGGTGAGTTGGAGATCCCTTGCTTTCAGGATTTCCCGCATTTCGGTGAGCGTCATGGCAAGGCGGCAAGTTCCCCGGTCAGTGCAGTCAGGGCGCGCTGCAAGTCGCGTTGTGAAATGGTGAGCGGCGGGGTGAAACCAATTACATTGGCATGTTCACCTTCCGGCAACAGGATGAAACCGCGATGCAGCAGGCGTTTGATGATGCCAAGCGACGCAGTGGTCGCTGGTGAGCCATTCGGGCGCACCAGTTCGATCCCTTGCATTAAGCCCACCCCACGCGCACGGCAAATGACTTTGGACTTTGGACCTTGGACTTTGGACAACTGTCGGCCAAGCCACGCGCCGACTTGCGCGCTCCGTTCGACCAATTTCAGCCGGCGGATTTCCGCGAGGTTCTCCAGTGCCATTGCACAACCAACCGGATGGCCAAGGAACGTACTCGTGTGTATTGCCTCACCCGAGGATGCGGGCCACGCCGCGTCCATTACCTCTGCCTGGCCGACGCACGCGGATAGCGGAAACCCGCCGGTGAGCGCCTTGCCGAGACAGATCAAATCCGGCACCACGCCACTGTGTTCGCAGGCGAACCATTTCCCTGTCCTACCGAAGCCGGTGTAAATCTCGTCCAAGATGAGCAGCGCTCCATGCTCGTCGCAGAGTTGGCGGAGCAACGTCAGGAAGCCCGGCGGCGGAACACGGATGCCGCCACGCGCCTGGATGGGTTCCACGAGCACCGCACCGACGGGGTCGTGGCGAAAGGCCGTTTCAAGGCGTGCGTGCAAGGCGTCGAGTGCCGCCGCGTCAGTTTCCCCAGCCTCCGGGAACGGCAGGAACTGGCCAAACGCCCGAAGCTGCGACCGGAACGGACTGCGAAAGTGCTCCCGGTGTGTGACGTTCAATGCTCCATAACCCAGCCCGTGATACGCCCCTTCAAACGCAATCACCCCGCGCTTACCCGTGGCCAACACCGCCGTTTTCAACGCCGCTTCCACGGCCTCAAAACCCGAGTTGCAAAAGATGACCTTGCCGGTGGAGCACCCCACTTTTGCCTTTTGCCTTTTGCCTTTTGCCGTCCCAGCGCTCCAGCGCTCAAAGGTCAGTGAGGACAGCTCCTGCGCCAATCGGGCTTTCAGCGGATGCGGATGCACGTCCCCCATCGCGTGCAACAGCGTGGCCATCTGTCGCTGGCCCGCCCGCACGACCCGGGGATTCGCATGTCCCGCCGCCGCCACGCCGAACGCGGCGGTGAGATCGAGATACTTGCGGCCTTCGGCATCCCACACGCTCGTCCCCCGCGCCCGCACCCACACAACGGGCCACGAGCCATCCGCCTCCATGAAGGTCACGTTGCGCGACTCGTGGGCACGCAGCAGGGCAAGCGTTTGGGCTGTAGTGGTTCCGCGTTTCATCCGGGCTCACACTCCGCGCTGGTCCGGCGCCCACACAATCTTGTGCATCTGCAATTGAAAGCGCACGGGCAGCGCGTCCGCGATGATGCGTTCCACCAGATCCAGCCGCGTGATCGGGGTCTGGCCGGCGGGTACGGGCTTTAGGACTTTGTCCTGCTGATGTGGTTGCAGGGGCGTGATCCACGAGCAGAGCAGGGGACAGAGGGTGGCGAGGTTGTGTTCGGCGATTTGCGCCTTCGCCCACTCGTAGTCCTGCACCGTGCCGATGACGAACTTGATCTCGTCCGTCGCCTTGAGGTGTTTCAGGTTCGCCCAGCAATTACGCCCGACCTCGCCGCTGCTGGGACATTTCAAATCCATGATGCGCCGCACCCGCCCGTCCACCGGAGCGATGTCCAGCGCACCGCTTGTCTCCAGCAACACGGTGAACCCCGTATCGCACAGCCGCTTCATGAGCGGCAACGAGTTCGGCTGGAGGAGAGGCTCACCCCCCGTCAACTCCACGAGCGGCAACTTCTGAAACTTGAAACCTTCACCCTGAAACCTCTTTGCCAATTTCTCCACCTCCGCAACAATCTCCTCCAACGACCGTCGTTTCCCTTCCGTGAACGCATACGCCGTGTCGCAGTAGGAGCACCGCAGGTTGCAGGCGGTGAGCCGGATGAAAATGCACGGCAGCCCGGCAAAGGTGCTCTCCCCTTGCAGGCTCAGGTAAATCTCGTTAACGACGAGGCTTTCAGACACGCGCGGACTCTAGCGGGCCGGCGCGCCGGTGCAACAGGACACGTGACCAAACATGAGGTAATGCGTCCGTAGCGCGGGCAGCCTTGCCCGCGCGTTTGGGCCTTGGTTCGCGCGGGCAAGGCTGCCCGCGCTGCGTTGCTGCTCGCAGAAAGCTCGCCTCCCGCCGCCGCGCTCGCTATCAAACCGGCGTGAGCAAACTCAGTGGCAAAGTCCTCGTCGTCATCGGCGGCACCAGCGGACTCGGCCTCTCGGCGGCGAAGGCATTCGTGCGCGAGGGGGCGCGCGTGGTGGTTGTCGGACGTAATCCCGAAAAGGTCCTCGCCGCTGAACACGAACTGGGCACCGCTGCGGTCGGTCATGTCGGGGATGCCATGGAACCTGGCACCGCGCGGGAAGCCGTCTCACTGGCCGTGGCGAAGTTCGGCGGTTTTCACGGCTTGTATCATGTCGCGGGTGGCAGCGGTCGCAAACAAGGCGACGGCCCGTTGCACGAGCTCACCGATGAAGGCTGGCAGTTTACGTTGAACGAGAATCTTACTTCGATCCTTTACTCGAACCGTGCGGCGGTGCGGCAGTTTCTCGCGCAGGGCAGGGGTGGCAGCGTGTTGAACATGGGCAGCGTGCTCGGCTTCTCCCCGTCGCCGCATCACTTCGCCACGCACGCCTACGCCACGGCGAAGGCCGGCATCATCGGGCTCACCCAGGCCGCTGCGGCGCACTATGCGAAGGACAACGTGCGGTTCAACGTGCTGGCTCCCGCGCTCGTGGCCACGCCCATGTCGGCACGGGCGCAGGGAGACGCGGCAATTCTTAACTTCATCCGCTCCAAGCAACCGCTCGACGGCGGCCGAATCGGTCGGCCGGAGGACCTGGATGCTGCCGCAGTCTTTTTCCTGAGCGATGATTCCAAATTTGTCACCGGCCAGGTGCTGGCGGTGGATGGTGGGTGGTGTGTCAGTGAGGGACAACATGACTGAAAGGCAAAAGGCAAAAGGTAAAAGGCAAAAGGCGGGCGCGCGTGCTGCGGTGCGTTCGTCACTCAACTATCAACCTTCAGCTCTCAACTACTACCTCGGTCTCGACCTCGGCGGCACGAGCGTCAAGGCCGTGGCGGTGACGAAGACGGGCGAAAAGCTCCGGCAACGCAGTGTGCCGTTCGTGGACCGCGATATGGAATGGGCGAAGAAGATTCGCACGCTGGTCAAGGCCTGGCAGCGGGAACTGGGCGAACCGGCGGGCATCGGGCTGTCCGCTCCGGGACTGGCAGCAAAGGACGCGCGCAGCATCGCGGTCATGCCGGGCCGGTTGCTCGGTCTGGAGCGGTTAGACTGGACGGATTACCTCGGCATAACGCAGGCGATTCCCGTCCTCAACGATGCCCATGCCGCCTTGCTGGGCGAGGTCTGGCGCGGCGTCGCGCGTAGCCGCCGGAATGTAATGCTCTTCACGCTGGGGACCGGGGTTGGCGGTGCCGCCATGGTGGATGGGCATCTGTTGCGCGGGGCGATTGGTCGTGCCGGGCATCTCGGTCACGTCACGGTGGATTGGAACGGTCCGCGCGATGACTTCAACACCCCCGGCTCGCTGGAGCATTTCATGGGCAACAAATACATCCGCGAGCGCACCCATGGCCGGTTTCCCACGACGCACGATCTGGTCGCTGCCGCCGTGAAGGGTGATGCCGAAGCCAAGGAGGTGTGGGACCGTTCCGTGCGCGCACTGGGATGCAGCATCGGTTCGCTGATTAACGTGCTCGATTCGGACGCGGTCATCATCGGCGGTGGCATCGCCCGTGCCGGCGAGGCGCTGTTCGTACCGCTGGAACGCTACATCCGGCACTACGAATGGCAGGCCGGTGGACAGCAAGCCCAACTGCTGCGCGCGGAACTAGGCGACTACGCCGGAGCGTATGGATCGGCCGCCAATGCCCTCGGATTCAATCCAGCACTGAAGGGTTAGGTTTCGTCTATCCGGGCTCACCGCACCAGTGGCGTCAGGCGTCCCGCCTGACGTAGAGGGCGGCGTCCCGCCGCCCGGAAAGAACGCAACGAAGCACGGTGCGCAGCGAAGTTCCGAGTCTTCGGCCCATACATCCCTCGCCCGCATACGCACCCGACCTCGTCACTTCCGCGCTATCCAGCCACGGGCCGCACCTGCTAGAACCTTGCCCGCGATGCCGCCGAACTCATTGACCCAGGATTATCTCGCCCGTTGCCGCGCCTTGCTCGACGTAGTCGAGCAACAAACCCCTGCCATCCAGCAGGCTGCTGACTGGTTTGCGCAGAGCATTCTCGCGGGCCGCATGGTTCACCTTTTCGGCTCCGGGCATAGCCGCATCTTGGTCGAGGAGATGTGGCCGCGGTACGGCTCGTTTCCCGGGTTCAACCCCATCGTGGAACTATCGCTTTCGTTCCACAATTTGGTGGTCGGTGCCAACGGTCAGCGCCAGGCCATGTTCCTCGAAAACGTCTCCGGCCTCGCGGAACGCATCCTGCGCAATTTCGATTTATCGCCCACGGATTGCGCACTGGTGGTGTCTTCTTCCGGTTGCAACGTTGTGCCCATAGAGATGGCCGAGCAGTTCCGGAAGCACGGCGTGAAGGTGGTGGCCATCATCAGCCGCGCTCACAGCGAAGTCAGCACCAGCCGGCACGCCAGCGGACACAAGCTGCAACATTTCGCTGACCTCGTGCTGGATACTGGCGCCCCCGCTGGCGACGCGATGGTGAAGGTGCCGGGCCTCGAAACCCCGGTTGCGCCCGGCTCAACCATCGGTGGTTGTGCGCTGGTGAACGCCATCAAGGCCGAGGTCGCCGCGCGGTTGACCCAGGCAGGACAACCACCGAAGGTGCTTACAGCGGGCGCGCTGGTCGGCAGCGCAAAGTCGACGGAGTTGTTTGAAGGGGCCTACGACGAACACGCGCGCCGAATGGCAGAACTTTACCAAAACCTTGGCTCTTGAATCCTAACGCCACTAAAGCATGACCTCTCAGCCACTCCGTACCACTGTCATTGGAAGCCTGCCCTTTCCGGGCTGGCTGGAGTTTGCTTCGCAGCACCTGACACAGTTCGGCGATGCCGACCGGGCTGAATTGATTGATGATGCCGTCGCGCTTGCGGTGCGTGACCAGCTTGAGGCGGGCCTCGACGTGATTACAGATGGCGAGCAGACCCGTCTGGATTTCAACCTCAGCTTCTACGGCTTCATCGAAGGCATCGAGCTGGAGAGCGCGCCGCCGCGCCGCTTCGGCCCGCCCGCGCACGACCAGCGCGGCAAGCATCGGGTTGCGGGAGAACTGCGGGCACCGCGCGGACTGGGAACGGTGGAAGATTTTCACAGGTTGAAGCGGATTACGGGAGCCAGAGGCCAGAATCCGGAAGCCGGAATTGCCCTCAAAGCTTCCGTGCCCGGTCCGTACACCTTGAGCGGTCGCTTGCTGCCGAACGGCCAGTATCCCGACCGTTGGGCGCTTACGGAGGCGTTGTTGCCGTTGGTTCGCGCCGAGCTGGCCGCGCTGGTCCAGGCGGGTTGCACTGAAATCTGCGTGGATGAGCCGAGCATGAGCTGTTACGCGCACCGTGAAGACCCGCGCCGGTTCGTCGATATTTTCAACCGCACGGTGGAGGGCGTGGCCGGTCGCTGTCACCTCTCGACGCACCTGTGCTTCGGCAACTACAAGGCCCGCGCCGTGGGGCCGCGCCGCTACGCCCCCATGTTCCCGGCCTTCCTTGATCTCGCGGTGGACGAAATTCATGTCGAGATGGCGAGCCGCGAATTTGCCGAGCTGGAACTCATCGCGGAAATCGCCAGACGCAAGGACGTGGCCGTGGGCGTGATCGACGTGAAGAGCTACTACATCGAGACGCCGGACGACGTGGCCGCGCGCGTGCGTGCCTGTTTGAAGCACGCACCCGCCGAACGCCTTGCCTTTGCTCCTGACTGTGGGCTTTCACAGACGGCCCGCTGGGCCGCGAAACAGAAACTGAAGAACATGGTCGATGGGGTGCGGCGGGTGCGCCAGGAACTTGGAGTCTGATTACTTCCCATCCAGCCCCCGCAAGTAAGCGAAGATCAAATCGGGCAGGTCGTTGCTGTAGCCGCCTTCGAGTACGCTGACGACCGGTACGCCGAGAGCGCGGAAGGATTGCCCCAGCCAGTGGTAGTCCTCGGCCTCAAGGGTTTCCTGGGCGAGCGGGTCGCGGGCGTAGGCATCGAAACCGGCGCTCACCACGACCACTTCGGGCTTCTGGGCCTTGAGGGCGTCGAGCGCGCGAACGAGCACTTTCCGGTATTCCTCGCGCGGGGTGCGCGGGGCGACTGGGTAATTGAAGCAATTGTCACCGACATTCTGCGTGCCCGTGCCGGGATAGCACGGGTGCTGGTGGATGGAGTGGAAGAACGCCCCGGGCTTGCCCAGCAGGATGGCTTCGGTGCCGTTGCCGTGATGGACATCGAAGTCGTAAACGGCCGCGCGCTTGGCCCCGGTGGCAAGGGCCTCCAGCACCGTGATGGCCACCTGGTTCAAGTAGCAGAAGCCCATGGCCCGGGTGCTGGTGGCGTGATGGCCGGGCGGACGAAGGAGGCTGAAGGGATGCCCGCCTTTCCGCGCAAGTTCCAAGGCCCGGAGGCCACCGCCGATGGAACGCAACGCGTGGTCGTGGATGCCTGGATGCGCGGGCGTGTCGCCGTCAAAGTTCCCGGCGGCGGCCTTGATGCGGGCGAGGTGTTCTTTGGTGTGCGCGCGGAGAATGACTTCTTCCGGCACCTCGGCTGGGGTGTGCCATACTAGCTTTAGTTCCGACTGTTCGCGGAGTTTGGTGAGGGTGCGCGTGATGCGTTGGGGGCGCTCGGGATGGCCCGGCGAATGGTAGTTGACGCAGCGTTCGTCGGTGATGAAGGGCAGCGGCATGGGGTGGA
>RFSE01000104.1 GCA_009924135.1 Pseudomonadota bacterium | reverse complement strand
AACAGGCGCTGGAAGAAACCGCCCTGCACGGGTTCCCATTTCTCCCGTTCGGCTTCGAGGCGGCGGCGTTCGGCGGCCTGGGCGCGCGCGGTTTCACGGGCCTGACGGTCCGCTTCCTCACGCTCCTTCTTTTCCACTTCCGCCTGGGCTTTACGGGCTTCCTCGGCGATCTTGAGCGTGCGCCGGCTTTCTTCGATCAACTGCCGGCTCTTTTCGATTTCGGCCTGCTCGGCGGCCTTCAGTTCAGCCTCTTTTTGGAGCTTGGCTTGACGGGCGGCTTCCTTGGCGGCTTTGAGTTCGGCTTCTTGCTGAAGCTTGGCCTGCTTGGCAGCTTCTTTGGCCGCTTTGAGTTCGGCCTCGGTCGGTTGGGCCGGGACATCCGGTACCGGAGTAACCGGCACCACCGCCACGGCGGTTGGCTCATTGGTGGAAATGGCGCTCTCCTGTTTGGGTGCGGGACTGGATGACCGGCCGCCAAACAGGCGCTGGAAGAAACCGCCCTGGACGGGTTCCCACTTCTGCCGCTCGGCCTCGATCCGACGGCGCTCCGCCGCCTGCGCCTGGGCTACCGCACGGGCCTGACGTTCCTGTTCCTCGCGCGCGGCGCGTTCCGAATCCGCCATCACCTTGCGGGCGATCTCCCTTTCCTTCGCCTGGATGCGTTCGATCTCGGCGGCGGCCTTGGCTTCCTGTTCGGCCTTGGCTTTGGCCTCGGCCAGTTCGCGGGCGGCAGCAGCGGCCTTTTCCTTTTGTTCGGCGGCCTCGGCGGCGGCTTTCGCGGCGGCGCGTTGATCGGCTTCCTTCTTGGCGATCCGGGCCAGTTCGGCGGCGGATTTTACGCGGGCGGCTTCGGCGGCGGCCTCTTGTTTGCGGGTCTCCTCGGCTGCCTTGGCCGTTGCTTCCGCAGCTTTACGTTCGGCGTCTTGTTGGAGTTTTGCCTGACGAGCCGCTTCCATTGCGGCTTTGCGTTCGTTATCGGCTTTCAGCTTGGCCTCCGCCGTCAGGCGGGCCGCTTCGGCCTCCTGAGCCCTGCGTTCGCTTTCCTTCTCAGCTTTGGCTTTGGCCTCGGCGGCCTCCTGCTGCAGCTTGGTCTGGCGCGCAGTCTCCATTGCGGCGCGGCGGTCGGCCTCGGCCTGGGCCTTGGCCTCGGCGGCCTTGCGGGCGGTCTCGGCGGCTTCGGCTTTGCGGGCCATTTCCTGCTGCGCCTTGGCCTGCCGGTCGGCATCCTCGGCGGCTTTGCGGGCGGCGATTTCACGGAGGCTGGCGTCACTTTTGGCCTTACGGGCCAGTTCTCCGGCCGAGGTGGCATTACGATAATCCGCCTGTTCCTGAGCCTTGCGGGCCAGCTCGGCGTCTTTCAGGACACGCGCGTTCTCGGCGAGCATTTTACGATTCGCTTCGGCTTCCGCCTTCTGCTCGGCTTCCCGGGCGGCTTTCGCCTCACGGGCGGCCTTGGCGTCGGCCTCGGCCTGCAATTTGGCCTGGCGTTTGGCCTCGGCGGTCGTATCCGGCTGCTTGGGCGCTACGGGGACAACCGCAGCTTTGGCGCGGGCGGAGGCGTCTTTCTTCGCCGCCAAGGCCTGTTCGCGGGCGGCCTGAGCGCGGGCGAACTCCTCGGCTGCGGCAGCCTTGCTGGTGACGCCGACCGGCTTGGTGTCTTCGACGGGGAAGGCCGGCCGGGTCGTAGTCTGCGCGAACTGCATCGGTGAAGGCTCCAACTGCGCTGCGGACTGCCGGGCATCGCCTCGGAATTTCGCCCAGACATTTGGGGCCAGCCCGGCCCCGCCCTTCACCGCGTAGAAGTGCTTGCTCCAGCCGCCGAAGTAAACCACGCCGTTGGGCGATAGCGCGGGCGAGGAGGAAATCGCCGAGTCGGTCGCGAACTCCCAGGCCTTCAGGCCCGTCGAACTCACCGCGTGCAGGCTGTTATCGTAGGAGCCGATGTAAATCGTGCCGTCGCTGCTGACCGCCGGCGTGGAGCGGATCCAGCCGCCGGTGGTGTAGGTCCACAACTTGAAGCCGTCCGGCGCAAAGGCGTAGAGCTTACGGTCATCGGAGCCGACATAGACCACGCCATCCGGACCCACCGAGGCGGAGCCGCGCACGGCGGCCCCGGTCGCAAAGGTCCACTTTTTCGTGCCATTGGGCTTGAGCGCATAGACGTGACCATCGAACGCGCCGAAATAAACCGTGCCATCAGGGCCGATGGCGGGCGAGGAGTTCACCTTGTCCGAGGCCTTGAACTTCCACTTCACCTTGCCCCAGAAATCCACCGCGTAGAGCATGCCATTGAGCGAAGCGACGTAGATAGTGCCGTCCCGCGCGACGGCCGGCGAGGAGACAACCACGTCTTCAAGTTCCAGCTCCCAACGCTTCGCCCCCTCGCCGTTCACCGCGTAAAGCGTCTTGGCCATGGTGCCGAAGAACACGGAGTTGCTCGCGCCCAGTGCCGGAGAGGAGACGATCTTGCCGTTCGAGCGGAAACGCCACTTCTCGGTGCCATCCGCGCCCAGGGCGTAGAGCGTGCCGTCCAGCGAGCCGACAATGATCGTGCCGTCCCCGGCGACCGCAGGCGAGGCCACGACGGAGTCGCGCGTCTCGAATTCCCACTTGCCGCTGCCCTGTGGGTCAAAGGCGTAGAGCTTCCCGTTGTCGGCGCCGAAGTAAACGGTGCCGTCGGCTCCCACGGCGGTCGAGGATTGGATGGGCTGGCCGACGTAGAAGTCCCAGAGCTTCGTGCCGGCGGGCTGGTCGAAGGCGCTGACCAGGCCGAGCAACACGAGCGCAGCCAGCAGATATTTGGCGCTGTATTTCATGCGGAAAAGGCGGCGCCGTTGCCGACGCCACCAAGCTTTCTTCGCTGGGTCACATTACTCCCTTCCGCCGGGAGTTTTTCAAGGAATAACCCTTGGAAACGTCCGGTTACAGCCGCTCGGCGAGCGCGGCCTGGCTCGCGGCGAGGACTTCCTTGTGCAGGGAGTGGCCGTGCGCATCGATGGTGACGACGGCGGGGAAGTTCTCGATTTCCAGCTCCCAGATGGCCTCGGGCGAGCCGAACTCCTCGGCGAAATACACGTTGCGCACCTGCTTCACGCACTCGGCGAGGACCTGCGCCGCGCCGCCGATGGCGTGCAAATAGACGCAGCCGTGCTCCTTGCACGCCGCCAGGGTCTTGTCGCCCATGCCGCCCTTGCCGATGACGCCGCGCACGCCGAAGTCGCGGATGATCTGCCACTGGTACGGCTCCTCGCGGATGGACGTGGTGGGACCGGCGGCGGTGCATTTGTAGGTGCCGTCCGGCTGCTTCATCATCACCGGACCGCAGTGGTAGATGATGCCATCGCGCAGCGAGACGCCTGGCGGCAGCGCGCCGCCCTCGTGCAGATACTTGTGCACCGCATCACGCCCGGTGAAGACAATGCCGGAGATGGAAACCTCGTCGCCGACTTTGAGCGCGCGGACCTGGGCTTCGGTGAAGGGGAAGGTGAGTGGGATCATGGTAAATCAACGGTAAATTTCACGGCGGTTTCCTATCGCCAAAAGGTGGATGACATACTTACCCGCATCGAAATTGTAGATGATGCGATGATCCCAACCCGCAGGCGAAAATCATCCGAGCCTTTCATCCGGTGATGCGGGAATTCTTCCAGCCGGCGGCCCATTTCGTAGAGTCTGGCCTCCACCCGATCTTTGACCTGCTCTGGCAACAAGGCGAAATCCTTATCAAAACCCGGTGAGTGAACCCGCGTGGCTGCACCCTTTCCGGTCCACGAAGTCATGGTTGGACGATGCGACCGCGACCTTCCGCGATGTCATGCTTGGCGGTGTCGATCTTGGCCTTGAAGGCATCGGTGAACTCCAACTCGTCCTCTACAATGTTCTCCAACCAGTCCAGCAGCGACTGTTGATCTGCCTTGGACAACTGCGCCACTTCATTTTCGACCTGTTCGAGTGTCGGCATGGTGAAATTAAAGCAAAAATCGTCGGATGTGCAACCCATTCAATAAAGCCACTTCTCAATCTCCCCCTCCGCGCCCAGCGTCACGCCCTGCCGGCGGAACGCCCAGCACATGTAGCTGATGCTCACGAAGAACGAGGCGGGCACGCGGTTGGCCGCGCAGATCTTCACGCCCAGCAAGGTCGTCTTGCCGCCGAAACCCATCGGGCCGATGCCCAGTTCGTTCGCGGTCTTCAAGATGTCCTGCTCCAGTGCGTCGAGTTCCGGGTTCGCGTTGCGGTCGTCGAGCATCCGGAGGAACTGCTGCTTGCTGTATTCGTAGCCGGTCGCGCGGTCGCCGCCGATGCACACGCCCAGAATGCCCGGACCGCAGCCCTTGCCCTGCGCCTGGAGCACGGCGTCGAGGATGACCTTGCGGCAGCCGTCGAGGTCGCGGTTGGCGTGGAGTTTCTCGGCGGGGAGCGAGTATTGCGCACCGACGTTTTCACAGCCGCCACCTTTGAGCATGAGCCGCACGGAGATTTCCGACGAGCGGTGCTGGTGACAGTGCACGACCGGTGCGCCGGGGCCGAGGTTCGTGCCGTCGTTCTTGCCGGTGAGGGAATCCACCGAGTTCTGGCGCAGGTAACCAATCTTCGTGGCCGCCTTCACCGCCTCCCGCGCGGCCTCCTCGCAGGCGATCTGGTCAAAGCCCACCGGGCAGTCCACGTAAAAGATCACGCTGCCGGTGTCCTGGCAGATGGGCTGGGACTTGCGCTTCGCCAGTTCGATGTTCTGCTCGATGATCTTGAGCGCGCTGGCAGCGATGGTGCCTTTCTTCTCGTTCTCCAACGCCGTGACGAGGGCGCGGTTCACGTCATCGGGAATCTCTGCGGAAGTGCGGCGGATCAGCTCGACCAGCGAATCTTTCAAAGCATTCATGTCCGCGCACGGTAGGAAGCGGCGGAGACGGTGTCAACGGAGCGGACAGGCGAAGTTAAGCGCCTTAATCACTTGGCCTCCGCCACCCGCCCCGGCTCACGCACCCCGGTGCCCTTGCGTTGCGTGAGTGCGTCGCCGAGGTCGGCGCGGGCCTGTTCGGCGAGGGTGAGCAGGCGTTGGACAACGGCGGGATTCGACGAGGCCACATCCGCTTTCTCGCCCATATCCGTCTGCATGTCGAAGAGCTGCGCCTCGGTGACCTTGGCTTCGGAGTATTTCGCCGGGATGCCGTCGCGCCCGGCGGGACGGCCGCCGAGGGTGCGATAGCCGTGCGGGAGCTGGAGCTTCCACCGGCCATCGGGTGAGAACATGGCCTGTAGTTCGTTGTTCGCGTAGTAGCTGTAGTAGGCGTCGTGCGGGTTTTTTGCCCCCGGCGTGCCCGCGAGCAGCGGCCAGACATCAAGGCCGTCGATTTTGTGCGCCGGCAGTTTGGCGTTGATCAATTTGGCGAACGTGGGCAGCAGATCGATGGTCATCAACATGTCCCCGCTGGTCGTACCCGCCGCGAGCTGGCCCGGCCAGCGCATGAGGCAGGGCACGCGCGTGCCGCCTTCCCACGCCGTGCCTTTGCCCTCTCGAAGCGGGCCCGCGCTGCCCGCATGGTTGCCGTAACTCAGCCACGGGCCGTTGTCGCTGGTGAAAACAACGAGCGTGTTGTTATCGAGGCCGTGCTTCTTCAACGCATCGAACACCTGGCCGACGGACCAGTCGATCTCCTGGATCACATCCCCGTACAAGCCGGCACCGGACTTGCCCTTGAACTTGTCGCTAACAAACAACGGCACGTGCGGCATCGAATGCGCGAGGTAGAAAAAGAACGGCCGGTCCCTGTTCTTCTCGATGAACCGCACGGCGCGCTCGGCATACCAGGTCGTGAGGTTCGGCTGTTTCTCCGGCGTGATGTCAGGGTCCTTCACGTGGTCGTCCTCGAGGAGCGGCAGATTCGGATAGGTGCCTTTTTTGGCCTCGGGATGATGTGGCCACATGTCATTGGAGTACGGCAGGCCAAGGTATTCGTCGAAGCCATGGCGCACCGGGAGGAACTGCGGGCGATGGCCGAGATGCCACTTGCCCGCCATGCCGGTGGCGTAACCCTGCTGTTTGAACAGCCCGGCCAACGTCATTTCATTCGTGTTGAGGCCGATGCGCGAGTTCGGCCCCAGCGCGCCGTGGATGCCGATGCGGTTGTTGTAGCAGCCCGTGAGCAGCGCTGCGCGCGAGGCCGAGCAAAGCGCCTGCGAGACGTGGAAGTTGGTAAACTTGCGGCCCTCCTTCGCCATGCGGTCCAAGTGCGGTGTCGTATAGGCGGTGCAACCGAACGCACCGATGTCCGCGTACCCAAGGTCGTCGCAGAGGATCACGATGACATTGGGCAAGCGCCAGGCGGCGTGGCTGACGACCCCATGCGTGAGCAGGATCAAAAGCGGCAACATACAACGCAGGGCTTTCATGGTGCCGCGCAACGTAGCCAGAGCCCGCAACCCTGCCAAGCTCCTGCTTTAGACTGCCTATCCAAGCTGGGATTGCTGCAATGGTTCACGTGCGGCTCCGGCATTCCGGTTGGGCGAGTGCGTCCCGTGCGCCGTGGCGGCAGGCATCCTGCCTGCCGTAGAGGGCGGGCATCTTGCCGCCCGGATGGGCGTGAGGAGTTCCAGGGCGCAAGATGGTATGCGCGTGATCAGAGGACAAGGCGGCTTGTTCCGCCGGGCGGGACGCCCCGGCTCTACGGCAGGCGGGACGCCTGCCACCACTATGGCCTTCGTGCACACTTATGAAGCGTTCGCCATCTCGACTTGCCGCCTCGACCAGCGCATTCTCCGCGCATGAATTACTGGCTCGTGAAATCCGAACCGGCCGCCTACGCATGGGACAACTTCGTGAAGGAAGGCGGCACGGCGTGGACCGGCGTGCGCAACTTCACCGCACGGCTGAACCTCCGTGCCATGAAACGCGGCGACCTCGTATGCTTTTACCACAGCGTCACCGGCAAGGAAGTGGTCGGCCTCGCGAAGGTGGCGAAGGAAGCGTATCCCGATGCCACGGCGAAGGAAGGCGACTGGTCGTGCGTGGACCTCGCCCCGGTAAAACCACTGGCCAAGCCCGTGTCCCTGGAGGCCATCAAGGCCGATGAGTTGCTGAAGGGAATTCCCCTCGTGCGGCAGTCGCGTCTCTCGGTCTCCGCGCTGACCAAGGAACAATTCACCCGCGTGCTGGCGCTGGGCGGGACGAAGTTATGAATCTGGAAGGCAGGATGGCAGGAACAAAGGGCTTCCCTTCCCTTTCCTGCCTTCCTGCTTTCCTGATTCCATTAAGTCTTCGCCTGGCAGTCGCTGCTCTGCTCGTATGCGGGAGCGGCTGTAGGACCGCAATCCCCACACCTCCAAGGGCGACTGCATCGGCGAAAACGCCAACGCCGCCAGCCCTTCAGAAATGGAATCCGTTCTGGTGGTTCGGCAACGTGGATGATCCCGACCCGCCGGACTGGTACCGGCCCGGCAATCGCTGCCGGCGCGTCCTGTGGCAACTGCGGAACCCGCTGCACAATTTCACCTTCTACGTCATCGGCGTGGCCGATCAACCGTTCACCCGCACGGGCAAGTTTCCCGAGGCTGTCTTCGCGCCGGACGGCGGCTGGAACTGGGCGATGACGCGCTATCGCTGGGTACGGCTTCCATTCGTTTCCTACAATGGTATCTGGGGACGTTTCTATCTCGGCTGGCGGGAGCGGGGCAACTTCGGCGGCAAGGTGAACTTCGGAACAATCCCTCCTCCAGATCCTGGACCCCGGACGCCAGAACCGGCTAAACGCTGAACGGCACTTCGTGATACTCCAGCGCCCACTCCTGCATGTAGCGGACGCGGGTGGGGCGAATGCGATAGACGAGAAGCTGCGGATTGTCCAATGAGCCCAGAAACTGCCGCATGAGCGCATTCGCATCCCAGATTTCCTGGAGCACGGGACGCTCGGTCACGACCTCGGCGATACCGGAAAGGCGCACCTGGTTGTGCTCGTCGTCCATGTAGCAAAGCTCGACCTTTGGATTCGCGGCGATCTCACCGGTCTTGTGGTAGAGCCGCAGGTTCGCGACGTACACCGTGAAGTCATCCGTCCGCACCGGTGAAACCGGCCGCACGCGCGGCTGGTCGCCATCAATGCTCGCGAGGACCGGGAACCGGTCGGCCTTGACCACGGCCCGCGCCCGCTCCAGCACCTCGGCTGGGGCGATGGGTTTCGGAACCGGCTTGGACATGGGCGATCAGGCCTTGTAGTGAACCAGCACGCCGTATTCCGTAATGGGCGTGGTTGTCTCCTTGCCCTCGGCATCCTTGCCCTTCAGGTGGTGGGTGTATTGGATGCCGGTGAGACTGATGATGTCGTCCTCGGGGTGCTGGCCGATGAAATTGGAGACGACGTCGTCGAAAGTATCCTTGCCGTCCTTTACGTGCTCGTGATGGCGGAAGGATTTCACCCGCAGCTTCTTGACGGTCTTGGCGGCGACGTCCAGCGACTTGGTGGCGTTCTTGATGATCTTCGCCTCGGGGAATTCGCCCTGGGGGATCACCGGCCCCCGTGGTTCTGACGCCGCCGGGGCGCTGGCGCCACTGGGGGAGGGAATGATGAGGACCTCTTTACAGCCGGGGCACTCGATCTCCTGGCCGGCCCCGGATTCGTCGATGCTTAGTTCGAGGTTGCAGAACGGGCAGTTGAAGGAAAATTCAGCCATAACACGTCAGGTTGCTTGCTGCTTCCGACGTTAATCAGGGCCGCGCAGCCAATCTAGCCAAAAGTGCTACGGAAAATCCCCGGTTCGTCGAAGGTGCGACGGGCCGGGTGAGTCCAAGGCTCCGATCATGCGTTCTCCATTGCCTGCTGCACGCCGTCGCCGCTGCCACTTGTTCCTCCTTGCCACGCTGAATTTCGCACTCGCGCTGCCGCTCCTGGCCGGGCCCGAGGCCTTCGAAATCGGGCCGGACAACAAGGACCAGCTCCCGGGCGGCAAGGAAGCCGACGGCATCATCGGCGACTTTGTGCTGCGCAACGACAAAGTCGAGGCGGTCATCTCGGCGAACCTCCCGCTGCGGCGTGCGAACATGAGCACGTTCTACGGCACCAACGGCATTTCGCCGGGCTGCCTCTATGATCTCACGCTCCGGGGTGCGAACAACGACCAGCTCACCTGTTTCGCGCCCAGCGGCCAGCAGGGACCGGTCTCGTGGGTGCGCGTGGCAAAGGACGGCTCCGATGGCGAAGCGGTCATCGAGACGGTCGTGACTTCGCCCAACAACGGCGGCCTCTACAAGCGCCACGAGTATCACCTGCGCGACGGTTGGCAGGGCGTGTACGTCGTCACCACCTACCGCAACGCCGGCAAGGAGGTGCGCAAAGGCACCGTGGACGATCGCTGGGTCACCTTCACCAGCATGGGTACCGTGGGCGACATCGCGTGGGCCGACGCCGTGGACCCGGCGGACAAGGCGGGTTACGCGCGCGGCTGGGTGGAGCGCGATGGCTTGAAGGCCCCGCCGACGGAACTTGAATTGAAGCCGGGACAGGAAATCACCTTCGCGCGGTTTGTTGCGGTGGGAACGTCGCCGTTACAGGCGGTGGGACTGGTAAAACAGTTTCGCGGCGAAGCCGGCGCGATCGCCACCGGAACGATAAAGGACGCGGCGGGCAAAGGCCTTGCCACCACGCGTGTCACGGTCGCTGCCCTGGCCAATCCCGCCTCCACCAACCGCCTCGCCGCTTATCCGAATGCTGCGGGCGAAGTCAGCCTGTGGCTCCCGGTGGGTGAGCATGAATTGGAAATCACCGATCTCGGCCGCGAGAGCGCGCCGGCCAAAGTGTCCGTTGCGGCCGGCCAGGCTGCGAAGTTCAGCGCGGTGCTGAAGGCCCAGTCCGCCATCGCCTTCGACATCCGCGGCGAGGACGGCAAGCCGCTTCCCTGCAAGGCCCAGTTCATCGGCCTCAAGGACACGAAGGTGCCCAACCTCGGCCCGCAAAACCGCGCCGCCGGTTGCGTGGATCAATATCACTCGGCCAACGGCCAGTTCCGCCAGCCGCTGCCGCCCGGCGATTACGAGATCATCGTCACGCGCGGGATTGAGTTTGGCCACCTGCGTCAGACGGTGAAGCTCGCGGCCGGTCAAACGGCGAATGTGAAGGGCGTCTTGAAACGCCTCGTGGACACGCGTGGCTGGGTGAGCGCGGACTACCACAACCATTCCACGCCCAGCGGCGACAACACCTGCGGCACGGACGACCGCCTCATCAACCTCGTCGCCGAGGGCGTCGAGTTCGCGCCGACCACGGAGCACAACCGCCTCTACGACTGGCGTCCGCACATCGTCCGCCTCGGCCTGACGAACCACCTGCAGACCGTGCCCGGCCTCGAACTCACCGGCAGCGCGGCGCACTTCAACTCCTTCCCATTTGACCCCGTGCCGTTCACGCAGGACAACGGGGCGCCCGTCTGGAACGCCGACCCGCGCATCACGGCCGCTACGCTGCGCGACTTCCAGAAGCCCGAGCCGGCGCGTTGGATTCAGATCAACCACCCGGACATGGTCGCGAACTTCACGGACCGCGATGGCGACGGGCGCGCGGACGGCGGCTTCATCGGCCTGCCGCTAATGATTGATGGTGTGGAGACGGAGAACTACAGCATGAGCACCATTCTCAGCGGCGCGCCTTACTCCGTGGCGAAGGACACCAAGACCGGCCGTGACGCGGTGCGTTATCATCGCGAGTTCATCTGGCTGCAACTGCTGAACAAGGGCCATCGTTACGTCGGCATGGCCGTCTGTGACGCGCACTCCGTGTACGGCAACGGCGTCGGCGGCTGGCGCATGTACCTGCCCAGCGCGAGCGATGAACCGGCGAAGATCGACTGGCGCGAGAATGTCCGCCACGCGAAGGAAGGCCGCAGCTACCTCACCACCGGGCCGTTCCTCCAGGTGCAGACCGAGGACGGCACGTTGCCCGGCGGCACCGTGCGCGCCACCGGCGGCGTGAAGCTCAAGGTCCGCGTGCAGTGCACCGACTGGATCGACATCGACCGCGTGCAGGTGCTGGTGAACGGCCGGGCCGAGCCGAAACTCAACTTCACGCGGGCGACACATCCGGACTGGTTCGCCAATGGCGTGGTGAAGTTCGACCGGACGATTGACGTGCCGCTCTCCGAGGACACGCATATCATCGTGGTGGCCGCCGGGGAAAACTTCGACCTCAAGACCGGTTACGGCACCAGCCCGCAGGCGCGGCTCAAACCCATTGCCTACCACAACCCCATCTGGGCGGACGTGGACGGCGGCGGCTTCAAGCCCAACGGCGACACCCTGGGCTGGCCGCTGATCACGAAGGTCTCTGTCGAGGACGCGCGGGCCCGGCTCGATCAGCCGGCCGCCCCCGCAGCGAAACCGGCCAGCCCGCCGGAGAAGAAGGGAAAGAAGAAGTAACCCCTCCGTCCCAATCCTTTACCAGCTTGCGAGTTTACAGGCCAGTCTGGTTCATGCGATAAAGCCACCCACATCACTTATTATGAAACTGCGTTGTTTGCTTCCCCTCCTGGGTTCGATCCTTTTCACCGTCGCGTCTGCGGCTGCCGCTGCGGATGCAAATGTCGGCGTCGGGGCCAAGCCCGTGGCGGGCGCGGAGGTCATCATTGATGGCTCGCGCAAGATGCTGGATGAGAAGTGGACTTACTGGCAGGGACCGCGCTTCGCGTCATCGATGCCGATCAAGTGGAAGATCGTGGACGACCCCGTGGACAAGGGCCACACCGTGGTGATGACCGATGACCCGGTGGCCTTGGGCGGCAAGTTCGGCACGGCGGACATCGTGACGAAGCAGGCTTACCGGGACTTCCGGCTGCACATCGAGTTCTGCGTGATGAATCCGCGCGGCAACAGCGGCGTGTATCTCCAAAACCGCTACGAGATCCAGATCATGGAGGGCGACAAGACCAAGCACGGCATGGGCGCGGTAATCAACGAGACCGAATCCCCCTATCACTGCTTCGCCGGGCTGGGCAAGTGGAACAGCTACGACATCGTCTTTCGCGCCGCGCGCTTCAAGGATGGCAAACGGGTCGAAAAGGCGATGGTCACGATGTATTTCAACGGCGAGAAGGTGCACAAGAACGTCGAGATCAACCAGGTCTGGGGCGGGGTGAACTCCGGCGTGGACGGCGGCAACGACGGCGGCAAAGGCATCACCGATTCGCCGCAGGGGCTCAAACTTCAGTGCGAAGGCCACGACGTGCGCTATCGCAACGCGTGGATCAAGGAACTGGACCTCAAGGAAGGCAACACGGACTTCTGAGGGCCAGGAGCGCGGACGCCCATGTCCGCCGCCGTATGTCACCGCACTCCATAACGACATCGGGCTCCGCGCTGCTCTGGCCAAGGTGAGAATTCGCGGAACAAAAGATCGCGCTTTGAACCCCTGAACCATCGTGCGTTAGGCCCTTTCGCGGGCGCATCTTGGCACTGCCCCCGGAGCGCGGCTGTGTCCCGCTCGGCGCGGGATCAGCCGCAGCAACGTCAGAATGTTGAGCGGGGGCGTAACGCCTGAACGCCTCCTGCCAGGCGCTGCGGCTGCGGCTGGTCTCCGCGACACAGCCGCGCTCCGGAAGATTTCGTCCCTCGGGGGCAGTGTCGAGATGCGCCCGCCTTTCTCCGCCACTCAATTTCAGGCTGTTCAGCCGCTGCTTTGATCAGAAAAATGGGGTCAGAAAAATCCCAGCTCAGGTCCTTCCCCATTTTTCTGACCCAATCTTTCTGACCCTCTTCGGTTCACGGGGAGGGTAATGCGTTTGTGACCCTGCTTTGTGTCAGGCGTCCGTGCTCCGACCGTGCCAACACGGCGCATACGTGACGCGTTTGGCGCGGTGCGACTTCCCGACAACCCGCAATTTTCGAGGGATTTCAACCAAGTCCCGCCCTTCTGTGGCTGGCATTCTCGCTGCATGCTGTAGGTGCATGAACATGGAACGTTTCACCACCAAGGCGCAGCAGGCGTTGCAGGACGCCCAGCGCATCGCGCACGGTTACAGCCATCAGGAAATCGACGGCGAGCATCTGCTGCTGGCGCTGATTGAGCAGCCGGAGAGCTTGGTCCCGCTCGTGATCCAGAAGCTGGGCGTCGCACTGCCTGCACTGAAGGCCGACTTGGAAAAGGAGCTGACGCGCCGGCACAAGGTGCAAGGCACCAGTTCCAGCGACGTTTACCTGGGGCAGAATCTGAAAAAGGTTCTGGATGCAGCCGAGGGTGAGGCGCGCAAGCTCAAGGACGAGTTCTACTCCACGGAGCATCTCTTTCTCGGCCTGCTCACCGAAGGTGGCGAGACGCTCAAAAAGCTGCTCAAGGCCCACAAGCTCACCCGTGACGAGGTGCTCAAGGCGCTCGTGGCCTTGCGGGGCAACCAGCGGGTCACCGACCAAAACCCGGAGGACAAGTTCCAGACGCTCGAGAAATACGGCAAAGATCTCACCGCGCTGGCGCGGCAGGGAAAGATCGACCCGGTCATCGGGCGCGATGACGAAATCCGCCGCGTGATGCAGGTGCTCACGCGCCGCACCAAGAACAATCCCGTGCTCATCGGCGAGCCGGGCGTGGGCAAGACGGCCATCCTCGAGGGCCTTGCCAAACGCATCGTGGATGGTGACGTGCCGGAAAGCCTCAAGAACAAGCGCGTCGTGGCGATGGATCTTTCCGCCATGGTGGCGGGAGCGAAGTATCGCGGCGAATTCGAGGACCGTCTCAAGGCGTTCCTCAAGGAAGTGACCGCCGCCGAGGGCCGCATCATCCTCTTCATTGACGAGCTGCACACCATCGTCGGCGCGGGCAAGGCCGAAGGTTCCGCCGATGCTGCGAACATGCTCAAGCCCCAGCTCGCCCGCGGCGAACTGCGCTGCGTCGGGGCGACCACGCTGGACGAGTATCGCAAGCACATCGAGAAGGACCCCGCGTTGGAGCGGCGCTTCCAGCCCGTGTATGTCGCCGAGCCGAGCGTCGAGAACACCATTGCGATCCTGCGCGGTTTGAAGGAGCGCTACGAAGTCCACCACGGCGTGCGCATCCAGGACACCGCGCTCGTGGCGGCGGCCACGCTCTCGCACCGCTACATCGCCGACCGTTTCCTGCCGGACAAGGCGGTGGACCTCGTGGACGAATCGGCCTCGCGGCTCAAGATGGAACTGGATTCCAAACCCACGGACATCGACAAGCTCGACCGCGCGATTCTCCAACTTGAAATCGAACGCACTTCTCTCGCGAAGGAGAAGGACGATGCGAGCAAAGAGCGGCTCAAGAAGCTCGAAGTCGAGCTGGCGAACTTGAAGGAACGTTCCAGCGCACTCACGGCCCAATGGCAGAACGAAAAGGCCGCCACGAATGCCGTGAGCGTGATCCAGTCGCAGATCGACGCCGCGCGGACCGAGCTGGAGCAGGCGCAGCGCAAGGGCAACCTCCAGAAGTCGGCGGAAATCCAATACGGCAAGCTGCCGGACTTGGAGAAGAAACTGGTCGCCGTGGCCAAGCAGTCGGCCGACTCAACCCGCAACCCGTTGCTCCGTCAGGAAGTGACCGAGGAGGACATTGCCAAAGTCGTCTCCTCGTGGACGGGCATTCCCGTCACCAAGATGCTCGAAGGCGAACGGCAGAAGCTGGTGAAGATGGAGGAACGCCTCGCCGCGCGCGTGGTCGGCCAGCGGCAGGCGGTCGTCGCAGTGAGCAACTCCGTGCGCCGCTCCCGCAGCGGCCTGCAGGACCCGAACCGGCCCATTGGCTCGTTCATCTTCCTCGGGCCGACCGGCGTGGGCAAAACCGAGCTGGCCCGGGCGCTTGCCGAATTCATGTTCGATGACGAAAACGCGATGGTACGGATCGACATGTCCGAATACATGGAGAAGCACACGGTCGCCCGGCTCGTCGGTGCGCCGCCGGGCTACGTGGGTTACGAGGAAGGCGGCCAGTTGAGCGAGGCGGTGCGCCGCCGGCCCTACTCGGTCGTGCTCTTCGATGAGATCGAGAAGGCGCATCACGACGTGTTCAACGTGCTGCTGCAGGTCCTCGACGATGGCCGGCTCACCGACGGCCAGGGCCGCACCGTGGACTTCAAGAACACGGTCATCATCATGACCAGCAACATCGGCTCACCGATCATCCAGGAATACTTCCTCGACGGCAAAACGACCGCCGGCGCCCGCTCCGCGATGGAGGACAAGGTGATGGGCGAGTTGAAGCGCCACTTCCGGCCCGAGTTCCTGAACCGCGTGGACAGCACCATCATCTTTCACAGCCTCGACGAGGAGGAGCTGGCGCAGATCGTGGAAATCCAGCTTGGTCGCCTGGAGAAACGGCTGGCGCAACAGCACCTCACGCTCGTCGTGGACAAGGCCGCGCGGAAGTTCATTGCGAAGGAAGGCTACGACCCGCAGTTCGGCGCGCGTCCGCTCAAGCGGGCCGTGCAGGACCTGCTGCTGGACCCGCTCGCCACGAAACTGCTCGAAGGCGAGTTCAAGCCCGGCGACACAATCAAGGTCGGCATGGCGGCGGACCTGTTGACCTTCAGCAGCCGCTAAAGCGTGCGTTGGCCTCGGGTGGCACCCGCGTCTCGCGGGTAGTTTTCGGCGTCCCGCCGAAAACTTCGGACGGATGTGCATTCCATGGTAGCCGTATGCACCGGGGTTCCGTACGCCAGCGGTTCGGGCGGGACGCCCGAACCGACGCGCGAGACGCGGGTGCCACCCCAAAGCCCAGCGTGCTCGCAAGGGTTGGGTTATCGGACGTCTAATCCCGGGGGCTTCGCCATACCCGGCGAAAGCGCTCCGTCCGGCAGTTGCAAGAAATCGGGATGCACCCAGAGTAGTGTTCCCGTCTGCATTTCATCGCGCCTTTGCGCCCTTGCGTCCTGGCGTTGAAAGGGGGCGGCTCCGGCGATGCTCGCACTGCTCGCTTCACTCCGTTCGAGATTGGGACGGAGTGGAATCCGTTCTGACCCAGTTCACCCAGAAAAGCGAAACCCCACCGCCGTCGCGTGAGGCGGCGGGGTGGGGTTCAAGGGTTCCGGCGTTGGCCGGAGTGTGATTCAGAGCATCCAGCCGGGGCGGTAGTCGCGCTTCACGAGCTTCGCCACGTCCATGTTCTTGGCCTTCATGTTCGGGCCGTCCCAGTCGAGCTTCTTGCCGGTGCCCACGCGCACGGCGATGCAGCCCAGCAGGATGATCTCCGTGAGGTACGCCGCGATGGCGAAGTTCGAGTAGGGCGTCGCGCCGCCTTTGCAGGCGTCCACCCATTCCTTGTAGTGGCCACCGACGCACTTGGTGTAGTTCTCCGGGATCGCCGCAACGGCCCCGTGATCCTTCTGGTGCTTCATTTCCTTCTCATCGTTGAGGCGCATGTAGAAGGTGGAGCCGTAGTCATCCGCCGAGTAGAGGCGGCCCTTGGTGCCGACAACCAGGCAGCCGCTGGTGGGCAGCGCGGCGGGCTTGGCGTTCCCGTTCTTGTCCTTTTGTCCGGCGGACAGGGCGATGACGTCGCTCACGATGTCGTCGTGCGGACGCATGGCCTTGACGTCCGGATCATTCGGCTTGCCGTCATACCACCAGAACTTCAACGGCGGCAGGCCGTCGCGCTCGGGGAACTCGAACCGGATGCGCGAGGACTTGGCGTAAGTCTCGGGATGGCTGTCGGAAACCGCTTCCGCCTCAATGAGCGTGGGGTAGCCGAGCTTGAGCGCGCGGAAGGGCATGTTGACGGTGTGGCAGGCCATGTCGCCCAGCGCACCGGTGCCGAAATCCTTCCAGCCGCGCCAGGCGAAGGGATGATAACCCTTGTTGTACGGGCGCATCGGCGCGGGTCCGAGCCACAGGTCCCAATCGAGATTCTCGGGCACGGGCATTTCGCCCATCGGCCGGTCGATGCCCTGAGGCCAGATCGGGCGGTTGCTCCAGACGTGGAGTTCGGTGGGCTTGCCGATGATGCCGGCCTGGATGACTTCCACGGCGCGGCGCAAACCGTCACCGGCGCTGCCCTGGTTGCCCATCTGGGTGACGACTTTCTTCTCGGCGGCGAGCAGGCGCAGGTGGCGTGCTTCGGCAACCGAGTGGGTGAGGGGCTTTTGCACGTAGGCGTGCTTGCCCATCTTCATTGCCAGGCTCGCGGCGGGCGCGTGGACATGGTCTGGCGTGGAGACGATGACGGCGTCGAAGCTCTTGCCGATCTCGTCATACATCTTGCGGAAGTCGCGGAAGCCCTTGGCTTTCGGGTACTTTTCCAGGCGTTTGCCCAGCGTGTTGCTGTCCACGTCGCAGAGCGCGACGATGTTTGCGCCGCCCTTGGCGCATTCATCCGTGTCACTGGCACCTTTGCCGCCCGCACCGACGACGGCGACATCGACCTTGTTGTTGAGGTTCTGACCGCGCAGGAGCGGGGGTGCGCTGGCGGCGGCGATGACCGAGGCAATCAGCGAACGTTGGAGGAACCGGCGCCGCGTCACCGCGGCAGCGGAAGAGGACAGTGGCAGGAAATATGTTTTGGACATGGAGAATGGCTACCCGGACGGCCCGGATGCGACAAGCAGTTTTTGTAGTTGGACCGTCGAAAAAGTCTGAATTCGCCGTGGACGACCGCGCCACGCTCGCCTAAACCAACGGTGTGCCCGTCTGCCCTGCCAACCGTTTCGTCGCCTGTGCCCTGGCGGTGTTGACCAGCGCCTTGACCGCCGTCGGCCAGACGCTGCGCCTGCCACCCAGGCCGGCCGATGCACCCACCGGCCGTGCCTTCGCCGAGTCCGCGAAGGCGCTGGATCGCGAAGCCCGCGAGCAACGCATCGTTGCCGACGTGTTGCGTGGCAATGTGCCGGACTTCCTGCGGCAGCTCTTGCCAGTGACAATGGCCAAAACAGTGGGCGGGGTGAGGCACCGGCTCACGGTATTTGTGACCCCGGACTATCTCGCCGTGGGCAGTAACGAGGATTACCTGCTGACCCCGCTGACCCCCGCTGCTGCGCAACGTATCGCGGACGCGACGGACTGCACGCTGCCCACGCCCCGGTTGGTGGATGCCATCCATGCTATCGCAGCACTGAGGCTCGCGCCGCAGCCCATTCCCCCGAGCAAGGAAATGGTCACGCTGCCGGTGTTCATGCGCCACAACGAGCTGGTAGGGGAACAGCGGAAGGCCGCGCTGGTAGTGCACCCATTGGGCACACTGGTGGCCGGGCACAAGAAGGACTTGGTGCTGACGCCCCAGCTCATCGCCAAACCGGGAAAGGTCGCCATCTACGGGTGGCACCGGACCAATGGCGTGCCGATCCAGCCGCTGTATCTTGGCCACGCAGACTCGTGGGTGGACTACAGCCACGGCGTCCGGCTGATCCACCGGACCGCGAAGCTGGACGGCGAGGACAAGGCCGTCGCGGAGTTGCTGGCAGACGCGCAGCTACATGTCATGTTGAGCGACGAAGGACCGGTGCCCCGAGCCGGCGACTTGCAGTCGCCGCCGATTTCATCCGATGCATCTGGACGGTCGTTGCAAGCCGTTGGCACAGGCGTCTGGCAGCCAAAGCCCTCAGCCGGCGAGCAGGAAATGGAGTTTCGGCTGGCACCGGACGTGCGGGTGCTGCTCAACGCGCCCCTGATGAAATCACCGGTAAACCCGAAGCCGGTCCACCTCATCGTCTATGCGCTGCCCAACGGAAATACGATCGAGCAGACCATCGGCAAACCGTTTCGGCCGGGCGACGACTGGCACTTTAACATCCAGCACATCGGCGCGCAGACGCGCTGGCTGCGCGGGAATGAAACGAACGCGACCCTGGTCATCGCCTACCTGGAAGCGGCCGGGCTGAGCTGGCCGGCGTGGAAGCGCCAGCACGGGCCGGACCAGCTACCCGGTTATGTCGAACGCCTCGTCGCGGTGTTTCCGAACCAGCCCGTCACGCTCACGCTCACCGGCCACAGCGGCGGCGGCAGTTTCATCTTCGGTTACCTCGACGCGCAGGAACGGATTCCCGCGAGCGTCGGGCGCATTGCCTTTCTCGACAGCAACTACGGATACGACAGCGCCAAGCGCCACGCTGAGAAGCTCCTGGCCTGGCTGCAAGATTCGCCGCGCAACCATCTGTGCGTGCTCGCTTACCAAGACTCCAACGCCTTGCTGAACGGCAAGACGTTCGTAAGCGAAGCCGGCGGGACCTGGGGTCGCAGCCAGGCGATGAAGGCGGACCTGGCGAAGTCCCTGCCGTTTGAATCGGCGACGAAGGACGGCTTGCAAACCCACACGGCCCTGGCCGGGCGGGTGAAGTTCCTGCTGAAGGAAAACCCGGAGCGGAAGATTCTGCACACGGTGCAGGTGGAGCGGAACGGGTTTATCCACTCGATTCTCACCGGCACACCCGCCGAGGGCCATGACTACGAGTATCTCGGCGAGCGGGCTTACGACGGATTCATTCAACCGTAAGGCGTGCTGGGAAAGCCCGTGCGATGGGTTGCCGCTTGCGCATTCCCGCCCTGCCCACCATGTTCTCCGCGTGCGATCAGGTTATCAGTCAGGTCAGCAGCCCGAACGCGAGGTTGAACCCCGCTCGGGTCTGATGGTCTTTCTCCAGCGCTGGATCATCAACACCGTGGCGGTGCTGGTGGCCACGCATATTGTCCCCGGCATCAGCTATGAGACGGTGCCCGACCTCTTTGTCGCCTCGCTGCTGTTTGGCATTCTGATCGCGTTTCTGCGTCCGGTGTTGTTCTGGCTCACGCTGCCGCTGGTGGTGCTCTCGCTCGGTTTTTTCGTGCTCGTCATCAACGCCGGCCTGCTCTACCTCGTCGGCTCGCTGGTGAAGGGCTTCCACGTGGACCGCTTCTGGCCCGCGTTTTGGGGCGCGCTCGTCATCAGCCTCGTGTCGCTGATCCTCAACACGCTGACCGGCTCGGGCGAGAGCCGCATGCGCGTGCGCCGGGCCGCTCCCGGGCCCAAACCGCCAGACGACGGGGGCAACGGACCGGTGATCGACGTTTAAGGCGTCGGGTTCGTCGTACTTCCAAACGGCCAGCCCCTGTAGCGGCGGTCTGTGACCGCCGAGTTG
>RFSE01000103.1 GCA_009924135.1 Pseudomonadota bacterium | reverse complement strand
GCCCCAAGGCCGAAGAACTCGACAAATGCTATGCCTCCGGCGTGACTAACTGCCACACCGTCGGCGGAGCGTGCCTGCTACTGCCGTTTTTAGGATCAACAACCAGAAGCAGTGGGGGCTTGCGGTTCAGGTGTACTCGAGTGACGGTGACGACCGACTGACATATGGATGGGGATTAGGAGCCTTACCCAGCACTGCGGAACCCTATTACAGTTCAGCCGAGGGTGGCTCGCTCCTCTCTCCTATGCTGGCTGCACCGGGGTTTTGCACTGGTTACCCCGCGCCACCTGCGGCACGTCCGGTGGGGCTTGGCGGCAACAACAGTTACGACTGTCCGGCCCAGGAGCATACGAACCCCAACTACCAACCAACCGTGGTGTTCGTTGCCGGCAGCGTCAAGTATGTTGCGAACCAACGCTACCGTCTCAATCCCTACTTGGGCGGTTCTGGCTTGGGGCCAAGTCCCCCGGGTAATCCGTACCCCGCTACCAAGATGACGACGGTCAACAACCCCAAGGACAAGGTCTTTGCGTACGACACCGCTTCAATGACGACTGCAAACGCGGGGTGCATGGTTCATTACGCGTACAGTTCCACCCCGGGAACTTACCAGCTTTACACCTCCTTGACTGCTGGTGCGGATGTGGCCGATCCGATGAGCTACAGTTCCGGTTGGTACATGCCCAATATCGGCATGCCCCACGGCAAGCGGACTGGCATCGTCTTTTTGGATGGGTCGGTTGACTTGGTGCCCAAGTCCAGTCCGATCACCTTCGGCAACATTGTTTCCGGCGTCCCCGCCATCGATAGCAACTGGGATTTGAAGTTATAATTCGGATGCACGGTTTGCAGTTCAGATCCTCGTGGAGCCCCGTCCGGCGATTGGCCGCCGATTTATTCCTTGATGTCTGCGTCACTGGTTGGTCCAGTTCCCCCCGCTTTGAGTCACACATCGCAGCATAGCCAACCTATGGACAAAAAATCACTCATCATCGCCATTATTGCCGTCTTGGCCATCGCGGGAGCCACCATCCGGCTGGTTTCTTCCGGCTCTGACGGCTCTTCAAAATTGAATGCGAAGCCCTTCGAGTATTTGGGTTCCGTGGCGGGTGAAGAGACCGCGAAAGTGTTGGGTAATCAGGGCACTGTGGTGGTGGTGGTCGAGGTGATTGAAGGGATGCAGAACCCGGCCAACGAGTCGCAGGTCAAGGGGTTCAAAGCCGGACTCGCCAAGACCAAGGGCGTAACGCTCAAGGAGGTCAAGGAACTGAAGCGCGACATGTCCGGTGATCCCCGATTGTGGCCTGAAGGGCGCGCGGCGCAGGTCGCTGGGTTTGGGACGGGCGTCGGTGCGGTAGTGTTGTTCGGAAATTTCCCCCAGACTCTCCCTCCGGCTGACCTTGCGGCACTCAAGGGTGGTAGTGCCAAGCTCGTGGTGGTTTCCAGTGCATCGCCGACGGTGGACGCGCTCGTGGCGCAAGGCGTTATCCGGACGGCGATCGTTACGCGTGTGCCACCTAAACCCGCCATCGGTGACAAGGACACGCCCGCCCAGTGGTTTGAACGGACCTACACGGTATTGAAAGCGCCCTGAGGATTTTTTGCTCACACCGAAGGTGGGGCAGTGACTGCCTCGCCATGCGGGCGTACAGAGGACTCGTCCCAATCGGTTTTTAGTGAATGTGGGGGATGCCGGACGTGTCGGACCATGCCAGCAGCCAGTTCTTACCGAACGAACGCATGAAGAAAACTGAAGTTAAATGCCTGACGCCTACGAAGCGTGCAGCTTTTACCTTGATCGAATTGCTCGTGGTTATCGCCATCATTGCGATTTTGGCGGGGATGCTGTTGCCTGCGCTCAGCAAGGCCAAAGAGAAGGCCAACGGAATCGCCTGCCTGAACACCACGAAACAATTTGGAATCGCCTTGGCAACTTACTCGTCCGATCAGGACACCAAGACCCCGTTCAGCTGGATCTCACCCACACCGCTTCCGTACAACATTCCCAACATTGCATCCACGTATGGGGCCTGCAATGGGGCCTCGCTCATGGGGAAATACATGGCCGGGACCAAAAGTTTCATTTGTCCTTCCTGGCCCAAGACGGCGACAGTTCCGTTTGTCGCCCAGACCACCTTTGGGTTTGACTGGGTTTCCCAATCGCAGTTTCGCGTCAATCCCTATTTGGGCATTGTCGGGATGGGGCCGGGCACTCAGCTAAGCGCTTCGGGGAGCTGGGCTCCCGGCATGGGCGGAACGTTTCAGGGAGCGGCCGTTCATCAGGCATTCCTGCTCGACAACATCGTCAACCCTTCCGGCAAGGTGTTCATGTTTGATGCCATGGACGGCCGGCCCTACATGCCCACGCCGGGTTCTGCGGCCCCGTTGTTCAACAATTCTCAAGGTGATAACGATCGTTCCAATCCGCTCAATTACTCGCCAACCTGGCAGATGGGCAACTTCGGACTTTTCCATAACAAACGCACTACGATGTCCTTCATGGACTCGCATGCGGAAGCGGTGCGCAAGGACAGCACGATTACCTACGGCGGTCTTGATGACTCAAGCTGGTGGCTGGGGCAATAGCCGGGCCAGGCTCAGGGGGCCACGCTTGCCGGAGTCAAGACGGCGAAGACTCGTTTCACCCACTCGGCAGGTGACTCGGTGGTGGCCGTGCTGGGAGGCACAGGCACGCGGTACGCAATGGCCAATTGCACCTGATTGGCCTGCACCGCAGGTTTGACCTCGGGCATTGCCATTCCCACTACCATCAATTTCCCGGTTCGCTGCCGAAGCAAGGCCCGTCCGGCATCGTCAATCGCCGGTAGACTGCTGAACAGGACGAGTGCGGGGTTGGGGGCCTGGATCAGTGTCTTGAAGGCTCCGCCCGGCCAGGCGCTATACATGGCCATCGCCGGGCGGGGCAGTTTCATGTCCGGTTCAAAGGTGTATTTGCCCAGCTGGGCAAGCCTGGCTTTGAACGCGAGCGCCTGCACGCCCTGCATCTCAATTGATTTCCCAAACGCGGGGTTTTGATCGGCTGACTTGTCTGGTACGTCGTAAACGAGTTGTACCAGTCCTGCCGGTTGAATTTTGGCAAATTCGTCGGCGGCGAACTCGCCGAGGGACGCGAAGGGTTTGGTGTTCACCTTGATGCCCGGCGGGACAAAGTGCCGGTAGAGGAGCCAGCCCGCTAAGGCCAATGTGAGCAGCGCTCCCATAAGTTGAAGTTGAGCCTGAGGATTGCCGCCGGGTTTATCGCTCGACGTGGCGTTCATAAGGGTTCAGCAACTGTCGTTTCCGGATGGCCGTCAGGACTTCGCGACT
The DNA here is from genome assembly GCA_009924135.1 of Pseudomonadota bacterium. Lineage (GTDB taxonomy): Bacteria > Verrucomicrobiota > Verrucomicrobiia > Limisphaerales > SXTU01 > SXTU01. The sequence continues at coordinate 17,147 of RFSE01000103.1, read as the reverse complement.
TCCTTATGCCCCAAACCCAGGAAGAAAATGATGGTCGCAGAGATGGCCATGGAGATGCAGAGGAAGTAGAGGCCGCCCACGAAGGAACCGGTGCTCTTCTCCACCGCGCCCAGCACGGTCGGGCCCAGGAAGCCGCCGAGGTTGCCCACGGAGTTGATGAGGCCGATGCTTCCCGCTGCCGCTGCTTCGGTGAGGAAGAGGCTGGGCAGGGACCAGAAGGCCGGCATGTAAGCTTTGAACCCGGCAAAGGCCACCATGAAGCATAGCACCGTGACCCACAACTCGCCCCGCGTGAACGGGGCCAGTCCGATCGCACACGCCCCGATGAGGATGGGCACGACGGCGTGGTAGCGGCGCTCCTTCATCCGGTCGGAACTCCACCCGGCGAAGAGCTGGCTGCCCAGCGCGACAATGGGCGGGAGCATCACGAGCCAGGTCAGTTTGTTGAAATCCATCCCGTACCAGTCCCGCAGGATGCTCGGAAGGAAAAACTCAATGCCGTAGCTGCCGGTGACGGTGCAGAAGTAGGCCAGGGCGAGCAGGAGCACCTTGGGGTGGCGCAACGCTTCCAGCACGGTCATCCGGGGTCCCTTGGCCCGCGCGGCGCGCTCGCGTTCGAGTTCCGCCTCCAAGGCTTCGCGTTCCTCGGTGGAGAGCCATTTGGCATCCTTGGGCCGGTCGGTCATGGCGAAGAGGACGATGATGCCCAGGATGACGGCGGGAATGCCCCAGAAAATGTAAACGCATTGCCAGCCAGCGAGGCCGAAAAGCTTGGGATGCAGCATAGTCACTCCGTTGATCGTCTCGCTCGTGCCAATCGCCAGCAGCGCGTTGGAAATCTTCGGGCTCATGATCTGCGCGAACGGGGTGGCCACGAGGAAGTAGGCCAGGGCCTTGGCGCGGTCGCGGCTGGGAAACCAGTGCGTGAGATAAACGATGATGCCGGGGAAGAAGCCTGCTTCCGCCAGACCGAGGAAGAACCGCACGCCGTAGAACTGGCTCGGGGTCTTCACGAGCGCCGTGAGCGCCGCCACGATGCCCCACGAGATCATGATGCGGCTGATCCACTTCCGCGCGCTCCAGCGTTCCACGATCAGCGTGCCGGGAATCTCCAGCAGAAAGTAGCCGAGAAAAAACATGCCCGCGCCCAATCCGATGACCGCATTGTCAAAGCCGGGCAGATCCTTCGTCATCGTCAGCTTGGCGATGGACACATTGGCGCGGTCCACGTAGGCGATGACGTAGCAGGCGAAGAGCAGGGGCAGGAGCCGCCAGTAGGCCTTGAGGCGGGCGCGGTCGAGGGCGGGATTGCTGGAGTCAGTGGCCATGCGGTGCGTTGGTGCCCCGAACGATGCGCGGACGCCGCGCCTGACTCAAGGCTTCGTTCGCGAAAGCTGCACATTAACTCCAGGACACCCCTGTTTAATTCCCGCAGATTGAAGACGACCGCAGAAGGGCGAATCAATCTGGGGTCGTCTTGAATCTGCGGGGGACGCTCGAAGCTGGCTGGTGATGCGGCGAAGTTTTCGCTGTCCGCCTCCCGCCGCCTGTGGCATCAACGCGCAGAAGCGAACTTCATGCAAACCCCCGATTCGCCGGAGCCGGCCGCCGCCGCAGAACTGCAACAGCCACCGCCCTCGCTGCATCCACCCACACCCATGAGCTGGCGACTGGGCATCGCCGCCACCGTGCTGGCGCTGGGCGGACTGGCCTACGTTTTGCGCGAGACCGTTGGGCCACGTGGGCAGGCGTGCGCGGGGGTGTTTTGTTTCTTCGGACTCGTGGCGATGTTCTCCTCGAACCTCCGGGCGGTGAACTGGCGCACCATCGGCTGGGGCGTGGCCTTGCAGGTCATCCTCGCGCTGCTCGTGCTGAAGGTGCCCGTCGTCAACGAAACGCTGAACGCCGCCAAGGTTGTCGTCGTGAACTTCATCAGCTTCTCCGACAAGGGCGCGCAGTTCGTTTTCGGCAACCTGGCCAACCCCGGCGACCTCGCCCTCAACCCCGGCAAGGAGTTTCTCTTCATCTTCGCTTTCAAGGCGCTGCCGCCGATCCTCTTCATCTCCGCCTTCTTCACCGTGCTCTACCACTTCGGCGTGCTTCAGTGGTGCGTGCGCATGATGGCCGTGGTCATGGTCCGGCTCATGGGCACGAGTGGCGCGGAGACGCTCTCCGTCTCGGCCAACGTCTTCATGGGCATGACGGAAGCGCCGCTCATCGTGAAGCCCTACGTGCCACGCATGACCAACTCCGAGCTGTTCGCGCTCATGGCCAGTGGCATGGCCCACATCTCCGGCGGCATGATGGTCGTCTATATCAACTACGGCGCGGACCCGGTCGCGGTGCTCACCACCTGCATCATGGCGTGTCCGGGCAGCTTGTACCTGGCGAAGCTCTTTCTGCCCGAGCTGGACCAGCCCGAGACCTCTGGCACCGTGAGGACACAGGAGGCCAAGTCGCCTTACGTCAACGCCATCGACGCCGCTGCCGCCGGTACGGGCGACGGCCTGAAACTCGCCTTCAATGTCGCGGCGATGCTCATCGTGTTCATTGCGTTCGTGGCGATGTTTGATGCCATCCTCGGAATGGTGAGCAAAGACCTGTCGCTGCAAGCCATCTTCAGCTGGCTGTTCTCTCCGGCCGCCTTCCTCATGGGCGTGGAGATGAAGGACGTTGGGCACGTCGGCACGTTGCTGGGGGCAAAGCTCTCCATCAACGAGCACTACGCCTACCTCGTCATGAAGGGCTGGAAGGCCACGCCGGATTTCATGACGCCACGTTCCTACATGCTCGCGGCGTTTGCCCTTACGGGCTTTGCGAATTTCGCCTCGGTCGGCATCCAATTGGGCGGCATCGGCGCGCTGGCCCCCGATCGGAGGCATGACCTGGCACGGCTGGGGTTGAAGGCGCTCTTCGTCGGATTCGTGGCCACGCTTTTGAACGCAGCCATCGCGGGCATTCTTCTTCCGTAGTCACAGTCCGTAGTCGCAGGCTTCAGCCTGCGCAGGCAGATTGTAGCGGCGGTCTGTGACCGCCGGTTGCTCTCCCCTGCGATCAGAGACCGCCACCAAAACCAAATAATCCATTCGCAACCCGAAGCTTGTGACTACGGTCATCCCGCTTACGCGGCGAACAATTCCTTCATCCGCTTCAGCACCGGCGGAACCGCTTCGTACGGATTCGCCTTCGCCTCGAACTCCAGTGCGATGTAGCCCTGATAATGCGCGTCGCGGAGGATCTTCACCTTGCGGGCGAGGTCGGCGGGTTCGGATTCCTTCGTGCCCAGCCGGTGGATCTCCGTCTTCATCTGCACGTTCACGGCGTAGGGCGCGATCTTCTCGAAGTCGTCGTAGGGGTTCTCCGTGCGGAAGTTGCCCGAGTCCAGGTTCACGCCCAGCCACCGGCTGTTCACCTGTTTGAGCAGCTTGAGCAGATGCTCCGCGCTGCCGATGGCGTCGTGGTTTTCGATGCCCAGGAAGATGCCCTTTTGGCCCGCGTAGTCGGAGCATTCCTCCAGTGCGGCAACGACCAGCTTGTCCGCTTCTTCGCGCGCGAGCTCCTTCGTTTGTCCGGCGAACACGCGTACGTGCGAGGTGCCCATGACGGCGGCCCGGTCGATCCAATGTTTCGTCAGTGCGATCTCGGCCTCGCGTTTTTCACCCTTGGGATGCGAGAAGTTGTTTCCGATGGCCGTGCCGCTGATGGCCACGCCTTTGACGAAAGCGTGCCGGCGGATCTGGACGAGGTAGTCCGTGGTCAACGCCTTCGGGAAGAAGTAGCTCGTCAGTTCCGCGCCATCGCAGCCGTGCTCGGCGCAGTAGTTGATGAACTTGAACATGTCCATCGCCTGGTCCGCCGGCACGACCTTGCTGGTGCCGCGCTGGAGTTCGCCGGTGAAGAACTCGCGGAACGAGTAGGCGGCGAGACTGAGCAGCAGGCGGGCTTTGCCCGTGCGGCCCAGCGGTTCGATGGCCCGGGCGGCAGGCGCGGCGAGCAACAGGGCGGTCGATTGGAGAAACTGGCGGCGGTTCGTTGTGTTCATGGCTGGCCGGGAAGCGAAGCACAAGCCGCCCGGAACGGAAATCCAAAATGTTTTCGACCGCCGGAAAAGGGCACGGTAAAACGTGGATCACTTGAATATTTGGCAAACGGCACGCTCCAAGGGACAGTGTGTCGGATGTTCGCCCTTGACCATTGCCTGGCCGCTGTAACACTGGTGTCGAACTGTTCGACCGTGCCGTTTGTTTCCATGTCCATGCCCATGAGTCCCACCTGTCCCTTCGCCCTGATCATCGAAGACCATCGCGAAGTCGCCGAAAGCATGTGCCGTGTGCTGGAGCGCATGGGGGTTGCCGCGACCATTGCGCGCGACGGTGAAGCGGCATTGAAGTACGTGGAGGCCATGCACTTCGACCTCATCATCGTGGACATCCTCCTGCCGCGGGTGAACGGGTTCGAAGTGGTCCGGGCGATCCGACTGAATCCCCACCTCCGGGCCGTGCCCGTGATGATCGTCAGTTGCGTCACCGACCCCGAAGCGCAGGCGCAAGGGGCGGCGATGGGGGCGGTGCACTACTTGTGCAAGCCCTTTGAGATGTTTGAATTTCAGGCCCGGGTGGAGCACATCCTGAAAGGCCGGATGATGCGGTCTCCGCCGGCTGCCGTGCCGCTGTCCAACCCGGATGACACTGCCAGGTTGAAACGGTCCGAGCCGATTCATTAGCCACGGATGGAACAGGGACGGAACACTGATGGGGACGAGGTGAGGACGCGTTTCGTTGCAGTTGCCTGCTTGTACTAAACGGTGCGGGTCAAGCAGCGGAGCGCGGCTGTGTCCCGCTCGGAGCGGGATCAGCCGCAGCATCGTCAGAAGGCCGAGCGGGGGCGTAACTTCTCAACGCCTCCTGCCAGGCGCGGCTGCTGCGGCTGGTCTCCGCGTCAAAGCCGCGCTCCAGGTGGATTTGTTACCCGGGGCAGAGCAAGATGCGATGTTACGCAGTTGGCTCCGTGTTTCATCCGTGTTTCACCCGTGGCTAAATTGGATTGTTCCGCCAAGCCGCCGGCTCGCTCGGCTCACCGCGCCAGCTGCCTGAGCCCCTGCACCAGCACGGCGAGTCCGATCAGCAGCATCACCGTGGAACTGACATAGGGCGCTTTCCGGGCAAACTCGCCAAAGCCCTTGAACCGTTTGCTCGCCTCGCGCACCGAGAGCGCCGCCAGTGCACCCACGGACACGAGCGTCAGCGCCAGCCCGAGGCTGAAGGCCAGCACGATCGCAAAACCGAGCGTGAACTGTTTTACCTGCAGGCAGACCAAAAGGATCGCAAACGCGCTGGGGCAGGGGAGCAGCCCCCCGGTCAGCCCGAAAAGAATGATCTGGCCCGTTGTCACCTGGCGGTTCTGGAACCGTTGCGCCAGGTCCTGTGCGTGGGCGCGCTCGTGCGCATCCTGATATTCGCCCGGTTCCGTGGCCAGTCCGGTGGCTCCGTCGTGATGATGCTCGTGGCCGCCGGGCCCGTGGTGATGGTGCGCCTCGGCAAACTGCGTCTCGAAGACATGGGCATGCCCACCATGTGCCTGGGTCAGTTTCACGGCGAACTCATGCGGCTCCGGCAGTTCCTCCGTGGCTTCGAGGTAATCACCTTCCAATTTGAAGGCAAACTTCTGCTGGGAGCCATCCGGCCGGATGGTCAGCAACGAAAGCTCTTCGGCACGAACGGGCGAGAGGGGCTTACGTGTCCCGTCGAAGCAGTATAGGCGGAAGCGCGGCGGCACCCCGGTCTCAAACACGCTGATCTCCAGCCAGCCATGGCCGGTGTCGATCATGGTGCCACCATGCGGCCCGGCCTGCTGGTGCGCCAGTTCATGCGCGGCTGCTTCCGCCTGCTCCTTGCGCGCACGCAGCAACATCCAGCCCGCCAGCACCATGACGATGACCCCGGTCGCCGCCTGAAAATAGGGTTCCAATTTCTCCACGTTCAACTGCCCCGCGTAGTGCAGGCCGACGAAGGCCAGCACCCAGATGATCGCTGTGTGCGACACCGTGGCCGCCAGCCCGAGCAGGACCGCCTGCATCACCGTACCCCGGACCGCGATGATGAACGCGGCCATGATGGTCTTGCTGTGGCCCGGCTCCATGCCATGCAACGCACCGAGGACAACCGCCGCCGGGAGAAACAACCACGCATGCCCTTGTTGGAGGTATTCTTGAAATGACTGCATGGGGAACAATACCCGCACCGGCCCGGCCATGGTCAAATGCTCATTCGCACGGATTTGTCATGGGCTGTTGTGGCCGAAGCAAATCTGGGCGGGGAGAGTATTGGCAGACTAGCGGTGGGGGGGCCAACGCCGCCCAAACCGGGGGCATGTTTTCGTGTGATTCGGAGGTTGATTGTCCCAACGGCCAGCCACAACAGGGTGCCGAACTTAACCTTCCAGGGCATTCGCCAGCGTATCTTACCTTACGCATGCGTCGGCAGTTCTCCGGTTAAGTTGCAAACGAAACGGCGGCGTGGCGCCATCCGCTCGACAGGTTTGGTGGCGCAAGGCTCAACGCTTCGAGGGGGGAGGCAAACCGGGGTAATTTGTGACGCGGAAGAATAATGGCAAAGTCATGATGCTTTTTTCTTTCCCGCTGGATTCTAGTTTGGTCTAGTTCGTTTATCCCAATATGAGCGAAGCCACCACTGCCAAGTGTCCGTGTGCGTACTGTGATACCCATTTGGAGTTTCCCGTCGAGGCGGCCGGGTCGGTCGTGGATTGTCCGGCATGCGCGCAGCCGACGGAGTTGTATGTCCCGGCGACGGGTACGCTCGCGCCGGAGGCGGAACTCACGGCGGAACAAATACTCCGGGCATTCCGTGGCTCAGTGCCCAAAACGAAAGTTTCATTGCTCTATCAGCTCGGACTGGTTGTGGTCGCGGTGACAATGGCGCTTCTGCCGGTGATTTATGTGGGAATGATCCTGGCAGCGGGGTGGTGTGTTCATTTCTGGGCGACCCATTTTGATTTCCTCCTCAAGTTCGGCGGGAGCGGCCGGGCCTATATCGTCAAGCTGGCGCTCTATGTCGCGCCACTCTTTGCGGGCTGCGTGCTGGTATTGTTCATGATCAAGCCGATCTTCGCCCGGCGGCCCCGGCACGCGCAGCCATTGGCCGTGAATCCGGAAGTGGACCCGCTGCTCTACAATTTCGTCCGCAAAGTCTGTGAAACGGTCGGGGCACCCATGCCCAAGCGGATCGATATCGACTGTCAATTGAATGCCAGCGCAGGGTTCCGGCGCGGTTTTTTGAGCCTTTTTGGCCACGATCTGGTCCTCACCATTGGGCTGCCGCTGGTTGCGGGACTGAACATGCAGCAGTTCGCGGGCGTGCTGGCGCATGAGTTCGGACATTTCTCCCAAGGCTTTGGGATGCGGCTGACCTTTATCATCCGCCGCATCAATGGATGGTTCGGCCGGGTGGCCTATGAGCGGGATGCGTGGGATGAATGGCTGGAAGAATGGGCGGCGGAGAGCGAAGGGTGGGTGGCTTTCATCGTGATGACGGCCCAGGTGGCGGTGTGGTTTTCCCGGGTGATGCTGAAACTGCTCATGTACACGGGGCATCTCATCGGGTGCTTCATGCTCCGGCAGATGGAATACGACGCGGACAGCTACGAAATCAAAGTGGTTGGCAGCGCGTGTTCGGAGGCCACCTCCCGGCGTATCCACGTGCTCGGGAAGGTGGCGGAGCGGGCCTACAAGGCGATGCGGGTACCGTGGAACCTGAGCAAGAAATTGCCGGACGATTTCCCGGCCTATTTGATGCGGCACGATGAAGCGGTGTCGTCCGCCAAACGTACAACGTGGGAAGACTCGATGGGATTGGATCCAACCGGGTTGTTCGACACCCATCCTTCCAACGGAGACCGCATCCGCCGGGCCCGGCAGGCAGGCGAACCGGGCGTCTTCAGTCTCACTGCGCCGGCGCGGGGGGGTGTTCGCGAACCTCGAGGTGGTCTCCAAGCAAGTCACGCAACTGCACTACGCGGATGATTTGGACATCCCGCCAGGGCTGGCCAAGCTGGTGCCTGACATGGGGCCAGACAAAGAAGCCATGACTTCGGATGCCAAGGAGGAAACAGCTCCGGCGGCGGGTAAGCCATTCAGCAGGCTGAAACTCAAGGGGCGGGAGTGAACTTCAATTCGACAGTTAAAGGAGTTGAACCACGGATAAACACCGATGAGCACAGATTGAAATCCGGAACTTTCCTTCACCTCCGGGGTGAACGAAACGAGGGTTTATATGATTTGACCACAGGCTGACCGCACCATGTGGGGGCTCAAGGCGGGGGCAGGTCGTTCGGGGAGAAGGTCGTGACCGGGGCTTCGGGGGCGCGCTTCACGTATTTGTCGAACCAGTGGATGGTTTCCCAGAGAACGTGTTCGACGCTTTCGCGGGCTTCGTAGCTGTGGCTTTCGTAGGGCAGCAGCACAAGGCGCGCGGTGCCGCCGTTGCCTTTCACGGCCTGATAGAGGCGCTCGCTCTGCATGGGGAAGGTGCCGGGGTTGTTGTCCGCCTCGCCGTGAATGAGCAGCAGGGGTTCGTTGATGCGGTGCGCGAACATGAAGGGGGACATGCGGGAGTAAATGTCCGGGGCTTCCCAGAGCGTGCGGCGTTCGTTCTGGAAGCCAAACGGGGTGAGGGTGCGATTGTAGGCCCCGCTGCGGGCCACGCCCGCCTTGAAGATGTCCGTGTGAGCCATGAGGTTCGCCACCATGAACGCGCCGTAGCTGTGGCCCCCGACGCCTACGCGGTTCGGGTCCGTGATGCCCATCTCGACGGCTTTGTCCACGGCCGCTTTGGCGCTGGAGATGACCTGTTCGAGGAAGGTATCGTTGGCTTTCTTGTTGTCGCCAATGACGGGCATGGTGGCGTTGTCGAGGACGGCGTAGCCCTGGGTGACGAGGAAGAGATGGCTCGCCCCGGAGAAGGTGGTGTAACGGTTCGCGGACGTGGTCACCTGGCTGGCCGTGTCACTGTCGTTGAACTCGCGCGGGTAAGCCCAGAGGATGGTGGGCAGGCGCTGGCCGGGCTGGTAGTCGGCCGGGAGATAGAGGGTGAAGGAGAGCGCGACGCCATCAGGCCGCTGGTAGGTGACGAGTTGTTTGCGGATGCCGCGCAGTTGCGGCATCAAATCGGGGAAGTCGGTGAGGGCTTTGCGAGAGTTGTCGGTGAGGTTGCGGATGAAGTAGTTGGCCGGACGGGTGGGAGCTTCGCGCCGGGTGATGAATTCGGAGGCATCGGGCTTGACCAGGCCAACGACGGATTCGTGGCCCCCTTCGTCGCTTTGGAACAGGCGTTCCGAACGGAGCGTGGTGAGATTCAACGTGTCAAGAAACGGTCGCTCCCCATCGGGTGAGGCCCCGGAGCCGGTGAGGAAGAGGTTGCCGTCATTCACCCGGGCCACGCGGAAACCATTGGTCAACGAGCGGAGCAGGGGCATGCCGGGGTCGCTGTACCGGTCCTGAGACGACACGTCCCAGAGCAGGCGGGGTGGCTCCGACGGGGCGTTGGGGTTGAAGAGCCAGGTGCGGTTCCAGCGGCGGCTGGCCTGGTACTCGCGGACCAGCGCCACCTCGGGCCGCTCCGTCCAGGTGAGGCTTTGAAAACGGTGCTCGAGCAAACCGAGTTCGATGGGGTTGCCCGTGAAGGGGGCATCCAGCAGCAGCAGCCGGTCGCGGTGAATGACTTTCTTGCGCGGGTCACCGCCATCAAGCGCTTCGACCCACGCCAGCGTGGCCGGACTGGTGGGACGCCACTGGTAACTCCGGGGGCCGGTGCGCACGCCTCCGATGGGAATTTCCTCCGCAAGCGGCAGGCTGGCGAGATGGAAGGCCACCTTGCCATCCAGCCCCAGAACCTCGACCTCGCGCGGGAACATGGTGGCCGGCAACTGATACGAATAGGGGCGTTGCACGCGCGAAACCAAGACCAGTTGACCGTTGGGCGAAGGATCGATCGAGTTGAAAATGCCGGGCGCTCCGACGGGCTTGCCATCGCCGTTCTTGGTGCTGACGATCGTCAGTTGGCAGATGGTGTAGTAATCGAAGAGCGCTTCGTCGTGCTGCGATTCCAACAGATCCTGGAAGGTGCGGGCGGGCGTGGTCTTGCCCGTGGACTCCTGGACGACGGGGCCACCGGGGACACGGGTTTCCACCGGCGGTTTCGGGCGGTTGGGAAGGATCGCCTGACAGATGATGGACTGGCTGTCGGGCATCCACTGAAAGGCTTCGCCGATGGTTGCGTTGATCGCGCCGCGCAGGCGCCGGACGGAACCGCGCTTGCCATCGCCCACCCAAAGCTCCACCTCGCGGGAGCCAAAGCGGAGAAAAGCGAATTGCTTCCCATCGGGGGCCCAGACCGGAGGGGTGATGCGGGAATTGGGCGGGATGGCAATTGGCCGGTCCTTGCCCTCGGCCAAAGGATGCAGGGTCAGCTCCACGCAGCGGGCCGTGCGGTGCGGTCCGTTGTTGGCCGGGTTGATGCGCAGGCCAGCCAGACGCAAGGCGGGCTCCGCGAGGTCGGCCACCGGTGGGTGGCGTTCGGCCCGGTAAATGATCATCGCGTCCCGCTGCGGGTTGAAGTGGACCGAGGGAACGGCGGGTGCGGAAAGCAGCTCGCCAATCGGCGGCGGGGCCTTTTTGTAGCCTCCGTCCGCTGCCCACAAGCCACCCTTGGGCGCACTGCCAGCCAGCAGCAGTGCCAGGACTACTGCTCGCCAAAGTTGCCATTTACCGGGTGAACGGAACATCGGATTCAGGCTGAACGTCCTTCCAGCGTGCCATACCGCTGGATGCCCGGCAAGCGGAACTGGCTGCAAACTACAGCATTTACGTCCGCTCCTGCACGAGCACCGAGAAGCTCCGTCCCAGGTGGTCGGGATGGGACAGGGTTTGAAACTGCCGCCCCCGCTCGCGGGTCCATTCCCCAAATACGGACGGCGGTTGCATGGTGCGCTGGACGATGCGGGTCAGGTAACGGGACTGTTCGGTGAGTTCCACGGTGGCGAGCCCGGCGCGTTCCCCGGCATGGGTGATGGCGGCGAAGTTGACGTGGGCGGTGATGTCCTGCTCGCCGGGCATCGCGAGAACATCATCCACGAGGTGGTGGTCGCGATAGGCGCGCAAGGTTCCATGAGGCTTGGTGGGATTGATTATTTCACCGCCGGTATGGCCGTAATCGAACGTAAGCAGCTTGCCCCGGCGGAGGCTTTGCGCCGCAATGTTCCACCACAGCTCTGCGAACGGGGCGCATTCCAGCACAAAACCATCCGGCAGCACCGGGGCCAGGCTGGTCCATGCGCTCGCGCGGAGGGAAGGATCCAGGTTGCTCAAGGCTGCCGCCGGGTCGGCCAGCGCCGCAACGTTGGCGTGCAGTTCCGGCAGGCGCGTCCAAAGAAACCGGTCGGCCATGGTGCGTACCCCCCACTCGCACCAGCGCTGTTCAGCCGCGATCCAGGCGAGCCGGTGGACGGGGAAGGCATCCAGCAGTTCGTTGGCGAAGATGATGCCGGTCACGCCACCCGCTTGCTGAACCTCGCCCCAGTTGGCAAACCACCGAACGCGGGAGCCGAACATGCTCAGGCGTCGGCGCTGCCACTCCTGCCGGCGTTCGGATGGGTCCAGAATCCAATACTCCACCCGCTCAAGGAGTTCGGGCCGCCGCCGTTTCAGCCAGAAGAGGATGTCTTCCGCGAGCTGGCCATCGTGGGCGCCCGCTTCGACGATTTGGAGCGGGGCATCGGGCGGTCCGCCTTCTGCATTCCGCTTTCTGCATTCGTCGAGCCACGCGGCGAATTGATAGGCCAGCAACTGGCCGAACAGCTCCCCGACGCTGACACTGGTGTAAAAATCGCCGCGCTGGCCGACCACCGAGCGGTCGCTCTCGTAGTAGCCGTATTCCGGGTGGTACAGCGCCAATTCCATGAAACGCGCGCAGGGCAGGGGGCCGTTCCGGGCGATTTCCTCGCGGAGAATTTCTGCCAATGACGGCGATGGCTTGCAGTCCGTCCCGCTATTGGCTATGACACGGCGAAACATAAATCTGGATTCCCTATGGCCAAAATCGACGCCTTCTTCAACTTGATGATGCAGCAGAAAGCATCCGATCTGCACATGGCCTCGGGCAGCCCGCCCATTCTGCGGATCAGCGGCGAACTGCGCCGCGTGGACTACCCGCCGCTGGAGAGCGACGCGCTCAAGGCGATGCTCTACGAAATCGCGCCGGAAATCAAAGTGAAGCAGTTTGAGGAAACGGGCGACGTGGACTTCGGCTACGAAATCCCCGGCCAGGCGCGCTTCCGTGCAAACTTCTTCAACCAGAAATACGGGTGCTCGGCCGTGTTCCGCCAGATTCCCAGCACGGTCCTTTCCTTCGAGGACTTCGAGAAGTTCGACGCGCCGCTGCCCGCCGTGCTGCGCAAGTTCCCGATGATGCACAAGGGCTTGGTGCTTGTCACCGGCCCCACCGGCTCCGGCAAGTCCACCACGCTCGCCGCGATGATCGACTACGCGAACAAGAACCGGCACGACCACATTCTCACGGTCGAGGACCCCATCGAATTCGTCCACCAGAGCAAGGGCTGCCTCGTGAACCACCGCGAGGTGGGCATGCACACGAAGTCCTTCGCCTCCGCGCTCAAAGGCGCACTGCGCGAAGACCCGGACATCATTCTGGTCGGCGAAATGCGTGACTTGGAAACCATCGAACTCGCGCTCACGGCGGCGAGCACCGGCCACCTGGTCTTCGGTACGCTGCACACCCCCAGCGCCGCCAAGACCGTGGATCGTATCATCGACGTCTTTCCCGCCGACCAGCAGAACAAGGTGCGCGCAACCCTTTCCGAAGCCCTCAAGGGCGTCGTGGCGCAGAACCTGTTCAAGCGCATCGACAAGCCGGGCCGCGTGGCCGCGCTGGAGATCCTCGTCTTCACCACGGCCGTGGCGAACATGGTCCGCGAAGGCAAGACGCATCAGATCCCTGGCATGATCCAGGTCGGCAAGAAGCTGGGCAACACGCCGCTGGACGACTCGATCATGGATCACCTGCGCATGAAGCGCATCTCGCCCAAGGACGCCTTCGACAAGTGCCTCGACAAGAAGAAGTTCTTCCCGTTCCTCACGCCGGCGGAGCAGGAGGAGGCGCGGTCGAATGGGGATGCGGATTGAGCGGTTCAATACTTGCCCGGAAACCCAGCCGCCCTATTTTTTCCCCGTGAGCACCGTCATTGAAATCGAAAGTGCCGTCCAAAATCTTTCGCCCGGCGAGTTGAGCCGGTTCCGTGATTGGTTTCTCGGATTCGACGCTGCTGCCTGGGACCGGCAGTTTGAGGCGGATGTTGCGACGGGGCGTCTGGCCGCACTGGCCGACGAGGCGATCGGCGACCTGCGCAAAGGGCGTTGCTCTGAATTATGAAGCGCCGGGATGGTCTGGTTTTGGATTGGCCACCACAGCGAATATGACCGCCTGCTTGGCCGTTAACTGCCCAGTTTCACGAACGAATTAATTTCTCCGCTTATGCGCGCCAACGAACTCGACTACATCCTGACCACCATGTTGGACTCCAACAAGGACGTGTCCGACCTCAACATTACCGTGGAGAAGCCGCTCCAGGTGGAGTCTTCCGGCCAGCTCGTCGGCGTGCCCATCAATCCGCCGGTGGAGAAGCTCACGCCCTTTCAGACCGAGCAGATCGCGCTGAACCTCATCGGCGGCAGCCGCCGCCTCACCGAGGACTTGATCCGCACCGGTTCGTGCGACTCGTCCTACGGGCTCGGGCAGAAGGCACGTTTCCGTGTGAACATCTTTTCGCAGCGCGGCAATTACTCCTGCGTCCTGCGCAAACTGAACACGCAGATTCCCACGCTGGAGCAGCTCAAGCTCCCGCCGGTCTTCAAGGAAATTGCCAAGGAGAAGACCGGCCTGGTGCTCGTCACCGGCGCGACTGGGTCCGGTAAATCCACCACGCTCGCCGCCCTGCTCAACGAGTTCAACGAGACGAAGTCCATGCACATCGTCACGCTGGAGGACCCGGTGGAATTCGTCCACCCGCAGAAGAAGGCGACGTTCAACCAGCGCGAAATGGGCACGGACTTCGACCGGTTTTCGAGTGGTTTGCGGGCCGCGTTGCGTCAGGCACCCAAGGTGATTCTCGTCGGTGAAATGCGTGATCGCGAGACCGTCGAGCTGGGCCTGTCCGCCGCCGAGACCGGCCATCTGGTGATGAGCACGCTGCACACGATTGACTGCGGACAGACCATCAACCGCATCCTCGGCATGTTCGAGATGAGCGAGCAGGACCAGATCCGCGAGCGCCTGGCGGACACGTTGCGGTGGGTCGTCAGCCAGCGCCTCGCGCCCAAGATCGGTGGCGGCCGCCAGGCGATCCTCGAAATCATGGGCAACAGCGTCCGTACCAAGGAGTCCATCCTGCAGGGCGAGTCCGAGGGTAAGACCTTCTACGAGATTATCGAGGCCAGCTACACCTTTGGCTGGAAGAGCTTCGACCAGGCCTGCCAGGAGGCCTTCGAGCAGAACCTCATCACCGAGGAGAGCGCCCTGATGTATTGCAGCAAACGCGGCCCCACCTCGCGCGGCATCGACAACATCAAGAAGAAGCGCGGGGAAGTCACCTCCAACGTCACGAGCTTGGGCATGAAGAAGGAAGCCCCGGCGCATGGGGCCGCTCCGGTCGCTCCGCCGCCGCTGACCTTGAAACTCAAGTGAACCCAGCCCGGCGGGATTAAGAGTAAGATCAAGATTACGATTAAGTACCGCCACTGCATTTCATCCGCGCCTTAATCTTAATCTTTCTCTTAATCCCCCTTACCCCCATGAGCCAACCCTTTGCCGAATACGAGTTCATCAGTCCCTCGGACAAACCCGCGCTGCTGGCCCTGAGCAGCCTGGAAGTCCTCGCCAACGTCCAGACCATCGTGCTGGAGTGTGGTTTTAAAATCCATGTGGCCAGCAACCATGAGGATTTCGGCCGCCGCTTCTCCTCGTTGAACTACCACCTGGTGGTCGTGGAGGAGCTTTTCGCCGCCGGCACGCCGGAGGAAAATGCCACCCTTCGACTGCTCCAATGGATGCCCATGCCGCGCCGCCGGCACACCGTCGTCGTCCTTATCAGCGAACGGCTCCAGACGTTGAACGCCATGCACGCGTTTCAGCAAAGCGTGCATGCGGTCGTCAACAAGGCGGACCTCAGCAGCCTCGGCAGCATCATCACCAAGGCGGTCAGCGACAACGACCTCTTCCTGCACACCTATCGGGAAGTCCAGACGGCGGCCGCCAAGGGCAAGATTTGACCCTTCGGGCCGTTTGGTGGTCGGAACCTGATCTCAGGACGGACGCACCCCAGCCTCTCGCCCGTCGGACTTCTTTGGAGGCCCGGTTTGTCGGGTAATGGTCCCGGCGATGCCGGTTTTATCAAAAGACGGCATAATGAAACGATGCATCAAAACTGATGCATTGTAAATCCCCAGAACACCCGAGGGCAATCCGTCCTGACCGCGTTACCTTGCCCCAGCCTTCGGTGCCAATGGGGGGACCGGCCGAAGACTGCGAGCCGGCCGCGTCCGGAACGCCGTTCTTTTGCATTCAAACTCATCCGTTATGAAAAACCTCCTTCGTTTCCTGGGTGCATTGATCGGATCGTTGTTCCTTTCCGGTTGTGCCTCAATGTCCTCCCTGCATACGAGCAGCCAGCGCGCGGCCAAGGCCGTTTGGCCGGACTTTAACGGGGCCAAGGTCGCGTTTGACCGCATCGTGCCCGGGCAGACCACCATCGCTGAACTGCGGGAACTGGGCTTCGATCCCTACCAGAACGCCAATGTCAGGGTGCTCAACTATCTGGACATTCAAAACCGGTTTCTGCCCACCCCGTCCATCCGCATGGAAGACCTGCCCGCGCCGGTTCGGCAGTCGCTGGATGCGAAGGAACAGTCGTTGGCCTATGAACTGGACCTTACCGTATTGAACGCCCAACGCTACGGAAACCTCGTGCTGGACATGCTGGCTTTCAACCGCAAGACCCACGAGACGGGCTGGAGCTTCAAGGCGCTCATCCTGCTGAACCACGACAAGGTGCTTTACAAGCTCTGGTCCGGGCAGCCGCATCTGGACCGGCTGGAGCAGAAGAAGCAGCCGCTGGGTCCGTTCCAGGACCTGGAAGGCGTGGCCCGTTTTTCGGTGCTGCACTAGGTAAGACACGGGACTGAGTTTCGGCTTGGAACAGGGGGTGGTTCCGCTACCGTCGTCCGTCGGTTGGCGGAACTGCCGGCCGGATATTCTATGGCAAACCCGCTCCCTCCCGCTGCCGCTCCGCCGGTCCAAAACGGTCGTGCCGCTTTCCTGGCCTTGCTGGCGGCGCTCGTTGCCGTGCTGGCATTCCTGTTCGCCAAGAGTCTGCTGCCGGAATATGTGGTCTTCGCCAATGACGGCCCGCTGGGGGCGACTTCGGCCACGTGCGGGCGGATGCCGGAAGGGATGTTCGGCGTGTGGAATGACTTGAACTGGGTGGGCAACGACGGCGTTGCCTCGGCCCCCAGCCTGTCCAACCTGATCGCCATTGTTTTGAGCCCGGTTGCGATGGCGAAGTTCATCGTGCCGATCTCGTTGCTGCTGCTGGGCTGCGCGGCGTGGGTGTTCTTCCGGCAGTGCGGGTTCGCTCCGTGGGTTTGTTCGGTAGGCGGGCTCGCGGCGGCGCTCAACGGGGACCGTTTCTCGGTCGCAGCGTGGGGGTTGTCCATCTGGGTCATGGGCACGGCGGCAGTCTTTCTGGCCCTCGCGGCCCTGCTGGCGGCGACGCGGCGACGCGCGCTGGCGTTTACCTTGCTGGCCGGTTTTGCCACCGGTTTGGGAGTGATGGAGGGCTTTGATACCGGCGCGATTTCGCGGCATACAAGGTGTTTTGCAGTTTGTTCAAACGCTCAAACAACCCACTCAGCAACTTGGCTTCATCTGGTTTGGCCAATTTTTCAGGCAGGCGCGTCGAAATGTCAGACAGCTGAAAACGGTCGTCGGTTTGAATTTTCCAGGGGGCGAATTTTTTTAAAGTCATGAAATCAGGTTTCCTTTGATCAATCAGCAGTCTGCACC
>RFSE01000102.1 GCA_009924135.1 Pseudomonadota bacterium | reverse complement strand
CCTCACCCCGGCCCTCTCCCCCGATGGGGGCGAGGGAGAAAATGCCGTCGCGGCCCATTCCGGCCTCCCACTAATCACTAATCACTCCCTCACTTTCTCCTCCCTCGAAGCCTTCCGCCCCATCACCGAACGGATGCCGACCCAGGAGGTGGCACAGGCGCAGCGGCGGGAGTTTTTTCAGCAGATGGAGCGCTGGCTCCGCACGGGGTTTGTGGTGCATGTCGTCTGTAACAATGACGGAGAGGCGCAGCGGTTCGGTGAAGTGTGGCGTGAAGCCGTCTCCGCCGCGCCGGCGTCCCTGCCAAAGGTCAGTCTTGGCACCCTGGCGCGCGGCTTCCTGTGCGAGGCGGCGAAGCTGGTGATGGTGACGGATGCCGAAGTCTTCGGGCGTTACAAAGTGCAACGGCCCCGGCGCATGAAATCGGTCCACGCGATCGCCGCGCGGTCCGCGATGGACATTGATTTCAGCGAACTGGAGGAAGGTGATTACGTGGTGCACCTCCAGCATGGCATTGGCCGTTTCAAGGGGCTGAAGGTTTTGCCGGTCTCCGGACGCAGGGATCGAACGCAGCTTGAAACGGACGCAAACCTTGCGCCCGAGTCCGGCCAGGAGTGTCTCGTCCTGGAATACGCCCCGTCGGACACCGACCGCGAGCCGCCGAAGCTCTACGTCCCCATCACCGAGGCGCATCTCGTCAGCAAATACGTCGGGGCGGGCAAGCTTCGTCCGCCGTTGAACACTCTCGGCGGCAAGCGTTGGGAGAAGACCAAACAACAGGCCGAGCGCGCCGTGCGGGATGTCGCGGCGGACTTGCTCGCCATCCAGGCAAAGCGCGCCACCCAGCCCGGTCATGCATTTGGCCCGGACACGCCGTGGCAACGCGAGTTCGAGGCATCGTTTCTGTTCGAGGAAACCGCCGATCAACTCCGCGCCATCGACGCCGCGAAGCACGATCTGGAAATTCCCAAGCCCATGGATCGGCTCGTGTGCGGCGACGTGGGTTTCGGCAAGACCGAGGTGGCCATCCGCGCCGCGTTCAAGGCCGTCATGGGCGGCAAGCAGGTGGCCATCCTGGTGCCCACAACCGTCCTGGCGCAGCAGCATTACAACACGTTCCGCGAGCGCATGGCGGATTACCCGGTGCGGGTTGAACTGCTCTCGCGCTACCGCACGAAGAAGGAACAGCTCCAGGTGGTGGAGCTGTTGCAGGCTGGCGCGGTGGACATCGTGGTGGGCACGCACCGGCTCGTGCAGAGCGATGTCACGTTCAAGGACCTGGGCCTCGTGGTCATTGATGAGGAGCAGCGGTTCGGCGTGATGCACAAGGAGAAGTTCAAGCTCATGCGCACGCACGTGGACGTGCTAACACTCTCGGCCACGCCGATTCCGCGCACGCTGTATCTGGCCCTCACCGGCGCGCGTGATATGAGCACCATCTCGACGCCGCCGCAGGACCGGCTGCCCGTCGAGACCATCGTGGAGCACTACGACGAACGGATCATCCGAGATGCCATCCGGCGCGAGATGGAACGGGGCGGCCAGGTGTTCTTCCTGCACAACCGCGTCACGACCATCGAAGTGATGCGGTCGAAACTCCAGTTGCTCGTGCCCAATGCGCGCATCGTCGTGGGCCACGGCCAGATGAGCGGCGACGAGCTGGAGGACGTGATGACCAAGTTCGTGAACGGCGAGGCCGACGTGCTGTTGTCCACGACGATCATCGAGAGCGGGTTGGATATTCCCAATGCGAATACGATCATCATCGATCGCGCGGACCGGTTTGGACTGAGCCAGTTGTACCAGTTGCGCGGACGCGTGGGCCGCTACAAGCACCAGGCGTTTGCGTATCTGCTCCTGCCCCGGCACGCGCGGCTGCTCACGGACGTGCGCAAACGCATGAGCGCGATCAAGCAGTACGCGCAGCTCGGCAGCGGGTTCAAAATCGCGATGCGGGACCTGGAGATTCGCGGGGCGGGCAACCTGTTGGGCGCACAGCAGAGCGGCCACATCACGGCGGTGGGTTTTGAACTCTATTGCAATTTGCTCAAGCAAAGCGTGGCCACGCTCAAGGGTGAGAAGTTGAAGCAACGCGCCAGCGCGGCGCTCCGGCTGGACTTTCTCAAGCTCCATGCGGTGGAGGAAACGGTGGGAGAGGGGAACCAGAAGTCAGAAGACAGAAGCCAGAAGTCCGGAGCGTCCATCTCGGTGCCTCGGGATACAGATGTGTGGGTGCAACCATCACGCCCGAACGCCAGTGAACCCCAAACTCCTAACTCCAAACTCCAAACTCCCACGGCCGGAGCCTTTCTCCCCCCGGCCTACGTCCCCGAGCCGCCGCAACGCATCGACATCTACCGTCGGCTCGCCCAGGCGGAGGGCAAGGCGGATGTGGATGCGCTGGCGAAGGAGTTGCGCGACCGCTACGGCAAACCACCCAAGCCGGTGGAACTGCTGTTGCTGGCGACGGAATTGCGGCTGCTTGCCGGGGAGCGTGGCCTCGATGCCATTGAGACGAAGGGCGACAAGCTCATGCTCCACCGGCGCGGCGATTACATCCAGCTCGGCGGCAAATTCCCGCGCCTCACGAAGACCGAACCCCTTGCGGTGCTCAAGGAGATCAAGAAGCTGCTGCTGGTGCTCTGATCCGGTTCTGCGCACTCGGTTCAGGCACGGGCCGTCGGCAAGGCGGGCGGCAGGTGGAACCGCTTCCGCGCTGCATCGGCATTCAGACGCAGCAGCTCTTCCAATTCAGCGGGTGTGCCTTGCCGGATCAAGTAGCTCAGATCCATGATTTCACGGCTCAACAGGTCCAGTGCAGTCTGGGCCAGGGGAAGCAAGGCCGGCAAGGCCAGCCGTTCGGCCAGTTCGCGGTACTCTTCCAAAGCAAACAAGCACACCACGGTGGCAGACGGTCCGGTCCAGACTTGCCCGTCATCGCCGACCACGGTGAGTTCTCGCGGGGTCAAATGGGCGGCGATGCCCGGAAACCGGCAGGTCGTCTCGGGTGCCTGACGCGGGAGGAAGCGCAAAGGCACGATGGCTTCCTGCCGCGCGAGCCATTCGTTCATCCGGAGCCCGTCCGGGTAGTCAGCGTCATGGAGAACGTGGAGGGTGTTCATGGTAGGAGGCCGGGGCGGCGGACCACCCCGGCGAGGAGGTTCAGAGGTTCACGGGATTCAGGTGGGCCGTGGGCGGGACGGGCGGCGGGGTCTTGTGCAACAGCGCCCGCCGGCGCATCCGGGTGAATACCAGCAGGTTGAAGAAGTGCATGATGCCCAGCACCATGAGCACCATGCCGATCTTGGTGCTGAAGGTCTCAACCGCTTCGCGGGCGTTGGCGATGTCCACACCGTACTTCAAGGCGAGGGTCACGTAGCCGATGTTCATGAGGTAAAAGCCCACGACGAGCAGGTGGTTGACCGAGTCGGCCAGCGGCTCGTTGCCGCCAAAACTGTCCACCAGGAAGATGCGGCCGTTCTTGTGCAGGGTCTTGGCCACCCAGACGGTGAGGGCCACGCTCACGAGCAGGTAGATGGCGTAGGTCCAGATGATGAGGTTCATGGCGGCGGGGGTGGTTTCAGTGGGGTTCATAATGTACCTTTCTCGTTTCAGTGTCTGTAATTTCTGTCACTACCGAATTACCAGTAGTTCAGAATAATAAACTTGGCAAGCGGTTTTCCAGCAATCTGGCGAAACCTGCCATTTTGGGTTGGACTTTGAGTGGTCGCACGGAATCATCTCCGCCGTTCAGCGGCCCCGGTAAAACATGCGCACGCCCCGAGTTCTAATCGTCGAGGACAGCCCCGAGATGGCGGATCTGCTGGCAATCTGCCTTCAGTCCGACACCGTCGAGTCGGAGATTGCCAGCGACGGGCGCAAGGCTCTCGAACTCGCGCGGGCCCAGGAGTTTGACCTCGTGCTGCTCGATCTCGGGCTGCCGGACATGGACGGCTTGGATGTCCTGGCCGCGCTCAAGACCGATCCCGCCCGCAAACACATCCCCGTCATCGTCATCACCGGACGCGAGCGAACGGAGGACAAGCTACGCGCTTTCAACCTCGGGGCGGTGGATTACATCAACAAACCGTTCAACTTCCTTGAGGTTCAGGCCCGCATCCTGGCGACGCTCAAGCGCAAGTCGGCGGCGGACGACGCCGAGCAGGCGGTGGCCCACGAGCGCCAGCGCACGCACGAGGAGATGCTGCGCATCAGCCGCGCGGTGGACGCCGCCGGTGATGCGGTGGTCATCCTCAACCCGGAAGGCCACGTCACCTATGTGAACGAGGCGAGCACGGACTTCTTCGGCCTGACGGCGGTCGAACTTCAGGTGTCCGAGCGGTTGCGTCGGCTCTTTAACCGGACCGACTTGTGGGACGAAATCTGGCGCACCTGCGAAGACGGCGGGGCCTGGAGCGGCGAGGTGGAGATGCACGCTGCCGGCGAACGGCTGGCCCCGACGCTGTGCCGGGCGGATGCCATTTGCGACGAACGCCGGGCCTTTCTGGGCGTGGTGCTGATCGTCACGGACATCACCCAGCGCAAACGGCTGGAGGAAGACCTGCTGTACCTCGCGAACCACGATCCCCTCACCGGCCTGCACAACCGCCGGTACTTTCTCGAACTGCTCCAGACCGTCGTGGACCGGGCCGCGCGCGGCGCGCACAGCTACCTGCTTTACCTCGACCTCGACAACTTCAAGGTCGTGAACAACTCGCTGGACCACCAGGCCGGCGACCGCCTGCTGGTGGACGTTGCCCGCACACTGCGCGACCAGTTGCGCAACGGAGACGAATTGGCGCGATTGGGCGGGGACGAGTTCACCATCCTGCTCAACGGGGCGGACGAGCCGGCGGCCATGCAGTTCGCGAAGATGCTGGTGCAGATTTTCGAGGAATCACGCTTCAAGGAAGGCGGCCGGACCTTCTGCTGCACCGCGAGCATCGGGCTGGCGCGCATCGACGGTGCGGTCACGGCCGAGGACGCCCTGTCGCATGCCGATTCCGCCTGCTATTACGTCAAGAGCCATGGGCGCAATGGGCTGGAGGTGTTCCGCCCGGACAATCAGGCCATCGCGCAGCTCAGCACCGAGGCCGGCTGGTCCATCCGCATCAAGGACGCGCTACGCGAGCACCGCATGGAGATGTGGCTCCAGCCCATCCTCCCGTTGCGCGCCGACGGTCGCGCCTACTTCGAGGCGCTGGTCCGCCTGCGTGACCTGGACGGCAAGATCATCATGCCGGGACAGTTCCTTTCCGCCGCCGAGAACTTCGGCAACATGCAGCAGATCGATCAGTTCGCCCTCTACGAGTCGATGAACCTGCTGGCGGCGCATCCGAAATTGGCGCTCTCCATCAACCTCTCCGCCCGCACGCTGAACAACCCCCACCTCCCGGTCATCGTCGAGCGGTTGCTCTCCGCCTCGAACATTGCGGCGGACCGCGTGCTCTTCGAGATCACCGAGACGGCGATGATCCAGAACCTCCAGCAGGCCCGGCAGCTCATCACGGCCATCAAACAGTTCGGCTGCCGCTTCGCCCTGGATGACTTCGGTGCGGGCGCATCCTCGATGCTCTACCTGCGCGACCTGCCGGTGGATGTCCTGAAGATTGACGGCAGCTTCATCCGCTCGGTGGACGTGGACCCGATCAACCGGGCGCTGGTGAAATCCATCAACGAGATCGCGCACATCCTGGGCAAGCAGACCGTGGCGGAGTACGTGGTGAGCGGCGCCGTCCTCCAGGTGCTCAAGACCATCGGCGTGGACTACGTGCAAGGCTGGCACGTCTGCGAACCCGCCCCGCCGGAGTTTTTCTTCAAGCTGGGGCTGGAGAATGTGACGTTGCCGAAAGGGTGAGGTGGAAGAAAGTATTCAGTATCCAGTGTTCAGTTGCCAGTAAGCAGCCGCGTGCTGTCGGCTTCCTGAACACTGAACGCTGAACACTGCTTACTTTCCCCCCTCACCCATACAACGGCTGCGGCGTGAACGTGTCGTACTCGAGGTTCCGCACGTGCTGGTTCACCCAGAAGCCCGCGAGCACCGTGCCCAAGGCTGCGGCACCGAGGAAACCGATGCCAAACCACCGTTCGCCGGCCACAATGCTGCCCCAGGTCACGACCAGGTTGGTCCCGGCGAAGACTGCGCAGGCGATCATCGCGTCGCGCCGTTTGTCGAGGTAGTGCAGCACCATCAGGAGCGACATGAAGATCACCAGCAGGAAGGTGCCGATGAGGGCGATCTGGAAGATGCCCGCCTGCACCGCGCCCAGGCCGATGATCGGCAGGATCTTTTCCGCGCCGAGAATCAGGACGATTGTGAAAAGCCCCTGCACCTTGAGCAGCAAACCGAAACCATCTTGTAGGGCGATAATCATCGCCTGCTTGCGTTCCGTGACCTGGGCCAGCGTGCCCTTCTTGAGCACGTGCTGGAAGAAATGGTCGTTGGCCATGGCGAAGTCCGTCTCCAATTTTAACAGGAACACCGCCATGCCCGGCACAATGGTGAGGAAGGCGAAATACACCACCCGGTCGTACACTGGCGCGGAGTGCAGCAGCCCGGCGATCTTCTCGGCGGCGGGGTCCAGCCACCAGAAAAGGAATTTGTCGATCCAGATGCCGAGGTTGTAGAAGAGGCCGCAGAGCGCGAGCTGCCAGTAGCGACGGAAGCACCGGAGAAACTCGGGATCGCCCACCTCGCGGTTGCCGATCTGGAGGTAGATCGCCCGGAAGAGCAGGAGCAGCAGCACCGCGTGACCGAGGGTGAAACCCACCATCGCGCCAGTGACGCCCCGCCAATTGCCGCACACCCAGGCCCCTGCAAAGCTGACCACGCTCCCGATGGCGAAGCCCCACAAGACCTGCGCGTAATCCTTGATGGCCGTAAGGAAGATGCTCGCCACCCAGATGCCGCCCACGAAGGCCGTGAGCATCGCCGCCGCCAGCCGGAACACCAGCGGCCCCGGCACGCAGCCGACGAAGATCACCAGACCCACCACCGAGAACAACAGCATGCTCCACGCGATGGAGAAGACGAAGGTCGGGTAGATCTTTTCCGGCTCGCGCGCATACTCCTGATCCGCCGCGTGGCGCGTAAGCACCATCTGGATTGGCCCGCTCAACACCAGCGTGACCGCGTAGATGAGCGAAATGCTGACGAAGAAAGTTTGCAGCTCGTCCGAATCGCTCACGGTGGTGAGGACGGCCCCGAGCATGCCCAGCGAGATGACGGACACGAGCCAGGGCCCGCTGCCGATGAGCGCCGCGTAGCCATAGGCCTGGATCAGCCCGGTGTAACCCTGCTTCGCCAGCAGCTTGTTCAGTTCAAAGCCAACGCCTGCCATGTGTCCGCCCGCAAGAATGATGCTGCCACGCCGGAAGCCAAGAACTAGTTTTTAGAGACCTACCAGAATCGAAGATTCTGGTACGGCCGGGCGTCCATCCACTACCTTTCTACCAATGAACCGTAGCATCCTTTTTGCCAGCCGGTTGGTGGCCGCGCTGGTCCTGCCCTTAAGCCTCGCCGGCTGCTCCCTGATCCCGCATCAAGCGAAGGTCCCGGCCCCCGGCCCGCGCGCCTTCGATTTCGCCACGGACACCCTGGCCGTGCCTTTGCCGGACCCGTCCTCCGCTGACAACCGGGAGGCGCTCGCTGAACCGGCCTTGCGCGCCCATGTTAATGCGCATGTCGCGCGGCAGTTCTTCCTCCATGCCCGGTTCGAGCCGGCCCAGCCACCGCCCACCACCACGGAGCGGGCGGCACTGGTCCGGACGGTGCTCAAACGCAGCCCGAAGGAGATGTCGCCGGACAACCAACGCGTGGTCATCCCAGGCTATGCTAACCTGCGCGAACTCAGCCAGTTGCAGGGACACCTCGTGCGCGCCGAATCGTGGATCGTCTGCGGCTGCGAGAACCAGGCGTCACTGATCAACAAGGGCTTCAATGGTGGCCATGATAAGGATGCCGTGGTCAGCCAACTGCTGGAGGCCACCGGCGGCAACCGGCCCGCCCTGGTGCGGCTCTACCGGCACCACGAATTGAAGTTCAACCGGTCGTTGCTGGTCTTTGGCGCGCAGAACACCGAGGGCGAGGTGCGCTTCTCAGCCTACGACCCCGCCACGCCCAAGCAGCCGGTCCAGCTCACCTTCAACCGGGTGAACCACGTGTTCTCCTTGTCCGATGACGCGGCGAACAGCGGTCCCACGCTCGGGGTGGAACTTCGGCGTTAGAGCCTGTCTGAAAATGGGGAGGGGTTCTGCGGGGCGGGAGCATTTATTGGTGCCCGCCGTCTAACCGGGCATGAAACGCTCGTTAGCCCTGCTCGTCGGCTTCGTCGCCCTGTTTTCCCAGCAAGCCGCTTTCGCTGCCGGTCTCATCGTCGTCACCGAAGGGGTGGACGAACGCCGGTTACCGTCGAATCCACCGATCTTTGCTCCGCCCCGGCCGATTGTTCCGCCGCGACCTTACAGCTTCGCCCCGCTGGAGGTGGTTTCCCATCAGGTCAACGCGCGCATCACCGATCAGGTGGCGGTCACGACCATCGATCAGGAGTTCTACAACCCGAACGGCACGCGCCTCGAAGGCACGTTCCTCCTGCCCGTGCCCAAGGGCGCACAGCTCAACAAGTTCACCATGGAAATCGACGGCAAGAAGGTGGACGCCGAACTGCTCGCCGCCGACAAGGCGCGCGGCATCTACGAAAACATCGTCCGTACGATGCGCGATCCGGCGCTGCTCGAATACATCGGTCAGGATGTCTTTCGCGTGCGCATTTTCCCGATCGAGCCGCATGGCAAGAAGCGCGTGAGCCTCAGCTACACGCAGGTGCTCAAGGCGGATGGCGGCCTGTTGAACTATGTCGCCCCGCTGAACACGGCCAAGTTCTCCGCCCGGCCGCTGAAGAACGTCAGCTTCAAGGTGGAACTCGCCGGCCAGCGGCCGATCAAGTCCATCTGGTCGCCGAGCCATCCGGTTTCCCTCCATCGCGACGGCGGCAAAGCGACCGTCGGGTTCGAAGCGACCGAGGTGAAACCCGACACGGATTTCCAACTCTTCTTCGCCTTCGAGGCCGGCGAACTGAGCGCGAACCTGCTCACCCACAAGGTTGCAGGTGAAGACGGTTATTTCATCCTGCTCGCCGCTCCCGACGTGAGCACGAAGGGGAAAGTCGTGCCCAAGGACGTGTGCTTCGTGCTCGACACCTCCGGGTCGATGGCGGGCGGCAAGCTCGACCAGGCCAAGAAGGCGCTCGCCTTCTGCGTTGAAAATCTCAATGACACCGACCGGTTCGAGGTGCTGCGCTTCTCGACGGAGGTCGAGCCGCTGTTCGACCATCTGGCCGAGGCCAGTGAACCGAATCGGCGCCGGGCACAGGATTTTATCAAAGGATTAAAGCCCCTCGGTTCGACGGCCATTGATGACGCGTTACGCAAGGCGATGGCCCTGCGTTCGCCCAAGGCTGACCGCCAGTACGTCGTGGTGTTCCTTACCGATGGCCTGCCCACCATTGGCGTAACTGATGGAAACGCCATTCTCCGCAACGTGAAGGAGCACAGTAGCGGGCTCACGCGCATCTTCTGTTTCGGCATTGGCACGGACGTAAACACGCACTTGTTGGACAAGCTCGCCGACGAGACCAAGGCCTTCAGCACCTACGTGCTGCCGGAGGAGGACCTCGAAGTGAAGCTCTCGGCCTTTTACTCGAAAATCAAGGAACCGGCGCTGGCGAACGTGAAGGTGACCTTCCCCGAGGGCGTGCGCGTGACGAAGCTGTACCCGTCGCCCCTGCCCGACCTCTTCAAGGGTGAGCAACTGGTACTGGCGGGCCGCTACACCGGCGAGGTGAAGGGTAAACTCACGATTTCCGGGAGTGTCGCTGGCGAAGCCCGTTCGTTCAGCTACCAGGTTGATTTCGGTGACAAGGGTGGTGAGCACGATTTCATCCCGCGCCTGTGGGCCACGCGGCGCGTCGGCTATCTGCTGGATGAGATCCGCTTGCGCGGCGAGAACGGGGAGTTAAAGGAGGAAGTCACCGTGCTCGCGCGCAAATACAGCATCGTCACTCCTTACACGGCCTGGCTCATCACCGAGGACGAAGCAAAACGCAACGTGACCATGGGCCGCCGCCTCATGCCCCAGCTCCAGACCGACCGTGATGCGGGCCGGCAGGCGGCCGAGTCCTACGACAGCTTCAAAAAGCTCAAGGACGGCAGCGTGGCGGTGGGCGGAGCACAGGCGACTTATGAACTAAAAGCAGCGAACCAGTCGGTGGCATCGCAATCCATGGCCAACCGGTCCGTGGTCCGCAGTTACAGCGGCCCGCAGCCGGCCTCGCCGGTTCCGTCCGGCGCACCGGTGACGGGCTTGCCAGCTCTCCATGTGAGCACGAGTGCGAAGGCAACGCAATCTCCCGTGGCGGACGCGGCAGCACGCATCGCCACGTATGCGCAGCAAAACCAGTTTGTCGGGGGCAAGAGCTTCTATCAGAACGGTGCCCAATGGGTGGACGCGGAGGCACAGCAGCTCAAGGATGCCAAGGTCGTGAAACTCCAGTTTGGCTCGGCGGACTATTTCGTCTTGCTGGGCAAGGAGCCGCGGGCGGCCCAATGGCTCGCGCTGGGCCGCAACGTGCAGTTCGTCCTGGGTGGCACGCTCTACGAAGTGGTGGATTGATTACGGGACTCATCCCAGAGGTTAATTCGATCGAATCTTGTCTTGAAGTCGTTGTCTTTTTGCTGGATTTGAAGCAGAAACAGGGGCTTATTGATGCGTAGCAAGTTGAATACAAAGCAATTATTGGAGCAATTGGAAAAATCCGTGGTGGAGGTGAATCCAAAATTGCCGAGCGGTTATTGCCTGGAATTCCAGAAGAAAAAATTGTCAGACTGCTTCAGAAGCACCAAGTACATAATTCTGTAAGTGAGATTGTCTCCGTTTTTGCGTGGAAAAACGGATGCCGGTTAGACCCGTCTATGTCAGGATTTGAGAGCCTATTTCCAAATACTGGATTTATGTTTTTGAATTTTAAAACGATGCTCCACCACTTTGAGAGCCATAAAGAATGCGCGGTCGTTCATTCCAGATTAGCGGCTGATTTCGGATGTAGTTTTCCGTTGTTTTGGGACGGAAGTGTCGATTGGTTAGCAATAGGAATTGCTGACAAAAATTCCGGAAAAATTGTACGCCTCTCCATGAGGGACGGATCGATGCCATCGATGCGCACGCATGACACTCTCGACGATTTAATAAATGAAGCAATCAAAGCGAACGCCTGGTCAGGAACAACAATGCGGTTTTGAGACCACGGCAGAACAAATTGGAACGTACAGGCTTTGACCGGTCTAAGTTCGCGTTTCCGCCGTCCTACAGCGTAAGCACTACGCGAATCATCGTGGGCGTCAATCACGACCGTCGGTGCTCTTGGCAATGGGGCGCGACTCAGTTTCTTGCAGCCCCACCATCCAGGCGACTGAGATTGCGGTGCTTGTTGGGGAATTCGTCCCGGAGGGACAATTGAAAATAGCCCGGCGTTTCAACGCCGGGAAAGATGGGGAGAAGAGCCCAGTCCCGGAGGGACGACTGAATGGGCGGGCCTGGGGTTGATCGTTCAGCCGTCCCTTCGGGACGGGACGCAGTTCCCAGCCCAACCCGGCGTTGAACGCCGGGCTTAAGTCGAAAGTCCCTCCGGGACAGCCGAAGCCTGTTTGGATGCTGGCAAGAAAGTGGTATGCGCTTCTGGCAATCGCTGGATGGCGGGCTTGTGGTACTGCGCTGGGTGCCCGCGCTTTGCGGATGGTCGAAATCAGATTGACTCGCACGCGGCGGACACCCGGAATGACCGCATGTTGAAGCCAGTTCGTTCACGGGTCCGGCCGGCCAAGTCCGGCGGGCGGTTTGCCATCGTCGCCTCGGAATACAACCCCCGCTACGTGGATGGCATGTTGCGGGCCGCCCGGGCCGAGTTGAAACGGGCCGGCGCGGCGGAAGTGCGCGTCGTGCGCGTGCCGGGTGCCTTCGAGGTGCCGGTCGTGGCCGGCGTGCTGGCGCGACAGCATCCGCCCTTGGATGCCGTGATCTGCCTCGGCGTCATCATGCAGGGCCAGACCTCGCACGCCCAGCACGTGGGCGAGGCGGTGACGGCGGGCTTGATGGAACTGGCCGTGACCACGGGCGTGCCGATGATCCATGAAGTGCTGGTGTTCACCAGCGAAGAACAGGCCCGCGTACGATGCCTGAGCCGCGAGTTCAACCGGGGCACCGAGGCGGCCCAGACGGCGCTGAAGATGGCCGCAGTGCTGCGCGAGATCGCAGCGGCCGATGACGGAATTCCATTCTGACCCGTTGCTTGCCATGTCCGGGAAGCCCATCGACCCCGCCGCGCCGCGCATCCTCATCGTGGATGACGACGCGGGCCAGCGCAGCCTGCTCACGACCTTCCTCGAACGCAACGGCCACCACCCGCTCGTCGCGGATTCCGGCGAGGCCGCGCTTAAGCTGCTGGCCTCTGCCCCGGTGAGCATGATGATTTCGGACGTGCGGATGCCCGGCATGACGGGTCTCGAAACGCTCCGGCGCGCCCGCCAGCTTCACCCCACGCTGCCTGTGCTGCTTGTCACCGCCTACGCGGACATCCGCGAGGCCGTCGGCGCGATGCGCGATGGCGCGGTGAACTACCTCTCCAAACCCATTGATCTCGACGAGCTGCTGCGCACCGTCGAGCAAATCACCGGCACGCAGGCTCCCGCAGCCGCGCCGCGCGACGAGCAGCCGTTGCCGGCGAACGTCGTGGCCGTGAGTCCGCTCATGCGCGCGGTGTTCCACGACGCGGCGTTGATCGCGCCGTCCGAGAGCCGCGTGCTCATCACCGGCGAAAGCGGGGCGGGCAAGGAAGTCCTGGCCGATGCCATCCACGGCTGGAGTCCGCGCGCAAAGGGGCCGCTGGTGAAGGTGAATTGCGCCGCCATCCCCGAGACCTTGCTCGAAAGCGAGCTGTTCGGGCATGAGAAGGGCGCGTTCACGGGCGCGCACCAGTCCCGCACGGGCCGGTTCGAGGAGGCGGATGGCGGCACCATCTTTTTGGATGAGATCAGCGAAATGTCGCCGCAGTTGCAGGCCAAGCTCCTGCGGGTGACCCAGGAGGGCCGCTTCCGGCGCGTGGGGTCCGGCAAGGAACTCCAGACCAACGCCCGCATCCTCGCGGCCACTAATCGAAACCTCGAAACGCTCATCAAGGAAGGCCGCTTCCGCGAAGACCTGTTTTACCGGCTGGCGGTGGTGGAGCTGGACGTGCCCCCCCTGCGCGAGCGGCGCGAGGACATTCTTCCGTTGGCAGCGCATTTCATCGCCCAGTTCGGCGGGGACAAGACGCGGTTCGGCCCGGCGGTCATCGAGTGCCTGGAGCGTTGCGCCTGGCCTGGCAATGTCCGCGAGCTGCGCAATGCGATGGAGCGCGCCGCGCTGCTCTCGCGGGGTGGCGTGGTCCTGCCAGAGCACCTGCCCACGCGCGTCCGGGCCAACGAGGGGGCCGGACCGGCCAGTTCCAGCGAGGCGCAGCGGCTGGAGGAGATCGAGCGCGATGCCATCCTCCAGACCTTGAAGCGCCACGATTTCAACCGTACCGAGACGGCCCGGACGCTGGCCATCAGCCGGCGCGCCCTTACCTACAAGATTCAGCGGTTGCGCGAGCTGGGTTTTCCCGTAGATCCGCCGGTGGCCTGACGCCGGGAAAATCGCTTCCGGCAATTGACGCCTCGCCAGGTCGCTGCCATGTTGACGGCGATGAAGCACGACATCTCGCGCCTTCTGGACTCCTGGGAATACAAGCCCGGCCAGGTGCTGGTCCGCCGGTTCAAGTCCAAGGACGGATCGGAGAAAATCCAATTACGACTGGACCTGGGCGTGCTCCAGATGAACGCCGAGGGCCGGCCGGACGGCAAACGCCCGCTGGGCCACGAATCGCTCTTCCACCATCTGGTCAACCAGTTGGAAAAGCACCGCGCGGCCCACGAAGGCAGCGATGAGGAGTTCGTCCTCAGCGGCGAGGAATGCGCGCGGCTCCAGCAGGAGGCCATCCAGTATCACCACCGCTACATCTGCCTCTACCAGTTGGGCGATTACGCCGCCGTAGTGCGGGACGCCGAGCGGAACCTGGAGGTTTTTGACTTTGTGGATGAGTTCGCCGAGACCGACGAACTGTCGTGGGCGCTACAGCAGTTCCGCCCGCAGCTCCTGCTCATGCATACCCGGGCCAAGGGCATGATTGCGCTGGAGAAGAAGGAATTCGCCGCCACCGCGCGCGAGGTGGAAAACGGCATTGCCGCCATCCGCGAGTTCTACGTCGCCTTCGAACGCCCGGAACTGGCCGACCAGTCGGGCGAGATCGCCTCGCTGGAGCAATGGCTGGAAAACCTCCGCAACAACCGCGAGAAGCGCGAAGACAAGCCCGAGGCCGAACCGCCCCAGCAGCTTTCCGAGCGGCAACGGCTGGAGCAGGCCTTGCAGGAAGCCGTCTCCCGCGAGGACTACGAGCAGGCCGCCCGCGTGCGCGATGCCCTGAAGAATTTGAAGGCGAAGTAGCAGCCTCATTGGGCAGCGGAAACCCCCCATGGGTTACGATCTCCACATCACCCGGCGCGAGCTTTGGTTTCAAGATGGGGACGATATCACAATAGAAGAATTTGAAGGGTGTGTGCGTGCGGACTCGGAGTTTACCTATCCAAGCATGATGGGGGCAAACTACGCAGATTGGAAAAGTGCTAAAACCGGCGCTGCGTCCTGGATTTGTTGGGAGGATGGAAGAATTGACACCAAAAACCCGAACCCAGAACTGATCGACAAGATGGTCAAACTTGCCGAACAACTGCGTGCAGTAGTTCAGGGAGATGACGGAGAAAAATATGGGCCTGCTAGCCCTGAAACGGCGGGAGAACCTGATTCTGCGCCGGCTGCAATGGATTCAGGCACTGTCCGTGACATTGTGGAATGGCCAGTGTGGAAGGTGGTTCTGTACGGTGTTTTGGGCGCAGTCCTGTCACTGTCTCTGAGATACTTTTTGTCCAAATGAAAACAGCGATTTCGTGCTAATCTGCGCCACAGGTGATGGCCCACTGACTGCGGTGTCCGGGCTGCCGCACTACTGGCCGGTCATCGCCCGATGGCAGTTCGCCATGAAAGCCAGACTGATATTTGGATGCCAATGGCTGGTGCTGTTGCTCCTGTGCGTTTTCCTTGTGCCGTACGGCCTCCTCACCGGATTGGTGCTTCATATTTTCGGTAGTCGCCCCCTACTGACCGAACGGGGCGGGTTTGACCTCGATGGCACGCCGGTGCGTTATCAAGTTTTCTCCCTGCAATTTCCGTCAGGCCGCCAACCGAAGTGGCTTACCCGGTTCGTTTGCCGATACACGCTCGACTTACTGCCATTGCTCACGAGCGGCTTGCGGGGCTGGCTGTCGCCGACGGCGGTCGGCCGTCTCTGGTGGTCGCTCCCGCGCCGAGGTTTTGAACGCTGGCCGTGACAGGGCAACGCAAGGTAGCGTCAGGGCTTGTACTCCGAAGTAGCGCGGCAACTCGTGGATTGTAGCGCATGCTTGCAGCCTGCTGTTTCGCGGGTTTGCAACCCGCTGACGCCACGCACTTTTCCGAACAGCACGGAAAGAGGGATGGCCTGCCGGCTCCAAGCCGACGAAACAGCAGACTGCAAGTCTGCGCTACCCTTGAAGACCGCTGACTCGGTGTCCGGGCTGGCCGCACCGTTCGTCGGTCATCAACCACCGCTACCGGGACGGCTCACACCGGCAGGTGCTTGCGCAGGAAGTTCACGAAATTCCCGGACATGATGCCTTCGATCTCTCCCTTCTTGTAGCCGCGCTTCTTGAGCAGGCCGGGGATCGTCTGAAGGTCATAGATCGACTTCAGGTCCATCGGCGTTTGCTCGTTGCCGTAGCCGCCATCGAGATCGGTCCCGATGCCTACGTGCTTGGCGCTGCCGGCGAGCTGGCAGATGTGGTCGATATGGTCACAGATGCGCTCGATCTTGAGGTTGAAGTCCGAGGGCTTGCTCCGGTTGTGGATCCAGCCGGGCACCATCATGATGGCGTCGAAGGCCATGCCCAGCACGCCGCCGCGTTCGACGACGGCCTTGATCTGGTCGTCGGCAAACTGGCGGTTCCACGGCGCGAGCACGCGGCAGTTTTGATGGCTGGCCCAGACCGGCCCCTGAAAGATCTCCATCGCGTCCCAGAAGCACTCGTCGTTGAGATGCGTGCTGTCCAGGATCATGCCCAGGCGGTCCATCTCCTTGAGCAGTTCCTTGCCGCGCGCGGGCAACGCACCTTCTGCATCGGTGCCGTGGGCATAGACGCCGGGGCCGTAATGTGCGGGGCCAAGGGCGCGGAGACCATCCGCGTAGCTGCGCTCCAGATGCTTCAACGTAATGAGTGAGTCCGCGCCTTCGAGGCTGAGGATGTAGCCGATGGGCGGCTTCGCGGGCTTGCGGCGGGATTCGACGATGTAGGCCTTCTCATCCAGCGGCGGGAGCTTCTGCCAGAACTTGAAATGCGTTTCGAGCTGCGCGGCGGTGCGAATCTGCACCAGCTCGCCTTCCTCCTCCATGGCGCGATACCACGCAAGCTGCCCCTGGGTTTGCGCCCAGGCCTGATGCGGCGAAGCCCAACCGGGCAACCGGTGGAAGTAAGGCGACCAACGACCGATCTGCGTGGCCACACAGATGCCCACTTCAGCGCGGCGGAGTTCGGGGAAGCACAGCGTGTTGTTGGCGCGGTCCTTCTTGTCGTTCTGCACGAGTTCGCGGCGGCGGATGCGTTCGAGGGACCACGTGAGATCGCGGTTCCACTCCAGCGCGTTCATGGCGAGATCGAGATGGGCGTCGAGGATGAACATAGTATGAAAGGTGTTAAATCGAGACGGCGGCTGGTCAATTCGTCGCAAAGGCCACGTCGCCGGAACTCACCTTGAGCTTCTCCGGGAGCTGCGCGCCATCCAGCCGGATGACCAGCGTGTGCGTGCCAGCCGGGAGCGTCGTGGTGAGCGCCGCGCCCGGTGCCTTCACGGGCTGGCCGTTTAGCCAAGCTTCCGTCTTAGCCGGACCATCAACCCGGAAGGTCACGGGGCCGCCCTTGGCCACGGTAAACGTCGTGCCGACGAACAGGCTCGTGAGGGTCACGTGCTTGGGCACATCCGCCAGCGTGGCGAATTCAGACTTTGGCAGCGCGCCGTTCACCAGCGAGGCCAGTGAGCTCCAGGTGTGACCTTCCTTCAGGCCGCATTCCATTG
Source organism: Pseudomonadota bacterium (assembly GCA_009924135.1). GTDB lineage: Bacteria > Verrucomicrobiota > Verrucomicrobiia > Limisphaerales > SXTU01 > SXTU01. The sequence goes on along the minus strand of RFSE01000102.1, from coordinate 3,278 downwards.
CCGTCCACTTTGCGGTGAAGTCGCCCTTCGTGATCTTGTCCCAGCCGCCCTGGTCCATGCGGTGCGTCACCGGCAGTACCCGCCACACGCGCGCCACGCCGCCCTTGCTTGCGTCGAATTCACCCGGCTTGCCCAGGCGGCTCAGAAACGCGATGAGATCGTTGCGGTCCCCTTCTGACACGGTGTCCATCAGGCCCGACGGCATGAGCGACAACTGCGAGTTCGCGCGTTTGCGGATGTTCGTCTTGGGCACGCTTACGTCCTGATTTTGTGAGTTCCGGAGGATGAGTTCCTGCCCGGTTTCACGGATGAGGATGCCGTTGAACTCCTGATCATCCTTCGTCTCGACCGTCAGGCTGTGGAAGCCCTCTTTGATCTTCGCGCTGGGCAGCAACACGGACTCGACAAGGTAATCCGCCGGGGCGGCCGCGCCCACGCTGGTCATGTCCGGGCCGACCTTGCCCCCGACGCCGCCGATGCTGTGGCACAGCGTGCAGCCGAGTTCCGCCCGGCGGTAAACCCGTTCGCCGCGTGTCGGGTCGCCACTGCTTAGGGCGAGGTCCGCGAGTTCCTTGAGCTTCGCGGGCGTGAGCTTGTCCGGGGAAAGCGTGGTGATGTTGGCGATCTTGGTGAGGGCGGCGATGAGCGAAGGATCAGCCTGGCCGCTCTCGCGCGCCGCGCGCAGGCCGGAGGTGGCCACGTGCGGCGGCAATTCGGTCTTGCCGGCCACCTTCTCGGCGAAGAGCTTCGCCGCACCCTTGGTGCCGAGCACGCCGCGCCAGAGGTCCAGCGCCTCGGCCTCGGTCTTGGTGTCGGCGATTTCATCCAGAGCGAGACCGGCGAACTTGCCGGGTTGGAGCGAGGCCAGCGTGACGGCGGCGGCGCGACGCACGGGGACCGGCGAAGTCTTGGCGGCCAGCGGCTGCAGCGCGCCCAGCACGGGCCCAATCGCGCCCAACTCGCGGAACGCGGCAAACAGGGCTGTGCGGACTTCTGCCGGCGTTTTTTCATCACCAGCCAGCTTGACCATCTCGGCGAAGGCCGCGCCGGGATTCTTCCACGCGCCGAGCAGGTCCACGTAGGCCACGCGGGTGGGAAAGGTCGCGTAAGCCAGCAGGGACATGCCGGGTGCGGAATCACCGGCGGGCTTTACGTTGCGCAGGCGCGCGGCGGACGCGAGCGCGCCGAGCGCGCGGTTGAGCGCGGGGGTGTCGAAGTTGCGCGCCACGACCTGCTCCCAGAGCCGGTTGACCTCGGCCGGTCCGCCGGCTGCGCCGATGAGTTCGATCCACGGGCCGGCTCCGTCCTTCGTGAGCGGCTTGGCGGCGAGAATCTTGGCGACGCTCGAAGAAGCGAGCGCGGGGTCGAGCGCCTTCATGGCGAATTCCAACTGCTTTTGCTTCGCGGGCGAGTCCGGCACCCACGCGCCGGATTCGAGCGCGGCGAGGAAGGGCTGCGCGAGGTCGTTGATCGAGAGCCAGACCGCGTACTCGAGGAACGGATCGGCTCCGATGCCATCGGCGGCGACGAGCACGAGTTCAGCGGCCTTGGCAGAGGGGATTTTCGCCAGCGCCCGCACGGCCTCGGCACGCACGCGCGGGTGCGGGTCCGTGACCAGCGGCGCGAGCCGGGCCAGCGCTGCGTCATGGGACGCGGACGCGGCGGTGGCCGAAGGAAGCGTCGAACAAGCCAGAAAAGCGCCCAGCAAAGGCGCGCAAAGACATTTGGTCACAGCGGTCATGGGCGGACTCTAGCAAGTGCCCGCGCGGTGTCAGCCTTCTTTCGATGCCCGCCGCCAGAGGACGAGGCAAGCCAGGACCGAGGCGAGCGAAATACCTGCACCGATGCGGAAAGGCCAGTCCACGCAGTAGAGGCGGATGGTGCTCTTGCCGGAACGGATGGGGATCGCCAGGAAGGCGTGGTTGGCGCGTTCCAAAGGTACGGAATTGCCGTTGAGTGACGCGCCCCAAGCAGGGTAATCATTTTGTGCGATCACCACGACGCTTTCCTCCGGGCTTTCCACCTCGGCTTCGATGCTCGTCGCGCCGATCCGGACGGTGAGCACTTTCGCCGCCACTCGGTTGGTCGAGAGATAGTCAGGGTAAATGCCGCCGCGCTTATGCTCGACGAAGACCACTTCGCGGGGATTCCAGGCCGGGTCGAAGATCGGTGGCATTCTGTTGGTGGTGGTGTAGGGCACCGGGCGTTGCCCTGCGCTCACCAGCGGCATGGCCGTCTCGCGTCGTTCCCACTGCATCAACTCGCCGGCCTTGGTTGTGTGTGTGACGCCGAGGAAGTCCATGAGGTTCGCGGGCGCGGGGTTCGTGGTGCCGTAAAGGAAGTTCTCCACTTCGTTCCACTGCCACGTTACGAGCGTGGAGGCACCGTTCACCTTGGGCAGGCCGTCGAGCAGGTTCAGGTTGCCCCAGAGCGCGAGGCGTTCGCCGATGAAGTCGTCGTAAAATTTCGGCACCATGCGCGTGTGCAGCAGGCGTTCGGCCTGCGGACTGAGCATGATGCGCGATTCGCCGAGCTTCGGCGCGGGAGTCAGCGCGCCCTTGCTCTCGTGGTAGGCAGCGGCGAGTCCCGGTTGGAAGGCGGAGGCGGGGATGGTGGGGTTGAGGTCGGGCAGGGAGGTGGCACCGCAAAGAGGAATCATTATCAACACGAGCAATGGGGTCCACCGGTCAAGCCGCCGGTCCTGGTAGAACACCCGACTGGCTACGATGGCTAAGGCTAAGGCGAAGCCCAGGGTTTCGGATAGCATTCTGAGAGTCTTGCTGCGGATCGCATGGCTGACTCCGGCTGACTCCGGCAGGATGTCGCCTGTAAAGCCGGCTACGAGGCCGAGGCAGAGGACCAAGCCAAGCACGCCAATGGCGTTTCCAACCTCATTCCGGATGGATCGTTCGGTGGTAGCCCGATCCACAGTTGGGTGATCGAATAGTTGACGAATTCCCCACGCCGCCAGCAGGGGCACCGTGAACCCTGCGAGCAGCAGCATCTTCACCGGGAAGCGCATCACGCCCAGCGGCAGCACCGCACGCAGCCAGCCCCAGAGCGGCGTGTGCTCACCCATGGCCAGCAGCACGGCCAGCAGGGTCGCCACGCCGAGCACTTTCACCTCCGGCGTCCGTACCCGCCACACTGCCAGCAATGCCAGCGTCAGCGGCACGACGCCCAGATAAACCGACGGGAAGAACGACTGACCGATCATCACGAACACGCCCTGCTCGGTCTGGAAGTTCATGAACAGCGGGAAGAACAGGTTCACCCAG